>NZ_JBHTBJ010000006.1:0-319022 GCF_042664765.1 Paractinoplanes rhizophilus | reverse complement strand
GGCGTCGCTCTCCCGCGCGGCGTCGCTCTCCCGCGCGGCGTCGCTCTCCCGCGCGGCGTCGCTCTCCCGCGCGGCGTCGCTCTCCCGCGCGGCGTCGCTCTCCCGCGCGGCGTCGCTCTCCCGCGCGACGTCGCTGTCGGCCGCGCAGGCCGCGTTGCTGCGGGGCAGGGTCATCGTCGCGGCGGCCGGCGCCCAGAAGGGCAAGCCCTACCGCCACGGCGCCGCCGGTCCCCGCGCGTTCGACTGCTCCGGCCTGTCCGGCTACGCCTACCGCGCCGCCCACATCCGCCTGCCCCGCACCTCGAACGCCCAGTACCGCGCCGCCCGCCCGGTCAGCCGCGCCACCGCCCGCCCCGGCGACCTGGTCTTCTGGGTACACGGTCGCAGCGCCTACCACGTCGGCGTCTTCGCCGGCGCCGGTCGCGTCTGGCACGCCCCGAAACCGGGTGACCGCGTCCGCCTGGCCAAGATCTGGAGCCCCCGGGAAGTCCGGTTCGGCCGCATCGGCGCCTGATCCCGTCGCCGAGGGGCGCGCAGTACCGGCGCCCCTCGGCGATCCCCGCGGCATCGTCGGCCGGCCGGAGCCTGGCTAGCGCCCGGTCGAGCCGTCGATGAGCTCGCGCAGGATGTCGGCGTGCCCCGCGTGCCGAGCCGTCTCCTCCAGCATGTGCCCGATGACGAACCGCAGATTGCAGCGCGGCTGCCCGTCGTCGCGCGCCAGCATCGCCTCGAGGTCGCCCTCCACGAGCACGTGCGCGACGCGCTGCCATGCGGCCTCGTACGCGTCAATCGCCGCGCGCAAGGTGTCGCCCTCCCGGACCTCCTCGTCCGGGAGCGTGACGTCCTCGCCCGCGAAGCGCACCAGAAACCAGGACAGCTCGGCCCACGTCAGGTGTTTGACCAGCCACAGCAGGCTGGTACCACTGCCCACCGGCGACCGGCGCGCGGTCTCGTCGTCGACCCCGGTCACCTTGCGCACCAGCGATTCCCGCTGGAACTGCAGGAGCCCGACCAGCGTGGCCCGCTCCCCCGTCACGGTCCGTGGCGGTCGTCGATCAGCCAACGTGGCTCTCCCCACGCTTTGTCCCGGTGATGTCAGAGCTCGCCCTGATAAGCCAGCACCCCCCGGTTGACCGCGGCGATCGCCTTGCGGGCCGTGTCGCGCACGCCGGTCGACGACGCCGGCGCCTCCTTGACCTGGCCGAGCAGGTCGAGCACCTGGCGCGCCCAGCGCACGAAGTCGCCCGCCGGCATGTCGGCGTCGTAGTTGTGGCCGCTCGCCAGCACCCGGGCCAGCGGCTCGCCGCGGGCCCACCGGTACATCGGCCACACGAACCCGGGGTCGGGCTCGCGGGTCAGGCTCAGCCCGCGGTCGGCCTCGTCGGCGGCGATCTCGCCCCACAGCTTGGTGCAGGCGTCGACGGCCGCGGTGATCGGACCCTTCGGCACCGAGGCGCGGTCGTCACCCTCGCGCCGCGACTCGTAGAGCACCATCGAGACGGCCGCGGCCAGCTCGTCGGGCTCGAGGCCCTCCCAGACGCCCTGCCGCAGGCACTCGGCGACCAGCAGGTCGGCCTCGGACCAGATGCGGCCGAGCATGCGCCCCGCCTCGGTGACCTCGCCATCGGGCGACAAATATCCGCGCTCGCCCAGCACCGCGCACACCTGGTCGAACGTGCGGGCCAGCGATCCCGTGCGCCCCGCCACCCGGTCGCGCAGGGCGTCGGTGTCGCGCTGCAGCCGGTGCCGCCGCTCGGCCCAGCGGGCGTGCTCCTCGCGCTCGGGGCAGGCGTGGCAGGGGTGCTGCCGCAGTCGCACCTTGAGCAGCGCGATCTCGGCGTCCTCGCCGGTGTTGACGCCGCCGCCGCGGCGCCCGCGCCGGCCGCCGCCGTGCCGCTCGAGGCCGGTCGCGGAGATCTGGGCGGCCAGGTCGCGGCGGGCCGACGGGTTGCGGTGGTTGAAGTGCTTGGGTACGCGCAGGCGCTCGAGCACCTGGACCTCGCCCGGGAAGTCGGCCGGACTGACCCGCCCGGCCCACCTGTCCTGGGTCAGCACGAGCGGCCGCGGCTCGCCGAAGCCCCCGGCGGGCGCCTCGAGGACGACCGCCAGCCCGGCCCGCCGCCCCTGCGGCACCCGGATGATGTCGCCCACCCGCAGCCGCTCCAGCGAGGACACTGCCGCGGCCCGCCGCTGGTTGGCGCCCTGCCGGGCGAGCGCGCGCTCCCGGTCGGCGATGGCCACCCGGATCCCGAAGTACTCGTCGAAGTCGCCGTGGTGGCAGGCGGCGTCGTTCCCGTACGCCTGGATGGTGTCGACGTTGCGCTGCACCTGCCGGGCCAGTCCGACCACCGAGCGGTCGGCCTGGAACTGGGCGAACGACGACTCGAGCAGGTCGCGGGCCTTCTCGGCGCCGACCGTGCCGACCAGGTTGACCGCCATGTTGTAGGACGGGCGGAACGAGGAGCGCAACGGATACGTACGCGTGGACGCGAGCCCCGCCACGTGGCGCGGGTCGACCTCGGGGCTCCACAGCACGACCGCGTGGCCCTCGACGTCGATGCCGCGGCGCCCGGCCCGACCGGTGAGCTGGGTGTACTCCCCCGGGGTCAGATCGACGTGCGCCTCGCCGTTGAACTTGACCAGCCGCTCGAGCACCACGCAGCGGGCCGGCATGTTGATGCCCAGGGCCAGCGTCTCGGTCGCGAACACCGCCTTCACCAGGCCCTGCACGAAGCACTCCTCGACCGCCTCCTTGAAGGCGGGCAGCATGCCGGCGTGGTGCGCGGCGACGCCCCGCTCGAGGCCGTCGAGCCACTCCCAGTAGCCCAGGACCGACAGATCCTCCCGCGGGATGCCGGCCACCTTGGCGTCGGCGATGCGGCGGATCTCGGCGCGCTCCTCGGAGTCGGTCAGCCGCAGCCCCGCCGCCAGGCACTGCTGCACGGCCGCGTCGCAGCCGGCCCGGCTGAAGATGAACAGGATCGCCGGGAGCAGGCCGGACCGCTCGAGCCGGTCGACCACCTCGGGCCGCGGCGGCGGCTGCCAGCGGCGGGAGCGCCCGCGATAGCCCGGCCCGTGCGCCCGGTCGGTGAGCTCGAGCCGGCGATCCATCTCGCGCGTGTAGCGCAGCAGCTCGGGGTGCACGTCGTGCTTCTTGGCCGCGTCGGCGTCGTGGAACAGGTCGAACATGCGCCGGCCGACCAGCATGTGCTGCCACAGGGGGACCGGCCGGTGCTCGCTGACCACCACCTCGGTCTCGCCGCGCACGGTGACCAGCCAGTCGGCGAACTCCTCGTAATTGCTGACCGTCGCGGACAGCGAGACCAGGGTCACCGACGCCGGGAGGTGGATGATCACCTCCTCCCAGACCGCGCCGCGGAACCGGTCGGCCAGGTAGTGGACCTCGTCCATCACCACGTAGGCCAGGCCCTTGAGCGCGGCCGAGCCGGAATAGAGCATGTTGCGCAGGACCTCGGTGGTCATCACCACCACCGGGGCGTCGCCGTTGATCGCGTTGTCGCCGGTCAGCAGGCCGACCTTGTCGGGGCCGTAGCGCTCGACCAGGTCGTGATACTTCTGGTTGGACAGCGCCTTGATCGGCGTGGTGTAGAAGCACTTGCGCTCGCCGGCCCGCAGCGCGAGGTGCACGGCGAACTCGCCCACCACCGTCTTGCCGGCGCCGGTCGGCGCGCACACCAGTACGCCGCTGCCGCGCTCGAGCGACTCGCAGGCCGAGCGCTGGAAGTCGTCGAGGTCGAACCCGACGTCGACCATGAAATCCTCGAGCGCCGGGAACGCCGCCCGCCTTTTGGATTGGGCATACCGCTCGGCGGGACTTGTCATGCCGACAACGCTACTTCCTGGGTGTGACAACTCGCAGCACCGGCGGTGGCGTCCCACTGTCCCGGACCGGGTGGGTATCGTGCTTCCGTGCCGGAAGCCGTGGAATCGACCGATCATCCTCCCCATCGGCCGTCCCGCCAGGTCGACGCCGTGCTGTTCGATTTCCACGGCACGCTGGCCCAGGTGGAGGATCCGATCCAGTGGGTTCAGGCGGCCGCCGTGGCCTGCGGCCACGAGCTCGACCGGGGCCGGGCCACGATGCTCGCCGACCGCTTGGTGATGGCCGGCCGCGCCGGCGGGCCGCTTCCGGCCCGGGTGCCGCCCCACCTGGCGGAGCATTGGGCCGACCGTGATCTGTACGCCCACAGCCACCGCGCCGCGTACACCGGCCTGGCCGCCACCGTCGCCACCGACGTGGAAGGCTTGGCGGACGCCCTGTACGACCGCCTGCTGGGCCCGGAGGGCTGGCTCCCTTACGCCGACACCGAGCCCACGCTGCGCACCCTGCACGACGCCGGCATCAAGGTGGCGGTGGTCAGCAACATCGGCTTCGACATCCGCCCCCACTTCGACGCCTGGGGCTTCGACGCGCTGATCGACGCGTACGCGCTGAGCTACGAGCTCGGCCGCACCAAGCCCGACCCGGCGATCTTCCTGCGCGCCTGCGGCATGCTCGGCGCCGACCCCGAGCGCACCTTGATGGTCGGCGACTCCCCCGCCGACGCCGGCGCGGTGCAGGCGGGCTGCGCGGCCCTGGTCCTGCCCGCCTCCGAGCCCGGCCACCCGAACGGCCTCACCGCGGCGCTGGCCCTGGCCGGCTGCGGCGCGTAGCACATTCCGCCGCCGCCCGAGCGTTTTCCACAAACTCGAGTCGTCCACAGCCTCCGTCCCCCGCTCACCCGTACACCCATCTTTCTCGTGGACAATGACCTGAGGGGGCTCCCCCAGGGAGGGTGGGGTCCGCGGCGGCGCCCGAAATGATCTTTGTTCTGCGCTGGGCCATCGGCCACCTGGTTGCCACCGGCGCGTCGCCGTCGCACGGCGGGGCTGCCTGCGGTTTCGGTAGCCGGCGGGGCTTGCCATGGCCGGGCGAGCTGGGTGGTCGCGGCGGGTGCCGCCACTCAAGCTGATGACGCTTGGGGATCCCGGTACGGCTGTCAGACGACGCGCCGCCTTCCGGTGGCACTTCTCGAATGGCAGGACGCGCACATCACGATGCGGGAAGCCGGGTCGAATCGGACGCGACATATCGGGAATTTCAGGCGGAAGGCCCGTCGGCGTGCCGAAGGATGAAGACCTAACGCTTCCCTCGAACTGCGACTTATCAAGATCGCAACGCACCTCACCCAGGGTGCCGAATGGCGAGACGCGGTGGAGACTGCGGCCCGATGGACTTATCCGGAAATTTCGTTGGCTGGGCGCCGAGGGAGTCAAAGATGAAGACTTCCGGCGCTGACCGAACCGAGCCTCATCAAGGTCGCGCTCCGCGATCGTCGCTGGCGGCCGGGCTGGGCGGGATCGCGGCGGGCGGGGCGGGATCGCGGCGGGCGGGGCGGGATCGCGGCGGGCGGGGCGGGATCGCGGAGGGCGGGGCGGGATCCCGGCGGGCTGGGCGGGATCGCGGCGGGACCCGGGCCGGAGCCACGCCACGCCTCAGGCGTAGGCGTCCAGCGCGAGCCCCTTGCGGATGCCGGCCTTGCGCCTCTCGGTGGGCGTCACGTCTGCCGCCTCGCTCTTTGTCACAGCAGCGGCCGTGGGCGTCGCCGTGGCGCCCTGGTGCCTGCGCTCGCCCGTCGACGTCTCCGCCGAGGCCGTCTCCGCCGAGGCCGCGTCGGAGCCGGGCGGCGGGACGGCCGCCTCGGCCATCGCCTTCAGCGTCGAGCGAGCGGTGTCGAAGGCGGTGGTGGCGAGCGACGCGGCGCCACTGAACGAGCGGAGCGAACTGAGCGACATGCTCTCAGGTTCGGTCCCGGCGGAGATTTCTGACCGCGTGGCCCGCCCCGCAACCGGACCGCTACCGCAGCAGCCGCAGCGCGCCGGGGACGCAGGTGATCTCGAGCGGGAGCGGGCCGACCCGCTCGCCGTCCGCGTACGCGATGATCCCGTCCGAATGGAGGCGCACCTGCTTCGCCCGGTATGCCCGGACCCGCGGGTCGGTCACGTGGGTGCCCCGGCGCAGCCGCGGCTTGAGGCGGGTCATCGCGGCCCGGGTCAGTGGCAGGGCGGTGACGATGTCGAGCAGCCCGTCCGCTGGGTCGGCGGCCGGGACGATCCGCAGACCGCCCCCGTAACTGGGGCAATTGCCGACCGCGACCAGCGTTCCCTCGAAGCCGTGATCGACCCCGTCGAGCTCCAGGGCGTACAGCCGGGGGCGCACCCGCACCATCTCCAGGAAGATCGCCACGTCGTACCGCCGCGGGCCGCGCGGCCAGCGCATCCGGTTGGCCCGCTCGTTGACGATCGCGTCGAACCCGGCCGCCAGCACCGCCCCGAACCAGCGCGTCTCGCCGTCGGTTCCCACCGCGCGGGCGAGGTCGATCGGCACGACGGACGACGACTCGAGGGCGGAAGCGATCGCGGACGCCGCCGCCAGCGGATCGAGCGACACCCCGGTCCCGGCGGCGAAGTCGTTGCCCGTCCCGGCCGGCACCACGCCGAACGCGACGGACCGCGTGGCGGCCGCCTGCAGGGCGAGGTGCACCGTCCCGTCGCCGCCCACGGCCACCAGAGCGGCGCAGCCGTCCCCGACGGCCCGATGGCAGGCCTTCTCCGCCTCCTCCGCCGTCGACGCCTCCAGCAGCCGTACGTCGTGCCCGGCGGCCCCGAGCCGCCGCACCACCCCCGGAAGCAGACCGCGGTGCCGGCCACGCCCCGCGCGGGGGTTGGCCAGCACCGCGATGTCACCGCTCGTCATGGCGGGGGACATTACTACGTCATGTCGTCGAAACGACCCTCCAGCGGCAGCGGTTTGCTCACCGGAGTCGGTCCGTCGACCGGGCTGGGCGCCTCGATCGGGTCGGAGGCGCCGACCGGCACCCGGTCGTCCTCGAGCGGCGAGATGGTGTCGTCGTCGAGGTCGGCATAGATCTCCTTGCCGCGGCCCTTGCGCCGGTCGTTGAGGAAGCCGATGCCGACCGCGATGAAGTAGAGCAGCACCATGCAGGCGGCGAGCAGCGTCATGCCGAACGGTCCGGGATCGGGCGTGGCGACCGCGGCGAACGCGAACGACACGAAGATCACGATCCGCCACCAGCCGAGCAGCCGGCGGGCCGAGACCACGCCGGTGAAGTTCAGCATCAGCAAGATCAACGGGAACTCGAACGCCGCCCCGAAGAGCATCAGCATGCTGGAGACGAAGCCCAGATAACTGCCGACTTCAAGCTTCGTCGGCTCGCCCAGGACGCCCGCCTCCATGATGAAGGCGAGGCTGTGGCCGACGACGAAGTAGGCCAGCACCGCGCCGGTCACGAACAGCGGGGCCGCGATGGCGACGAAGATGTACGCCCACTTGCGCTCGTGCCGGTGCAGGCCGGGCGCGATGAACGCCCAGAGCTGGTAGAGCCAGACCGGGGCGCCGACGATGATGCCCACCCACAGCGCGATCTTGAGCCGGATGATCAGGCCGTCGCCGACGCCGAGGACCAGGAAGTCGCAGTACGGCGTGCCGTCGGTGCGGGTCGACCAGGACGACGGCAGCGCGCAGTACGGCTCCTTGAGCAGGTCGAAGACCCAGTTGGACAGGATGAAGCCGACGATCAGGCCCACGACGAGGCCGAGCGAGGCCACGAACAGCCGGTTACGAAGCTCCCGGATGTGGTCGATGAGCGTCATCGAGCCGTCGGCGGCCTGCTGGAACTTGCTGGGCCGCCCCTGACGGCGAAGGGTCAGCGCCATGACCGATGGTCAGCGGTCGTTGGTGCGCTGCACCGGGTCGACGTACGGCTGCGCCTGTGGCTGGGCGGGCGGCGGCTGGTAGCCCTGCTGCGCCTGCGGCGGCTGCACGTCACCCTGCAGCGGCTGGCGGTGGTACTCGGGCTCGGCCTTCTCGGCGACGTTGCTGTTCTCGTCGATGAGGCCCTTGGTCTCCGCCTTGATGATGCGCAGCGAACGGCCGAGCGACCGGGCCGCGTCGGGAAGCCGCTTCGCGCCGAACAGCAGCACGAGCACGACCACGAAGATGGCTATGTGCCATGGCTTGAGGGCACCCATGGGAGAACTCCAGTCGTCGGATCAAGTTGTGCGGGGTCCATCGTACGTGGCAATTCTGGTGAAGTAGCCCACGGGACCGGCCGGATTCCCACGAAGTCCCGGACAACGGGGAAGGAACGCCGCACGCTACCGTCGCCGGTCCAGATCTGTAAAGGCTACTTCCGATGCGGGACCTTGGCCTCCACCTGCGCGGCCGTCTCCTGCAGGCGCAGCAGCCGCTCCTGGAGCTTGGCCGCCTCGGCCTGGGCGCGCTGCATCTTCGCCACGGCCCGGCGCAGGCCACCGAGCTTGCCCGGCAGCGGCGCCGCCGCGGCGACCAGGACGACCAGCGCGACCGCGACCACGGCGATCCAGACCCAGAGCAGCACGGCAGCCACCCTACCGGCTGGGCGAGCTGTACTGGTCGAGCGCGGCCGTGGCCTGCTGCCGGATCCGCTCGAGCAGCTCGGGCGGCCCGATCACGGTCACGTCCGGCCCGAGCCCGAGCAGCAGCCGCTGCGCCCAGCCCAGGTCGGTGATCCGCATGGTCACCACCCACTCGGCGGAGGACTCCGAGCGGCGGATCTCCTCGACCGGGTAGTACTCGGTGATCCACCGGCTGTGCCGGCCGATGCGCAGCGTCATCAGCGGCAGGTCGTCGGTGGGCTTGAACACGCCGTCGCTCACGTCCTGTGGCGCCGCGTCGGGCGGCGGCGCCGAGGGCTCGTCCAGCTCGGCGAACGCGTCGATCCGGTCGACCCGGAACATCCGGACCGCCTCGGCCCGCCGGCACCAGGCCTCCAGGTACGCCCGTCCGCCCACCATGAGCACCCGCATCGGATCCACGACCCGGGAGGTGGTCTCGTCGCGGGCGGCCGTGTAATAGGTCATTTGCAGCGCGTGCCCGCCCTCGACCGCCGCCCGTACCTTGTCCAGCTTCTCGGCGTTGGCCGGCAGCTTCACCGCGACCGGGGCGTCGGCGAGGTCGCCGGCCGCGCTCTCGATCTTGGCGAGGGCCCGCTCGATCACGTCGCGGGTGCCGGTGCCGGGTGTCTCGGCGAGCATCCGCAGCGCCACCACCAGCGCGAGCGCCTCGTCCTGGTTGAGCCGCAACGGCCGGTCGATGCCCGCGTCGTGGCTGATCGTCACCCGGTCGCCGTCGAGCGCCATGTCGATCAGGTCGCCGGGGCCGTACCCGGGCAGCCCGCACACCCAGAGCAGCTCGAGGTCCTCGCGCAGCTGCTTCTCGCTGATGCCGAGATCGGCCGCCGCCTCGGAGATCAGGATCCCGGGGCGGGCGAGCAGGTAGGGCACGAGGTTGAGCAGCCGGCCGAGCCGGTCGACCGAGGGTTTCGGGGCGGTCATGCGGCCACCACGCCCTCGTGGCGGGCCATGACCTCCTTGAGGTGCTGGATCACCGCGTCGCGCACCTCCGGCGGCCCCTCGACGCAGACGTCCGGGCCGTAGCCGGCGAGGGTCGCGGCGAGCCGCTCGGCGTCCGCGTAGGGAAGCGTGAGCCGGTCCCCGGCCGGTCCCGGCTGCGTCGAGACGGCCCAGCGGCGCAGCCCGGCGGCCCGGCCCGGGCGCGCCACCACGAACGCCCGCCCGGTCCACTGGTGCGGGCCGTCCCAGCCGGCCACGTGGCTGATCAGGTCCTCGCCCGCCGGCGGCGTGAACGCGCCCGGCCGGCCCACCGGGCGCACGTTGCCGACGATGCGGGAGAGGCGGAAGCAGCGGGTGGCGTTCCGGTCCCGGTCGTGGCCGACCACGTACCACCGGCCGCGCCAGCAGACCACGCCCCAGGGCTCGAGGCGGCGGGTGGCGGGCTCGTCCACCTCGGGCACCCGGTAACTGAACGTCACCGCACGACGGTCACGGGCCGCGTTGGTCAGCGGGCCGAACGCCGGGTCGACGGTCACCACCGGCTCGACGCCGAGGGTGGCCTGCGGGTCGACCTCGACGCCGGCGGCGCGCAGCTTGGCCAGGCCGGAGGAGGCGGCCGCGGCGAGCCCGGCGTGCTGCCAGAGGCGGGCCGCGATGCCGACCGCGGCGGCCTCGTCGGGCGCGAGGATGATGTCCGGCAGGGCATACTCGCGGCGGGCGATCCGGTACCCCGGCTCCTGGTCGAAGACGCTGGCCGTACCCGTCTCCAGCGGCACGCCGAGCTCGCGCAGCTCGGCCTTGTCCCGCTCGAACTTGCGCTGGAACGCCTCGTGGTCGCGCGGGTCCTCGGGGTCGTGCTCGTAACCCGGCACGGTCGCGGCGATCTGCGCGGCGGTCAGGAACCGTCGCGTGGACAGCAGGCAGATCACGAGATTGACCAGGCGCTCGGTGCGGGTGCGCGACACGAGAGGCAACGCTAGCAGCCATCCGCCCCGCACTGTTATTTCGTAACCTGCGCGGGGAAGGATGATCCGGTGACGTCCGAACCTACCGGCCTGGCCGGCGCCGAGCCACTGCCCGTTCCCGGCGACGGTGCGAAGGGCGGGAACGAGAGCGTCGGCACGGTCATCCTGGCCGGCGCGGCCAATCTGGCGATCGCGCTCGCCAAGCTGGTGGCCGGCCTGTTCTCCGGGTCGTCGGCCATGCTCTCCGAGGCGGCGCACTCGTTCGCCGACACGATCACCGAGGTCTTCCTCTATGTGGCGCTGATCCGCGGCCGGCAGCCGGCCGATGAGGAACACCCCTTCGGGTACGGCAAGGAGAGTTACGTCTGGGCGTTCATCGCCGCCGTGTTCACGTTCGTCGGCGGTTCCGCCTTCTCCATCTACCACGGCATCACGTCGATCGTGGCCGGCGAGAAGTCCGGCGACTTCCTCTGGTCGTACGTGGTGCTGGGGATCTCGTTCGTCGCCGAGGGCACGTCCTTCCTGCGCGCCCAGCGCCAGGTCGCCGGCGAGTCGCGGCGCTGGGGCGTCACCCGCTCGCGTTTCCTGCGCCTGACCCCGGACACCACGGTCAAGGCGGTCTACTTCGAGGACTCGGCCGCGCTGGTCGGCCTGATCCTGGCCGCGCTGGGCCTGGTGCTCACCGAGATGACCGGCGACGAGCTCTGGGACGGCCTCGGCTCGATCGCGATCGGCGTCCTGCTCTTCCTGGTCGCCGCGATCCTCGCGCGCAGCAACGCGTCGCTGCTGGTGGGCCGCTCGGTGCCGCGCCGGATCCACAACCAGATCGCCGCCGACCTGGCCGACATCCCGATCGTGGTGGCGGTCCCGACGCTGCTGACCATGCAGCTCGGCCCGGGCGACATCCTGGTCGCCGCCAAGGTCGACTTCGAGGACGAGGTGACCGGGGGCGAGATCGAGGCGGCCTCCGACGAGGCCGAGCGGCGGCTGCGGGCCAGATACCCCGGCATTCGGTACGTCTTCCTCGACCCGACCCGGGGCGCGGCCGGTCGTCATCACCTGGACGGCGGCATCGAGTAGATTCGCCGGTCATGGTGCGCTGGCGGTCCGGGACGGTGCAGGCGATCCGCCGCAGGTGGCACGGCGCGATCGAGCTCGAGGTGGCGACCGGCGACGGCGTGGTGCGCGCGCTCGCCTATCCGGAGCTGGTCGGTCAGCCGCAGGAACAGGACCGGGTGCTGCTCAACGTCGGTGCGCTGGTCATGGGGCTGGGCACCGGCGGCTACGCGCTGGTGGTCGCCGTTCCCGACCGCTTGCCCCCGGATCCCGACGACGACGGCACCGATCGCGACCACGGCCACCTGGTCAAGGCCCGGTACACGCCGCTGCAGGCGATCCGGCTCGGCGTCGACGAGGAAGCGTCCCCGCATCGCGCGGTGATGGTGGCGGCCGACTCGCTGGACGGCATGCCGGTGGTCACGGCCGATCTGCACTCCGCCCTGCCGGCCATCGTCGCCGGCATTCGCGCCGACAATTCAACGGCGATGATTGCGTACGTCATGACGGACGGCGGAGCGCTACCGGCGTGGTTCAGCCGCACCCTGGACGGCCTGCGCGACCACCTGGCCGGCACGATCACCACCGGCCAGGCCTTCGGCGGCGACCTCGAGGCGAGCACCGTGCACACCGGCCTGCTCGCCGCCCGGCACGTGCTGCGCGCCGACATCGCGATCGTCAGCCAGGGCCCGGGCAACCTGGGCACCGGCACCACCTGGGGCTTCTCCGGGGTGGCCCTCGGCGAGGCGATCAACGCGGTGGCCACGCTGGGCGGGCGCCCGGTCGGTTCGCTGCGGGTCTCCGACGGCGACGGCCGGCCGCGGCACCGTGGCGTCTCGCATCACACGCTCACCGCGTACGGGAAAGTCGCTTTGCTGCCCGCGGACCTGCCGGTGCCGGACGGCCTCGACCCCCACCTGGCCGCCGAGATCGACGCCGCGCTCGCGCCGCTCTCCGGCCGCCACCGACTGGTCCGCGTCCGCACCGAGGGCCTCGACGACGCGCTCCGCGCGAGCCCGGTCGGCCTGTCCACCATGAGCCGCGGCCTCGACCAGGACCACGCCTACTTCCTGACCGCGGCCGCGGCCGGGCGGCACGCCGCGTCGCTGCTGGCGTCGTAGCCGCCGCTCGCTCTCCCGCCGGCACGCTGCTGGCGTCGTAGCCGCCGCTCGCTCTCCCGCCGGCACGCTGCTCACGTCGCAGCCGCCGCTCGCTCTCCCGCCGGCACGCCGCCACGCTGCTGTTACGAGATCGCCACCAGCCAGAGCCAGCCGAGCAGGATGACGCCGAGCAGCACGGCCAGCAGCCACGTCGGGACCTTGTGGCCGCCTGCCCGGTTACGCCGGATCTCGGACCGGATGCGGTCGCGTTTGCGCTGCACCCGGCCCCAGGCGACATCTTCGGCGGTGCGCTCGGGTTCGGTCGTCATAGGCCGACCAGAGTAGCTGAGCCGGCCGGCTCCGCCTCGTCGGTGGCTGATCACATGCTGGCGATCAGCCGCTCCACGCGCTCGTCGTACGCCCGGAACGGGTCCTTGCACAGGACGGTGCGCTGCGCCTGGTCGTTGAGCTTGAGGTGCACCCAGTCGACGGTGAAGTCGCGCCGCTTCTCCTGCGCGTGCTTGATGAACTCGCCCCGCAGCCGGGCCCGCGTGGTCTGCGGCGGCGTCTCCTTGGCCTGGAAGATCTCCAGGTCGTTGGCCACCCGGTCGACCTGCTTGCGCTTCTCCATCAGCGCGTAGAGGCCGCGGCCCCGGCGCACGTCGTGGTAGGCCAGATCCAGCTGGGCGATCCGCGGGTGCGACATCGGGATCTCGTGCTTGGCCTGGTAGCGCTCGATCAGCTTGTACTTCGACACCCAGTCGATCTCGCGGGAGACCGGGTCGAGGTCGCCCGACTCGATCGCGTTGAGCACCCGGCCCCACAGCTCGACAACCCGCTTGGCGGTCTGGTCGCCGCCGCGCCGCTCGACGAACTCGGTCGCCTTGGCCAGGTATTCCTGCTGGATCTCCAGCGCCGAGACCTCCTTGTTGTTGGCCAGGCGGATCTTGCGGCGGCCGGTGACGTCGTGGCTGACCTCGCGGATCGCCCGGATCGGGTTTTCCAGCGACAGGTCGCGCATCACCACGCCGGCCTCGATCATCCGCAGCACGATGTCGGCCGAGCCCACCTTGAGCAGGGTGGTGACCTCGTTCATGTTCGAGTCGCCGACGATCACGTGCAGCCGGCGGTAACGCTCGGCGTCCGCGTGCGGCTCGTCGCGGGTGTTGATGATCGGGCGGGACCGGGTGGTGGCGCTGGAGACGCCCTCCCAGATGTGCTCGGCGCGCTGGGAGAGGCAGAAGACCGCGCCGCGCGGCGTCTGCAGCACCTTGCCGGCGCCGCAGATCAGCTGGCGGGTGACCAGGAACGGGATGAGCACGTCGGCCAGCCGGCCGAACTCGCCGTGCCGGGAGACCAGGTAGTTCTCGTGGCAGCCGTACGAGTTGCCGGCGGAGTCGGTGTTGTTCTTGAACAGGTAGATCTCGCCCGCGATGCCCTCGTCGTGCAGCCGCTTCTCGGCGTCGACGAGCAGGCCTTCCAGGATCCGCTCGCCGGCCCGGTCGTGGGCGACCAGGTCGGTGACGGAGTCGCACTCGGGGGTCGCGTACTCGGGGTGGGAACCGACATCGAGGTAAAGACGGGCGCCGTTGCGAAGGAACACGTTGCTGCTGCGCCCCCACGACACCACTCGGCGGAACAGGTAGCGGGCCACCTCGTCCGGCGACAGCCGCCGCTGCCCCCGATAAGTACACGTGACTCCGTACTCGGTCTCGAGGCCGAAAATTCGCCGTTCCATGTCGAAACACTAGCCTCATCGGCCACCCATTGGCAGTCACCACTCGCGCATTCCCGGGCACGGGGCGTCAGAGCTCCGGTCGCCGGATCGGGTGTAATCGATCATGCGCTGGGTAAGCTCGCCTGGCGATGAGGCTTTTCGTCACCGGTGGCGCCGGGTTCGTCGGCTCGCACTTCGTGCGAGCGATTCTCGCCGACCGGCTGCCGGGCCTTCAGGGCGCGTCGGTCACGGTTCTGGACAAGCTCGCGTACGCCGGAAGCTTCACGAACCTGGGTCCCGTGGCCGAGAGCGGGCGCCTGGATTTCGTCCCCGCCGACGTCGCGGACGCGGCGGTGGTCCGGCCCGCCCTGCGCGGCCACGACGTGGTCGTGCACTTCGCGTCGACCCGGTCCGGCGCCGACGTCCCCGGCGTCGAGGCCCTGCTGGCGGCGGCCCGGTCCGGCGACATCGCCCGCTTCGTCCACATCTCCACCGACGAGGTCTACGGCTCGATCGACCACGGCGCCTGGACCGAGCGCTCCCCGCTCTCCCCCACCACCCCCGGCGCCGCGGCCCAGGCCGGCGCCGACCTGATGGCGCTCGCCCACCACCGCACGTACGGCCTGCCGGTCGTGGTCACCCGGGCCGGCGCCACCTACGGCCCCTACCAGGACCCCGCCGAGACCCTCCCCCGCCTCGTCACCGAGCTGCTGGACGGCCGCACGGCCCGCCTGCCCGGCGACGGCATCCGGGTGCGCGACTGGCTGCACGTCGACGACCACTGCCACGGCATCGCCCTGGCCCTGCTGAAGGGCCGCGCCGGCGACGTCTACCACATCGGCGGCAGCGTCGAGCTGGCCGACCGCGACCTGGCCGGCCTGATCCTGGAGCACCTGGGCCGGCCCGGGGACCACATCGAGCCGCTCGACGACGGCAAGCCCCACGACCACCGCCACGCCCTGGACGACGACAAGATCCGGCGCGAGCTGGGCTGGCGCCCCCGCATCGAGTTCAGCTCCGGCCTGGCCGACACCATCCGCTGGTACGCCGACCACCCGTCCTGGTGGCGCCCTCTCCTACCCGGCTGACACACCCTTCCGCGTCACACCCGGCGAATCACCAAGGCCGGCTTTGTGCCCACCGTGCTTGCGAGGTGAATGATGTCGTCCGGGTCGCTGGTGAACACGATCGCGCCGTGTGCCAGCGCGATCGTGACCACGGTGGCGTCCACGACATCGCGGGTGCCCGCCTTGCCGCACAGCACGCCGGCCGCCTTGGCCACCTCCAGGCTGACCGGAACGACCTCGCAGCTGTGCAGAAACCTGCCGAGCTGCACCTGACGGCGCGCGTCACGCCACGCTTGCGCCACGACGACCGACGGGACCAGAAGGCGCCGCCCTTCCTCCACCGCGAGGTGATGGATCACCCACATCCGCCGGTCGTTGCTGTCGATCGCCAGCAGCACGCCGGCGTCGTACACATACGGGATGCTCACGCCGCCGCAGGCCCGGACACGTCGAACGCCTCGGCGTCGGCAGCA
Organism: Paractinoplanes rhizophilus; assembly: GCF_042664765.1. Taxonomy (NCBI): domain Bacteria; kingdom Bacillati; phylum Actinomycetota; class Actinomycetes; order Micromonosporales; family Micromonosporaceae; genus Paractinoplanes; species Paractinoplanes rhizophilus. Next base: position 303,230 of record NZ_JBHTBJ010000006.1, on the reverse strand, counting down.
GCCATCTCCGCCCGCGCGGCCGCGATCTCCTCGACCGTGAACGCGCCGTGCTCGGCCTGCCAGTCGGCCACCAGCCGGCGACCCACGCGGCGCCGCAGCTCACTCTCGGCCGCGCGGGCGACCAGCCGCGACAGCGGGACACCGTCCTCGTGGGCCGCCGAGCCGAGCGCCTCGACCAGTTCCTCGGGGAGCGTCACCGTTACCTTCTTCACCGCCATACAATCACCATACCTCGATATGGCGGCGGGCAACCGATCCCGCGCAGGCAGCTTGCCCGGTAACGCCCGGACCGGTGCCAAGGCTTCGGCGATCGGACGGTGTGCCGGCCGGCAGCGATCGAGGCCGGCGGAGCTGTGCAAACGAAGGCGCGGCCCGGCTGGAAAGCCGGCCCGCGCCATGCCGAACGCGCTCCCAGTAAGCCGGAGCCCAGCAAGCCGGAGCCGCCAGGAACCGTCCCAAGCCGGAGCCGTCAGGAACCGTCGCCGTTCACGTCGTCGGCCGGCTCGTCCGGGTCGTCCGGCGCCTTCGCGTCCGGCGCCTTCGCGTCCGGAGCCTTGGTGGCCGGAGCCTTGGCTGCCGGCCTCTTGGCGTCCGGAGCCTCGGGCGCCGCCGACGCCGTGGGCTCGTCCTCGGTGTCGACCGACGCGGCCGAGACCGTCGGCTTCTCCTCGGCCGGGTTGGGCGGGGCGGCGTCCACGCCGCCCAGGTCCTTTTCCGCCACGTCGTGGCTGCCGGCCAGCAGGGTGGTCAGCGCCGGGCCGGCGATCCGGCGGAACGCCCGGCCCTTGCGCCGGCGGTCGAGCACCGCGACCTCGAGCTGCTTGGCCTCGAGCGTGCGGGTCTGGCCGTTCTCGCCGCCCACGCTGCCCAGCGCCTCGGCCGCCAGGGCCAGGGCGGAGGTCAGGTCGGCCGCGGTGTCGTGCCGCTCGCGCAGCACGTTGGAGATCGCCTCGGCCTGGCCGCCCATGGCCATGAAGCCGGGCTCGTCCATGACCGAGCCGTCGTAGGTGATCCGGTACAGCTCGTCGGCCTCGGGGGTGGCGCCGACCTGCGCGATGCAGATCTCCACCTCGTACGGCTTCTGCGTCTCGGAGAAGATCGCGCCCAGCGTCTGGGTGAACGCGTTGGCCAGGCCGCGCCCGGTCACGTCGCGCCGGTCGAAGCTGTAACCGTTGAGGTCGGCCATCCGCACGCCGGCCCGGCGCAGGTTCTCGAACTCGTTGTACCGCCCGACCGCCGCGAACCCGATCTTGTCGTAGATCTCGCTGATCTTGCGCAGGGTGGTGATGTTCTCGGCGACCATCAGGACGCCGCCCTCGTACGTCAGCACCACGGCGGAGCGGCCGCGGGCGATGCCCTTGCGGGCGTACTCCGAGCGGTCGCGCTGGACCTGCTCGGGTGATGCGTAGAACTGCATGGCCACGGCTGGCTACTTCCTCTCGGTCCCGGGTGAAAGCGTGATCGAGGCGGGACTCAACCGCCGGGGTTCTCCATGCGGCCGGCCACGACCCGCTCGGCCACCGCCGTGATCTCCTCTTCCGACAGCCGGTGCGTGCCCTCGGCGGTCGCGGTCATCACCACCGGATAGATCTTGCGGGACACGTCGGGGCCGCCGGTCGCGGTGTCGTCGTCGGCCGCGTCGTACAGCGCCTCCACCGCGAGCGTGATCGCGTCGGCCGTGCTGACGCCGGGGCGGTACTTCTTCTTGAGCGCGGACTTGGCGAACAGCGAGCCGGAGCCGATCGAGTCGTACCCGGTCTCCTCGTACAGCCCGCCGGCCACGTCGAAGCTGAAGATGCGGCCCGCGCGCGACGGGTCGACCGGCGACAGGTCGAAGCCGGCGAACAGCGGCACCACCGCGAGGCCCTGCATGGCCGCGCCGAGGTTGCCCCGCACCATGCCGGCCAGCCGGTTGGCCTTGCCGTCGAGGGACAGCATGATGCCCTCGATCTTCTCGTAGTGCTCGAGCTCGACCTGGAACAGCCGCATCAGCTCGATGCCGATGCCGGCGGTGCCGGCGATGCCGATCAGCGAGTACGAGTCGGCCGGGTGCACCTTTTCGATGTCGCGGCTGGCGATGAGGTTGCCCATGGTGGCCCGGCGGTCGCCCGCCATGACCACGCCCTCGGCCGTGGCGATGGCCACGATCGTGGTGCCGTGCGGCGCCAGGTCGGCCGCCATGCCCGGCGGGAGCGGCCGGCGGCCCGGCAGCAGCTCGGGTGACGCGTGGGTCAGGAACTGCGTGAAGGAGGACGTCCCCGCGTTCATGAAGAAATCCGGCAGCCGCCCGGATGGATCAAAGCCCTGTGTCACGTGGTTCCTCTCAGATACGTGATCGCATCGGCGCCCACACCCCCGGGACGCCGTCGCGGTTGAAGCACAATATCCCGCTCTCCCCCGCCGGTGCGATGATCGCGATCAACGTGTTCGAGCGTCAACGGAACGCGGGCCGTCCACGCCGGCGCACGGCCAGGACCAGCCTGCCCGATGCGGCGCACGACGACCCGCACTTCCCCCGAGTCGCCCGGATTGTCCGATCCGGGCGACCCTACGAATTCATCTCAGGGCGAAACTCTCCGGCCCGACCAAGAAGTCGGACAGAAGAGATTATTCGCCGCCCTTCTGCACATAGCCCCGGACGAACTCCTCGGCGTTCTCCTCCAGGACGGAGTCGATCTCGTCGAGCAGGTCGTCGACGTCCTCGGTGATCTCGGCGTGGCGCTCGGCTACCTCCGGGTTGGCCTCGACGGCGACGTCCTCGACCTCTTCCGCGCTGCGGCTCTTGCCGGACTGCGACTGACCGCCGGTGTCTCGCGTTGCCATAGGATGTCCCCCTTCTTGCCAACCCGAAGTCGCACAACATCGGGTACCAAAAACCTACCTCGACCCTGTGACGAATCACCCCGCGGGGACTGAGCTAATTCCCGGCGCCTGGTCCTACGGACGGCACGGAGAACCCGCGCCCCTGCGGGGCGATCTCGCTGGTCACCGGCTGGTGATGACCTCGAGCAGGTCCTTCGCGCTCTCGCACTTGTCGAACAGCGCCCCGACGTGCTTCTTGGTGCCGCGCTCGGGCTCCATCATCGGCACCCGGACGAGCGACTCGCGCCCGACGTCGAAAATCACCGAGTCCCAGCTCGCGGCGACCACTTCGGACGCGTACTGCGCCAGGCAGCGGCCCCGGAAGTAGGCCCGGGTGTCCTCCGGCGGCTCGTACATGGCCCGCTGCGTCTCGGCCGGCTCCAGCAGGGTCTTCATCGAGCCCCGGGCCACCAGGCGGTGATAGAGGCCCTTCTCCGGCCGCACGTCGGCGTACTGGAGGTCGACCAGCTGCAGCTTCGGCGACGACCAGCCCAGATCTTCCCGCTCGCGATAGCCGTCGAGCAGGCGCAGCTTGGCGACCCAGTCGAGGGTGTCGGAGCAGAGCATCGGGTCGCGGCCGAGCTTGTCGAGCACGTCCTCCCAGCGGTCGAGCACGTCGAGCGTCTGGTCGTCGGCGTCGTCGCCGGCCCGGTCCTCGACGAACGCGCGGGCCCGCTCGTAGTACGCCCACTGCAGGTCGAGGGCGGTGAGCCGGCGGCCGTCGCGCAGCCGGATCAGGTGCTTGAGCTCCGGGTCGTGGCTGACCGACTTGAGCTCGCTGACCGGGTCGGCGATGCCGAGCTCGCCGGTGAACACCTTCTCCTCGATCATGGCCAGGACCAGCGAGGTGGTGCCGACCTTCAGGTACGTCGCGATCTCGGAGAGGTTCGCGTCGCCGATGATGACGTGCAGCCGGCGGTACTTGTCGGCGTCGGCGTGCGGCTCGTCGCGGGTGTTGATGATCGGCCGCTTGAGCGTGGTCTCGAGACCGACCTCGACCTCGAAGAAGTCGGCCCGCGAGGAGATCTGGAAACCGGCGCCGGAGCCGTCCTGCCCGATGCCGACCCGGCCGACGCCGGTGAAGATCTGCCGGGTGACGAAGAACGGCGTGAGGTACGCGACGATGTCGGCGAACGGGGTCTGGCGGCGCATCAGGTAGTTCTCGTGCGACCCGTACGATGCGCCCTTGTTGTCGGTGTTGTTCTTGTACAGCTGGATGCGGTGCGCGCCGGGGATCGTGGCGGCGCGACGGGAGGCCTCGGCCATCACCTTCTCGCCGGCCTTGTCCCACTTGACCACGTCGAGCGGGTTGGTGCACTCGGGGGTGCTGTACTCCGGGTGGGCGTGGTCGACGTAGAGCCGGGCGCCGTTGGTCAGTATCACGTTGGCGAGGCCCAGGTCCTCGTCCGCCAGTGCGTCGGCCGGGTCATAGGCAGCGCCGGAGTAGGTGAACCCCCGGGCGTCGCGCAACGGCGACTCCTCCTCGTAGTCCCAGCGGGCGCGTCCACCGCGGTTGAGCTCGGGACGCGCGCCGTAGGCGTTGACCACCTGGGAGGAGGTGACCATCGGGTTGGCGCCGGGCTGCCCGGGCACCGAAATGCCGTACTCGACCTCGGTACCCATGATCCGTCGAACGCTCATGCGACCACCATCCCGCGCGCCACGCTGCTGCTCATGCATCGAGCCTAGACGCTTCGCGTTCGTTCTCGCCCCTGCCCGTGCCCGGCGCGGCACGCTGGGTGGCGAGCAAGCTCGCCGGGGCCGGGCGGGGGCCGAGCCGGGCGGCGATCTTCCGGCCCAGTCGCTGGCCGGGCTTTTCCACCATCCGGTACGCGATCCCGGCGACCACCAGCGATGCCGCAACGTACGCGAGCCCTGCGGCAACCCGGAACTCCCAGCCGCGCGTCCCGAGATCTGGGAGCACGCGCGACAGCAGCATGAGCCCGATCACGTGCAGCAGGTACAGCGAGTAACTGATCCGGCCCAGCCACGTGAAGACGAGGGGCACCGTCCGATTTCTCATGGCGTACGCGAAAAGGAACGTAACCGTGACCGCGCCGACGGTGGCCAGCCACAGTCGCAGCGCCGCGCTCGTGCCCAGGTGCGTCCAATGCGCACCGATCATGCCCAGCGCGACCACCGTCAGCGCGAAGGCCGCCTCGCGGCCGCCGATCTGGCGATGCTGCCACCGGTAGACCACCGTGCCGGCGAACATCGCTGCCAACAGCAGAACGCCCTGCCAGGACGCGATGACGGTGCTCTGCTTGGTGGCATGACCGTTCAGGGCGGGCAGCAGCACCAGGGCGATGCCGGCGACGCCGGCCGCGGGCACGAGACGATCCTTCAGGTACGCGAGGACGCTGAGTCCCGTGACCAGCAGCAGCACCGCCGCCGTGGCCCGCCGGTCGGCGAACGTGGCGCCGAGCAGGTCGTCGGGCAGCGCCGCGCCGCCGGCCAGCGCGACGATCGCCAGCCCGGAGGCCCACCAGGCGCTGCGGCGGTGCCACCGCAGGACGAACAGGCCCGACACGATCAGATAGAAGACCATCTCGTACGAGAGGGTCCAGAAGACCCGGACGGCGCCCCGCAGCCCGACCAGGTCGTTCATCATCGTGGCGTGCGCGAGCACGCTCGCCCACGTCTCCTGGCGCAGGGCGACCGGCCAGGCGAGCCAGCCCGCCCCGGCCAGGATCGCCACCAGCGCGATGGCCGCCAGGTAGGCCGGATATATCCGGAACAGCCGCCCGATCCAGAAGCGGCGCAGGCTGCCGTGCCGTTCCAGCGACATCGGGATCACATAGCCGCTGACCAGGAAGAAGAGCAGGACACCGTACTTGCCGGCGTCGAAGTGGCGGTAGATCGCCAGGTGCGGGCCGGTGCCGATCACCTTGGGGCTGAGGTGGAAGAGGACGACCACCAGGGCGGCGTATCCGCGCAGCGCGTCGAGCCAGGCCAGGCGTGCGGGAGCGGAGCTGGTCACTTCCGTTCAACGAGAACGCGGGCGGAGGGTGACCCCCCGCCCGCGTCTCGATCGATCTTTTACAGGTACTGACCGGTGTTGGTCGCCGTCTCGATGGAGCGGCCGGCCTCGGCGCCCTTGCCGCCGGAGACCAGCGTGCGGATGTAGACGATCCGCTCGCCCTTCTTGCCGGAGATGCGGGCCCAGTCGTCGGGGTTGGTGGTGTTGGGCAGGTCCTCGTTCTCGCGGAACTCGTCGACGCAGCTGTCGAGCAGGTGCTGCAGGCGCAGCCCCTTCTTGCCGGAGGTGAGGAACTCCTTGATCGCCATCTTCTTGCCGCGGTCCACGATGTTCTGGATCATCGCGCCGGAGTTGAAGTCCTTGAAGTACAGGACCTCCTTGTCACCGTTGGCGTAGGTGACCTCCAGGAAGCGGTTCTCCTCGGACTCGGTGTACATCCGCAGGACGACGGCCTCGATCATCGCGGCCACCGTGACGTCGCGGTCGTTGCCGTGCTCGGCCAGGTCCTCGGACGAGAGCGGCAGGCCGGACAGGATGTACTTGCCGAAGATGTCCTTGGCCGCCTCGGCGTCCGGCCGCTCGATCTTGATCTTCACGTCGAGCCGGCCGGGGCGCAGGATCGCCGGGTCGATCATGTCTTCCCGGTTGGACGCGCCGATGACGATCACGTTCTCCAGGCCCTCGACGCCGTCGATCTCGCTGAGCAGCTGGGGAACGATCGTGTTCTCCACGTCGGAGGAGACGCCGGAGCCACGGGTCCGGAAGATCGAGTCCATCTCGTCGAAGAACACGATCACCGGGGTGCCCTCACCGGCCTTCTCCCGGGCCCGCTGGAAGACCAGGCGGATGTGCCGCTCGGTCTCACCCACGTACTTGTTCAGCAGCTCCGGGCCCTTGATGTTGAGGAAGTAGCTGGTGTGCTTCTCCTCGCCGCGGCGCTCGGCGATCTTCTTGGCCAGGGAGTTGGCCACCGCCTTGGCGATCAGGGTCTTGCCGCAGCCGGGCGGGCCGTAGAGCAGGATGCCCTTGGGCGGGCGCAGCTGGTGCTCCCGGAACAGGTCGGCGTGCAGGAACGGCAGCTCCACCGCGTCGCGGATCTGCTCGATCTGGGCGTGCAGGCCGCCGATGTCGGTGTAGTCGACGTCGGGGACCTCCTCGAGGACGAGTTCCTCCACCTCGCTCTTGGGGATCCGCTCGTACGCGTACGCCGAGCGCGGCTCGATCATCAGCGAGTCGCCCGCGCGCAGCTTCGTCGTGTCGAGAGAATCCGCGAGGAGGACGATGCGCTCCTCGTCGGCGTGCGAGACGACCAGCGCCCGGTCGCCCGGAGCGCCGTTCTCGCCGGCGAGCACCTCCTTGAGGGTGACCACCTCGCCCGAGCGCTCGAAGCCGAACGCGTCGACCACGTTGAGCGCGTCGTTGAGCAGGACCTCCTGGCCCCGCTGCAGCTCTTCCACCTCGAGCGACGGCGAGACCGCCACCCGCAGCTTGCGGCCGCCGGTGAAGACGTCGACGGTGCCGTCCTCGTGTGCGGACAGGAAAACGCCATAGCCGCTCGGCGGCTGGGCGAGCCGGTCAATCTCTTCCTTGAGAGTGACGATCTGGGCCCGGGCTTCCTTCAGGGTCGCCACGAGCCGGTCGTTGTTCTCGGTCACTCGGGCCAGCTGCGCCTGCGTCGCCGCAAGCCGTTCCTCGAGCTGCCGGACGTGTCGTGGGCTTTCGGTCAACTTTCGCCGAACCAGCGCCAGTTCCTCTTGCAGGAACGCGACCTGGCTGGAGAGATCGTTGGCCTCTTTCTCCCAACGTGCGGCGCGTGAATCCGCCTCGTCGCTACGTGCCACGTCCCACCTCCCCGGGGGCTCGAACGTCTTGCGATAACACTAGCTGCTGCGGACGGGATTTCGACCCATGCAACACCCTCGTCACCGAGTCTTGATCCATTCGGCCGGTGGCCGCACGTTGATTGTCGGACGTATCCGGTACCGTCGGCCGGGGCCATTTCTGGGAGGTTGCGGGTGTCGGCACGGACCGGGACGGACGGGTTGCGGGTCTGGATCGATCAGGACCTCTGCACCGGCGACGGGCTCTGCGTGCAGTACGCGCCCGAGGTCTTCGAGTTCGACATCGACGGCCTCGCGTACGTCAAGGACCCCGGCGGTGAGCTGCTGCAATCCCCCGGCGCGCGGACGGGCGTGCCGGCCCGGCTGCGGCTGGAGGTGATCGACGCGGCCAAGGAGTGCCCCGGCGACTGCATCCACGTCGTGCGGGCCGCCGACGACGTCGAGATCGCCGGCCCGGACGCCGGCTGAGAAACCGCCGTCGGGCTACTCGCTTTCCCTACGGCAAGCAACGCCGGCGGCCCAAATTCGCGGCAAAGGTCACAAACGCGCCGCCCAGGTTTAGAGTGTGGGCCGTCCCACCAGAGAGGCCACGACCCGGCTGAACTCCTCGAGCCGGGCGATCTGGCCGGGCCCGCCGTCGTCCAGCGTCTTGCCGAAGCGCAGCGCGTCGTGCCGCATCGCCGGGCGCCCCTCGCCCTCCTCCAGCCCGGGCGGCGGAACCGCGTCGTCGATCGAGCTGAGCAGCAGGTAGACGTCGATGCTGTCGACCCGGGCCTGCCCGTTGGAGGTGCGGGTCAGCCGGCGGCGGCAGCCCACCTCGGTCACCGTGGAGAGCGGCACCACCCGCAGCGACGAGGTCATCGACCCGACCGGGCCGTCGCCGGGCGCCACGTCCTCGCCGTGCCAGAGCACCAGGCGGCTGCCGTCGCAGATGACGACCTCCTGCCAGACGCCGTTCACCTCGTTGACGAAGCGCTCGAGGGTGAAGCAGAGCACCGAGGCGCCGCGGAGCACGCCGAACAGCGCGTCCAGGGCCACCTCGGGGTCGCGCAGGTAGGCCCGGGCGGCGGAGTCGAGATCCTGGTACGGCGACCAGTCGGGGAAGACGGCCGGCATCTCGTTGCTGCCTCCGAACGGCGGAGAACTCATCGCGCCCACCCGATCCTCCCGTCCGACTGCCCGTCCACCGGCCCGCCGCCACCCTCGAACGGACTGAAGACTGGTTGACTCACAGGAAGCTACCCGACCGGACCGGCCGTAGTCACATCGCTCGCCCGGGTAACGGTCATCGATCCCGTTCGTCCGATTCCGCCGCCTTCGTGACCGGCGCGTTCGCCGATCCGCGTTCGCTCTGGGCTGATTTGCGGCGTATCCGGCACGCGGGCGTTCCCGTTCCGGCGGCCTACTCCTGCTCGTGCGGCGCCGCTACCTCGGCGGCCGCGTGCTCCACGTCGACCCCGGCGGCGTTCAGGGCGGCTTGGGCGGCACGCTTCAACGCGTACGCCTCGGCGCCCTTGCTCGGTTTGCGCCGCCTCGGCGGCGCCGTGACGCCCGGCGCCAGCTTGCGCGCCGAGACCAGGAACGCGGTGTGGGCGATCATCCGGTGGTCCGGGCGGACCGCGAGGCCCTCGGCGTGCCAGTCGCGCACCAGCGACTCCCAGGCGCGCGGCTCGGTCCAGCCGCCGCGCTCGCGAAGCGCCTCGACCAGCTCGGAGAGCTGCGGGGTGGTCGCCACGTAGCCGATGAACACGCCGCCGGGCACCAGCGACCGCTCGACCATGTCGAGCGCCTCCCACGGAGTGAGCATGTCCAGGACGATCCGGTCGAAGCCGGTCTCGGTGTTGCCGGCCACGTCGCCGACGTGCAGGTGCCAGGCCTTCTGCGGGCCGCCGAGGAAGTTCTCCACGTTCTTGCGGGCGATCGCGGCGAAGTCCTCGCGCAGCTCGTACGAGTGAAGCTCGCCGTGCTCCCCGACCGCCCGCAGCAGCGAGCAGGTCAGCGCGCCCGAGCCGACGCCGGCCTCCAGCACCTTGGCGCCCGGGAAGATGTCGCCCATCGCGACGATCTGCGCGGCGTCCTTCGGGTAGATCACCTGGGCGCCGCGCGGCATCGACAGCACGTAGTCGCTCAGCAGCGGGCGCAGCGCCAGATAGGCGGTGCCGCCGGCCGAGGTCACCACGCTGCCCTCGGGCCGGCCGATCAGGTCGTCGTGCTCCAGGGCGCCCCGGTGGGTGTGGTACGACTTGCCCGGCTCGAGCACGATCGTGTGCATCCGGCCCTTGGGGTCGGTGAGCTGGACGCGGTCGCCCGGCTGGAAGGAACGGTCGGGAGCGAACGAACTGGTCACTGGCTTCTTTCTGTAGCTTCCGATTGACGGCCCCGCCTTGTCACGGCCCGCTCTTGTCACGCCGCGCCTTGTCACGCCGCGCTTTGTCACGGCCCGCCTCGTCACGGCCCGCGCCTTGTCACGGGCGGCGTGGCCGGCGTGGCTCCAGGACCTCGGCGACGTCGCCGACGCGGAGCACGCCCACCACATCCTCGCCCGAGGTGACCACGTACTGCCCGGCCGGGTGGGCCTGCAGCGCGCGGACCACCTGCTCCCCGGTCAGCCCGAGCGGCAGCGCGGGCACCGCGTCGCGCGACCGGGACACGGAGTCGACGGCCACCCACGGGCGCCGGTCGACCGGGACGCGCTCGGCGGCCACCGGGTCGACCAGTGCGGTGAGATTACCGGCCGAGTCCGACACCGCGAGCACCACGTTCGGCCGGGGGTCCTCGGAGCGGCGCCGCTGCGCCTCGCCGAGCGGCGTGCCGGCCGGGACGGTCAGCAGCGGCCGGGCCAGCCGGGCCAGGTCGACCAGCGGGAAGCGGCGGGTCATCCGGGCCAGCCGGATCGACTGCCCCGCGCCCTGCCACAGGGTGAAGACGACCATCACCACGAACAGCAGGCCGAAGAGCGTCAGCGTCTGGAGCCGGTACAGCCACAGGGCGACGAGCATGCAGACGAACGCGAGGATCCGGCCCGACCAGGCCGCCGCCTCGGTCGCCGTGTTCCGGTCCTTGAGCAGCGCCCAGAGCCCCGCGCGCAGCGCCCGGCCCCCGTCCAGCGGCAGCCCCGGCAGCACGTTGAAGACCGCCACCAGGATGTTGCTCAGCGCCAGCTGGAAGGCGATCTGCTCGGTCACCGTACGGTCGGGCAGCGCCAGCGTCAGCACGGTGGCCAGCCCGCCGAGCACCATCGAGACCGCCGGCCCGGCCAGGCTGACCAGCGCGTCGACCCGCGGGCTCGGCGCGTCGCGCTCCATCTCGGTCCAGCCGCCCAGCAGCTCCAGCGTGATGCCGCGCACGCCGATGCCGAACCGGCGTGCGGTCAGCGCGTGGCCCAGCTCGTGCAGCAGCACCGAGCCGAGCAGGCACGCCACGAAGCCGAGCCCGACGAAGTAGCCCCATGGCTCCCGCAGGTCGAGCTCGGCCCGCGCGTAGCCGCCGTAGACGGCCGTCACCAGCGCGGCGAGCACGAGCATCGACGCGTTCACGTAGACCGGGATGCCGAGCACATGACCCACCGGCCGGCCCGGCCGGCCGGCGCGTCGGGGCTGCGGCGTGCTCTGCTCCACGCCGAGAATGCTACGGACTCGTCGCGGCGGGGCCGTCACGCGTTTTCGTCGTACCCCTGCCCTAGCCTTTCTGGCATGACGGCACCGACGGTCTCCCTCCCCACCACCGGCCCCTCGCTGTCGCCGTCGAGGGCGGCCGACTTCAAGACCTGCCCCCTGCTGTTCCGCTTCCGCACCATCGACAAGATCCCCGAGCAGCCCACCGCCGACCAGATGCGCGGCACGCTGGTCCACGCCGTCCTCGAGCGCCTGTTCGACCTGCCGGCCGCCGAGCGCACCCCCGCCGCCGCGGCCGCGCTGGTGGCCCCCGCGTGGGAGTCGCTCCTCGAGGCCGAGCCGGCGCTGGCCGGCCTCTTCACCACCTCCGCGCCCGGCGCCGCCCCCACGCCCGCCGCCGCACCCACGCCCGCCGCCGCACCCACGCCCGGCGCCGCCCCACCACCCGGCGCCGCACCCACGCCCGGGGCTGTCCCGGCGCCCGGGGCTGTCCCGGCGCCCGGGACTGTCCCGGCGCCCGGCATCGATCCCGCCGTGCTGGCGGCCGAGGCCGACGCCATCGGCCAGCAGGCCCTGATCGACGTCCCCGCCCCCGACGAGGCGGCCCGCCTCGCCGCGTTCCTGGCGAGCGCCACCGCCCTGCTCGACGGTTACTTCGCGGTGGAGGATCCGCGACGGCTGGAGCCCGCCGAGCGCGAGGCCCTCGTCTCCACGCTGGTCGACGACACGCTGCTGATCCGCGGGTACATCGACCGCCTCGACGTCTCCCCCGCCGGCGACCTGCGAGTGGTCGACTACAAAACCGGCGGCGCCCCGCGCGAGGCCTTCGAGGGCCGCGCCCTGTTCCAGCTGAAGTTCTACGCCCTGGTCCTGTGGCGCACCCGCGGCGTGGTCCCGCGCGTCCTCCGGCTGCTCTACTTGAAGGACGCCGAGATCTGCGACTACAGCCCAGACGCCGAGGAGCTGGAGCGTTTCGAGCGCACCCTGGTCGCCCTGTCCGAGGCGATCGAGCGGGCCAAGCGCGACCAGGATTTCCGCCCGAAACCGAGCCGCCTGTGCGGCTGGTGCAGCCACCAGGCGTTGTGCCCCGAGTTCGGCGGCACCCCGCCGCCGTTCCCCATCGAGGAGCCGGTGACCATCGACCTAACCCCCGCCGACGACGATCGCTTAGGGTGACGCCCAAGCACGACTGACCGCGACGTGCCAAGCCGGGCGCGCCGCGACCGGATGCGAGCGCGACCGGATGCGAGCGCGACCGGATGCGGCGTGACGTGGCCGGGCGTGACGCGCCGGGCGTGACGGGACCGGGCGACGCGAGGTGCCCGGTGCGGCGCGACGTGGCTGGACCCGGCGCGGCCTGATGCGGCACGGCCGGACGCGGCGCGACGTGGCCGGGCGCGACGTGGCGGGGCGGTGGCGTGGCGTGCGGGCGTCGTGGCTGTGCTGATGCGCGTGTGGCCGGCAGAGCGGGATGGGGCTGAGGGGGCGGGGACGTACGGTGAGCGAGACAACGGCCGGGAGGCCGCTGCGTGTGCTGCTGGCCGACCCCGCGCCCATGCACCGCTCCGGCATGCGCCTGGTGCTGGCCGCCACCGGGTCGGCGCCGCACGCGGAGCACGGGGACGGGCCGGAGATCGTCGTGGCCGGCGAGACCGGGGACGGGGCGGAGGCGGTCGATCTTGCCCGCCGACTGCTGCCCGACGTGCTGATCGCCGAGGTCGCGCTGCCTCGCCTGGACGGGATGGCGGTCGCGCGGGCGGTGACGGCGACCGGCCTGCCGGTGCGGGTGCTGATCCTCACCGACCACGACGGCGACGAGCTGGTGCTGGGCGCGATCGCCGCCGGCGCCGCGGGCTTCCTGCGCAAGGATGCCCCGCCCGCCGAGGTCATCACGGCCATCCGCGCGGTGGCCACCGGCGGGGCCGTGATCACCCCGGCCGTGCTGGCCCGCATCCTCACCCGGGTGGCCGAGGCCCTGCCCGCCCCCGAGACCACCACGACGTCCAAGCTGGACGCCCTCACCGACCGCGAGCGCGAGGTCCTCGTCCACGTCGCCCGCGGCCACTCCAACGCCGAGATCGCCGAGGCCCTCCAGGTCAGCGAGACCACGATCAAGACGCACGTGGGCCACGTCCTGACCAAGCTCCGCCTACGCGACCGCACCCAAGCGGTGGTCCTCGCCTACGAGACGGGCCTGGTGAAACCCGGCGCCTGACCGGACACCGCGTGCACCGGATCGTGCGAAGGCGTGACGAGATCATGATGAGCAGCCGTCCGTCGCTCACGGCAATCCATCAAGGTCGCCCCGCCCGCACACCGCCCAACCGATCATGATGAGCTGCGGTTCCGCCCGCGCGGAAATTCACCATCGCTCCGCGCTCGCCATCGCTACCGCCACCGCATAACCGAAGTGTCGGGTATGCGGAGCACAACGGAGGAGCGCTTGGCTCAGCGCCGGCAGCGGAGCGAGAGCGCCAGCAGCGGAGCGAGAGCGCCAGCAGCGGAGCGAGAGCGCCAGCAGCGGAGCGAGAGCGCCAGCAGCCGAGCAGGAGCAGCGCGGGCGAGTGCAGAAACAACGCGGGCGAAGCAGGAGTAGCGCGGGCGGAACGCCGGGCGGAACGCGGGGCGGAGCGCGGGCGGAGCGCGGGCGAAGCGCAGAAGCAGCGCGGACAAGCGCGGGACGGAACGCAGGCGGAGCGTGGGACGGGGCGCAGAAACAGCGGGCGAAGCACACCAGCAGCGCGGGCGAAGCGCTGAAACCGAGAAGCGCAGCAGCAGCGCGGGCGCGGACACCAGGCCGACTGCCGGGACGTGCCGGAGCCCGGCGCGCGCGGCGCCGGGCTCTCGGGTCACTTGCTCCTGGGGTTGGGTGTCGGTCCGCGGCTCCGCGGCCAGTCCGGCGGGCTGAAGCGGTCGGCACGCGCCCGTCCGTGGCCACGGCGGAGGCGTCGCTGGACGGCGGCGGGGGCGGATTCGAGGCTGAAACGGTCGCCGGGAAGCATCAGGCGGCTGCCTTTCCGTGGTGGGCCGCGGCCCGGTGGATGCGGACGTCGCCGCTGACCGCGCGGATGCGCAGTTCGAGCGCGACCTGCTCCTCGGCCGGCGGGACGTCGCCATGGGAGGTCAGGTCGGTGATGGAGCGGCCGGACACCGTGTTCACGTCCATCCACACGGCCGAGCCGGCCGCGACGCCCACCGTGATGTCGCCGGACGCTGTGGTGATGCTCGCCTTACCCTGCCGCAGCGAGCCGATCTCGATGTCGCCGCTGGCGGTGCGGGACCGGGCCGAGCCGCCGATCGCGCCGGTGCGGATGTCGCCGCTCGCGGTGTCGAAGCTGACGTCACCGGTGACGTCACCGACGCGTACGTCGCCGGAGGCCGACTTGACCCGGAGCGAACCGCCCACCCGGGCCACCGAGAGGTTTCCGCTCGCGGCGTCGAGCGACACGTCGCCGGTCGCCTCGGCCACCTCGACGTCGGCCGAGGCCACGTCGAGCCGGACGTCGGAGAAGACGCCGGTGGCGCGCACGTCGGCCGAGGCGGACTTGCCCACCAGCGCGCTGCCGAGCGGCACCCGCGCGGTGATCTTCAGTTTCGGGGTGCGGCGCCAGCTCCAGAACTCGGCGCCGGGCACCGAGACGAGCAGGGTGTCGTCCTCCAGCTCGACGCGGGTGTTCTGCGCGGCCTCGTGGCCGTTGGCGCCGATCGGCTGAACGTCGACCTGGATGGTCAGGCGCTCCTCGGCCACGATGTCGACGCTGCCGCCGAGCGCGCGCAGCACCAGGGTGACGGGGGTGGAGCGGTCGAACTCGTACATCAGGGGTCTCCTTATGCCTGGAAATAGCCTTTGAGGGATTTGCCGGGGCGCCCGGGCCGGGGCGGACCGGGCGGAGCCGGCGGAGGCGGCGGGAAGCTGATCGCCGCGGTCACCGCGCGGACCAGCCACGCGTTGACGGAGATGCCCTCGGCCGCGGCGATCTGCTCGACGTGGGTCTTGAGCGCCTCGGGCATGCGCAGGGTGAGCCGGGTCAGGTCGCCGCCGGGGTCGACCGGGGCACCCGCGGCCGGCGCGGCGGCCGGCGGCTCGGGGGCGACCTGGTTGACCACCAGGTCGGCCTCGCGGCCGCGCAGCCGCACCTCGACGGTGGCGTCGGTGAGCCGGGTGGTGATCTCGGCGGCCGCGTCGGAGAGCGCCTCGAGCAGCGCCAGCCGGGCCGACGACTCCAGCGAGTGGCCGAGCAGATCGGCGGCTCGCGTGGTCTCCGGCCCGCCGGGCGCCGCCGCGGCGGCGAGGTCGGCCCGGAGGGTCTCGAGGTAGGGCGTCAGGTCCATGTCACCACTATGACGTCATCGATGACGTCAGTCAAGCGTCATGATGACATCTCAGGGTCGTCCCTGAGACGTCCCAGGGTGTTCCCCGTACCCGAATCTCCGCGTCGTCCTCCGACCACGGGCGGACGTGCCGGGCCGGATTCGCCGAAAGACTGGTCCCTGCCGGCCGGGCATCAGCCCGGCCGGACCACAAAGGGGGAGAGATGATCGAGCCGGTCGCGGCACGCGCCGACGAGGTTTGGAAGGTCTACGGCACGGGCGACGCGCGCGTGGTGGCGTTACGAGGGGTCAGCGCGAGCTTCGCCCGGGGCAGATTCACGGCGATCATGGGCCCGTCGGGCAGCGGCAAGTCGACGCTGATGCACTGCCTGGCGGGTCTCGACACGGTCAGTCGCGGCATTGTGCACATCGGGGGGACACAGGTCTCCGGGCTGAACGACAAGGCGATGACCAGTCTGCGCCGCGACCGGGTCGGCTTCATCTTCCAGCAGTTCAACCTGCTGCCCACGCTGACCGCAGCGGAGAACATCCGGCTGCCGCTGGACATCGCCGGCAAGAAGCCCGACCCGCAGTGGTGGGACACGGTCATCAAGACCGTGGGCCTCGAGGACCGGCTGGGGCACCGGCCGAGCCAGCTCTCCGGCGGCCAGCAGCAGCGGGTGGCGTGCGCACGGGCGCTCATCGGCCGGCCCGATGTGATCTTCGCGGACGAGCCGACCGGCAACCTCGACTCCAAGTCCGGCGCCGAGGTGCTGTCGTTCCTGCGCTCCAGCGTGCGCGAGCACGGCCAGACCATCGTCATGGTCACCCACGACCCGGTGGCGGCCAGCTACACCGACCGGGTGATCTTCCTGGCCGACGGCGCGATCGTGCAGGAGCTGGACAACCCGACGCCGGAGACCGTGCTCGAGGCCATGAACACCCGTGAGGTGCTGGTCTGATGTTGCGCGCGACGCTCAAGAGCCTGCTCGGGCGCAAGCTGCGGCTGGTGCTCTCCGGCCTGGCCGTGGTGCTGGGCGTGATGTTCGTGGCGGGCGCGTTCGTGGTGACCGACACGCTGGGGCGTTCGTTCGACCGGGTGTTCGCGGCGGCGTACGCGACCACCGACGTCGGCGTCACCGCCAAGCCCAAGATCGCCGTGTCCGAGATGGAGGGCGAGCAGGTCGAGACCCCGCTGCCCGCGTCCGTCGTCGATCAGATCAAGACCGTCGAGGGTGTACGCACCGCGACCGGCATGGTGAGCGCGGACGGCGCCCGGGTCATCGGCTCGGACGGCAAGGTGATCAGCAGCTACGGCCCGCCCCGGCTCGGCAACAACTGGCTGGGCGAGGACGACCAGGTCAAGCTCCGCGACGGCCGGGGGCCCACCGCGGACGACGAGATCGCGGTCAACGCCGCGGTGGCCAAGGCCGGCGGCCTCAAGGTCGGCGACCGGGTGGGCGTGCTCACCCTGGAGCCGAAGAAGACGTTCACGCTGGTCGGCATCTGGGGCTACCCGGGCAACAAGGACTCGATCGGCGGCGCCCAGGAGGTCGCGTTCACCACGCCGGTCGCGCAGAAGCTGATGCTAGGCGAGACCGGCGTCTACTCGATGATCAACGTACGCACCGCCGACGGCTCGACCGACGCGCAGGTCCGCGACCGGATCGCCGCCGAGCTCGGCGGCGACTACGTGGTCAAGACCGGCGACCAGCTCGCCGCCGACAGCTCCGGGGACCTCAAGGAGGCGCTCGCCTTCTTCAACAAGATCCTGCTGGGCTTCGCCGGCGTGGCGCTGTTCGTCGGCGTCTTCCTGATCCTCAACACGTTCTCGATCATCGTGGCACAGCGGACCCGGGAGCTCGCGATGATGCGGGCGCTCGGCGCGAGCCGTCGCCAGGTGATCGGCTCGGTGCTGCTGGAGGCCGTGGTGATCGGCCTGATCGCGGCGGCGCTCGGCCTCGCGGCCGGCATCGGCGTGGGCGCGGGCCTGGGATACCTGTTCAGCACGATGGCCGACGGCCTGGAGCTGGCCCCGGTCGGCGTGCCGCTGGCGGCGGTGCTCAGCTCGCTGATCGTCGGCGTGGTGGTCACCGTGGTGGCGGCGGTGCTGCCGGCTTTGCGGGCGTCGCGGATCCCGCCGGTCGCGGCCATGCAGGACGTGGCCACGCCGGACCGGCCGCTGACCAAGGTCAGCGTCACCGGCGCGGTGGTGGGCGCGGCCGGAGCGACGATGCTGGGCATCGGCCTGTACGCGACGAGCTCGCTGTGGCTGATCCTCGGCGGGGTGCTGGTCGCCTTCATCGGGATCGCGCTGCTGACGCCGCTGATCTCCCGGCCGGTCGTGGCCCTGCTGGGCCGGCTGTTCTCGTGGTCGGTGCCGGGCCGGCTGGGCCGGCTCAACTCGGGCCGCAACCCCCGCCGCACGGCCATCACCGCGGCCGCCCTGATGGTCGGCATCGCCCTGGTCACCGGCGTCACGGTGGTCATGGACTCGGCCAAGACCAGCCTGGCGGCCCAGGTCGAGGACACGGTCAAGGCCGAGATCGTGATCGGCGCCAACCAGAACGGCCCGCGGCCGCCGACGTTCGACGACGCGGTGCTGGCCGAGGCGCGCCAGGTCGACGGGGTGCGCTCGGTGGCCGGCCTCTGGCAGGACCAGGCGCAGATCGACGGGAAGCTCGACTATGTGTCGGCCACCGACGACCTGGCCAAGCTCGCCGACGCGTACGGGTCGGCGCCGCTGGCCACTCTCAAGGACGACCAGCTGGTCATGAGCACGCAGCAGGCCGACGAGCGCGGGTGGAAGGTCGGCAGCGTGCTGACCATCCAGCTGGCTCGCGGCGACCCGCACAAGTACACGCTGGTCGCCACCTACGACGAGATGGCGCTGCCCGCGACGTACCTGCTGCCGGCCGCCGCCACCAAGGACTTCGGCATCCCGTCGCCGATCTTCGGCTTCGTCCGGCTGACCGACGGCACCACCGTCGCCCAGGTGCTGCCCCAGATGAAGGCCCTGGTCGCGGACAGTCCCGAGGTGTCGGCCACCGACCGCACCACGTTCGTGCAGGAGCAGCTCTCCACCTTCGACACCGTGATCACCATGGTGCAGGTGCTGCTGGCGCTGGCGATCCTGATCGCGGTGCTCGGCGTGGTCAACACCCTCGCCCTGTCGGTGCTGGAGCGCACCCGCGAGCTGGGCCTGCTGCGCGCGGTCGGGCTCAGCCGGGCGCAGACCATGCGGATGGTGACGGTCGAGGCCGTGGTCATCTCGGTCTTCGGCGCGCTGCTGGGCGTGGTGGTCGGCTCCGGCCTGGGCGCCGCGGTGGTGCGGGCGCTCAACGACGACGGCATCGACCAGATCGTGCTGCCGTGGGACCGGATGGGCGTCTATCTAGTCCTGGCCGCCCTGGTGGGAGTGCTCGCCGCCGTCCTGCCGTCGATCAAGGCCGCGCGCCTGAACGTTCTGACGGCAATAGCTCATGACTGATCAGCAACGACGCTAGGTACGCGGGGTCCACGCCGACGAGCGATCGCCGGAGGTGGACCCCGTCGGTCGGTGGGAGCTCCAGCTCGGCCGGCACCGCCAGCACGACCGCCCCGGAGGCGAGCGCGCTGGCCACCCCGGTCGGCGAGTCCTCGATGGCCACGCACTGCTCGATCGGCGCGCCCAGCAGCTTGGCGGCCGTGCGGTACGGCTCGGGGTCGGGCTTGGGCATGCTGACCTCGTCGCCGCAGACCACGACGTCGAAGTTCGCCCGGCCCAGGGTGTCGAGGGCGGCCTCGACGAGCAGCCGGCCGGTCGAGGTGACCAGCGCGGTGGGCAGGCCGGCCGCCTTGACCGCGCGCAGCAGCTCGGCCGCGCCGGGCCGCCACACCAGGCCCTCGCGGAAGAGGTGGAACACCCGGGTGGTCAGCCACTCGACGTCGGGCTCCTCGGGCCGGTCGGGCCGGCCGAGATCCTCCCGGAAGATCCGCATGCTCTGCGCCATGCTGCCGCCGACCATCGCCTGACGGGCCCGGTCGGAGAGGGTGCCGCCGGCCCGGGCCGCAAGCTCATGCAGGGCGATGCCCCACACTTTTTCGCTGTCCACCAGCGTGCCGTCCATGTCGAAGAGCACCGCGGCGGGTCGTTGTGAGTTCATCACCGCCAATTCTCCCCGGCCGCCGGGGCATTCGGGTGGGCTGTGACGCAAGTGGCAGAGTTGTCGGCCGTGCAGCCACCGGAGACCGTGTTCGACGACGTCGAGGTGCCCGCGGTGATCCACCGCATCGCGCGCGGGCGGCCGCTGCGCCCGGTCTGGCGGAATGCGCTGGGCGGGCTCACGTACGAGATGCCGGGATTTTTTGTGAAGTTCGCCCCGGAAGGCAGCGGTCTGCCGCTGCGGCAGGAAGCCGAGCGCCTCGCCTGGGCGTCGCGCTTCACCCCGGTCCCGCGGGTGGTCGACGCCGGCGAGGACGCCTCGGGTTTCTGGATGCTGACCGAGGCGCTCCCCGGGCGCTCGGCGGTCGACGCCCGATGGCGGGCAAACCCCGAAAAAGCGGTCCAGGCCATCGCGTACGGCTTGCGTCAGTTGCACGAAAATCTGCCGGTCGACGAGTGCCCGTTCGATTGGGGCGTCGAATATCGCCTGGAGCGCAGCCCGCGCGACCTCTCGCACGCGGACGAGCCGCACCGGAGCATCCCGATCGACGTGGCCTGGGCGCGCGCCACCGATCCGCCGCCGGTGGACCAGCTCGTGGTCTGCCACGGCGACGCCTGCTCCCCCAACACCCTGCTCGGCGACGACGGCGAGTGGTCCGGCCACGTCGACCTGGCGGCCCTCGGCACCGCCGACCGCTGGGCCGACCTGGCCGTGGCCTCCTGGGCGCTGAACTGGAACTACGGCCCGGGCTGGGAACCGCTGTTCTTCACGACCTACGGCATCGAGCCCGACCCGGAACGAATCGCCTACTACCGCCTGCTGTGGGACCTCGGCCCGTAACTCTCATCACAAAGCGGGCCGCCCCGGGCGGGCGTAGCTTCGGCCCCATGGAGCACATCTCGCGGGACCGGGTCGTCATCGCCACCAAGTTCGGCCTGCTCTCGCACCGCGGCGGCGACGGCGGCCGGCAGCTCGACAGCCACCCCGACAACATCCGCGCCGCCGTCCGCCTCACCGCGATCGCCCCGCCGGCCGGCGACCGCTACGCGAACATGTCCGAGATCGGGCGCTGACCGTCGTGACCGTCGAGGAGGTCACGCCCACCACGACCCGCCCGGTGCGCCGCTCGCTGCTGGTCCAGCGCTGGGCCGACCTGACCTTCCTGCACTGGCCGGTCGATCCTGCGCTGGTGGCCCCGCTGCTGCCCGCCGGTTGCCGGCCCGACCTCCTCGACGGCCGCACGTACGTCGGCCTGATCGCCTTCCGGATGGAGGGCGTCGGCTTCTTCCGCGGCCCCGGCGTGCCGTATTTCGGCGACTTCTGCGAGACCAACGTCCGCCTCTACAGCGTCGACGCGAACGGCCACCGCGCCGTCGTGTTCCTCTCGCTCGACGCCGAACGCCTGCTCCCGGTCCTGATCGCGCGCGCGTGGCTGCGCCTGCCGTACATGTGGTCCCGCATGCGCCTGTCCCGGCAGTATTCGCAGGACCGTGAGCGCCCCGTCCGCGAGCACAACCGCGGCCGGCAGCACGGCGCCGACTCGGAACAGGGCGGCGCTGGCCGGCAACACGGCGGCCCGCAGCCGGGCCACGGCGGCAACGGCGCCGGGGACGTGCTCACGTACACGTCGCGCCGCCGCTGGCCCGGCCCTCGCGGCGCGCGCTCGTCCCTTTCCGTCCGCGTGGGCGACGCCATTGCCGAGCCGACTCCGCTGGAGCATTTCCTCACCGCCCGCTGGGGTCTGCACACCCGTTCCTGGGGCCGCCGCACCATTCATCTCCCCAATGACCATCCTCAATGGCCATTGCACCGCGCCGAGCTCCTTTCCCTCGACGACGAATTGGTGCCCGCCACCGGCCTCCCGGCCCCATCCGGGCCGCCGGTCAGCGTCCTTCACTCCCCCGGCGTGCCGGTCATTTTCGGAAAACCTCTTCAGCCGTACGGGTGACGCGCTGCCGCCATTGTGGACGGGTGCGGTCGTTTTCCCGTACGCGTCATCGGCCGGACCTCGGCCCGATCGCCGCCCCGCGGCCCGGTGTCCTCGCCCGGCTCGCGGTCACACCTTTGCCGGCAGGCGCCGGTGCAGCTCGGCCAGCAGCACCTCCGGCCCGGGGGACATCAGCCCCACGTCCACCAGGTAGGAGACCTCGCCCGCCCGCCGGCGCAGGCGCGGCCGCCGGCCCGGCCCGTCGCCGACCGTGGCGAAGTCCTCGGCCACCGGCGTGACCACCAGCTCGGTGAACGGCCCCCAGCGGCGCAGCGCGACCGTGGCCACCCCGGCCCACGGCAGGTGGACCGGCTTGCGCCCGGTGGCGGCGAAGTCGAGGCCGTGCATGGAGCTGTGCAGCCATCCCAGCCGCCGCCAGGCCAGCAGCAGGATCGCCGCGGCCACCACCACCGGCACGACCAGCGCGACCTCGAGATACGTGACCAGCTCGCCCGCCGACGGCGCGTCGCCGATGGCCAGACGCACCAGGATGTGCAGGCCCAGGCAGACCGCCCACACGGCGGCCGTCACCCAGAGCATCGTCACGTAGACCATGGCCCGGGGCTGGAAGAACGTCACCGTGTCGTCGGCCGGTCCGAGGACTTGGTCGATGTGCGCCACCGTTGCATTATGCGGGTTTATCCGACTCTTCGCCGTCCTGACCGGAATTATGGGGTGATGACCGAAGCGGCGGTGACCCGGCTGGTGCGCGCGGGCGACCCCCTGCTCGACGGCGCCGCCACCCTCTTCGACGAGTACCGCCAGCACTACGGCGCCAATCCCGCCCCCGAGCCCGTCACCACCTGGCTGACCGACCTGGTCCTGTCCGGCCGGGCACGGATCTACGTCGCCGCCACCCCCGAGCCCGCCGGGATCTGCTCGGTGGCCGTGGCCCCCGCCGCGCTCACGCTGCGCACCGTGTGGCTCATCCGCGACCTCTACGTGACCCCCGGAGCCCGGCGCCGCGGCGTGGCCCAGACCCTGCTGACCGCGGTGACCGAGGACGCCCGAGCCGCCGGCGCCCACCGGCTCTCGCTGCGCACCGAGACCTCCAACACCCGAGCCATCGACCTCTACGCGAAGAACGGCTTCGACGTGCTGACCGACGTGGCGGTCATGGAGCGCGTCCTCTGACCTCGTCCACAACCGCGCAGTATCCACAGGCTCGCCCGGCCGTTTCCGCGATCTCCCCCGTTTCCGGGGAGAATGACCTGCGGGGGCTCCCCCAGGGAAGGGTGGGGTCCCAGGGTCCCAGGGTCCCAGGGTCCCGGGCCGGCGGCGCGGGACGGCCTCACGTTGCAGGTGGGCCGTCGCCTACGGCGGGGGCGGTGGCTGCTGCGGTCGGGGACGGCGCCGTCCCCGTACCCGATGCTTGTCTCAAGATTGCCGCGCAGCGCAAGTTCCGGTATCTGCCCTGGTGGTCGAGGCCGTAACCGACGATCAGGCCGGGGCCTACGTCGAAGCCGATGTGCGTCGGGGTGTCGGCGAAGCGGGCCGTTTCGGGCTTGCGCAGCAGGGCGCACACCGAGATGGACGCCGGGTTGCGCTGGGCCAGGTTGCTGATCAGCCAGCTCATGGTGAGGCCCGTGTCGATGACGCCGTCGACGATGACGACGTGGCGGGCGGTGATGTCGACGTCGAGGTCCTTGAGCAGGCGCACGGAGCCGGAGGCGCGGTTGCGGGTGCTGTAGGACTTGATCGCCATCCAGCCGATCTCGGCCTGGGCGGGATAGGCGCGGGCCAGATCGACGGTGAAGGTGGCGGCGCCGCCGAGGACGCCGACGAGGACGGGTACGTGGCCGGCCAGGGCGCGATGCAGATCCTCGGCGAGGGTGGCGACCCGGGCGAGGATCTGCTCCTCGGTGAGGATCACCGCCTCGAGATCGTCCGCCACGTGGCTGGCGTCCACGTCGTGCTCCCTTCTTCTCGAGTCCGCGCGATCATGTCACCGGCCCACTACGGAGCGGAGTCACTATCGTTGTCAGTAAGCGCATAATCCCGGGCATTTTGTCCTGAGCTTCTCAACCGAGTTCCCGGTCCGGTAATGTCCGCGCGTTCGGAAGTTCATTTCTTTGGCACCTGGTGGAGTTGTTGGATGGCGCTACGGGTCACTCTCGGTGAGATCCGGTCCCGCACGTACAAGCGTCGGGATGCGTGGTGGACGGTCTGGCTCGTGGACCCGCTCGCCTCGCGGCTCGTCTGGGTGGTCGCGCCATGGCGCTGGGTCACGCCGAACCGGCTGACCACGCTGGCGTTCCTGGTCGGGCTCGGCTCGGCGGCCTGCTTCTGGCAGGCGTCGTACGGGTGGCTGCTGCTGGGTGCCCTGCTGTTCCACCTCAGCTTCGTCCTCGACTGCATGGACGGCAAGATCGCACGGCTCAACGGGACGGGGTCGGTCTTCGGAGCGTGGCTCGACTACGTCTTCGACCGGCTGCGGGTGGCGGTCTGCGCGGTGGCGCTGTTCGGCGGCCAGTATGTCGCGACGCACAACTTCACGTACATCTGGCTTGCCGGAATCGTCATTTTCCTGGACATGTTCCGCTACCTCAACGCCCTGCAGATGGGCAAGGTCAAGGCGGACATGAAGGCGAAGCTCGACGAGGCCCGCGGGCCCATCGCCTTCGCCGAGACGATCGCGGTGGACCCGGGCGCCGAGGCCCCGGACGTGGACGAGGCCGTCGACGTCTACAGCGATTTCCGTACCCGGTTCGGGCTCTTCGTCCGCATCCGCAACGTCCTCATCCGGCAGCGCATCCGCGCCCACGTGATCAGCGGCATCGAGTTCATGATGTTCGTGTTCATCGTCGGGCCGGTCGCGAACCTGATCGTCGGCACCACCGTGGTCGCGTCGGCGCTGCTGGCCGGGTTCGAGCTGCTGCTGATCTACAAGCTGTGGACGGCGACGAAGACGTACGACCGCAAGATGGCCGCCCTGGTCAAGATCCCGGCGCAGGTCACGCCGGCGCGCGACGAGGTGCCCGCCGCCTAGGCCGTTCCGCCGTTCCGCCGCTCGGCCGTTCCGCGTTCTGCCGGGCGCGGAACGCCGGACCGCCGACGGGTGATGCTCGGGCGACGCACGTAGGCTGTCAGCCATGACTGAGTTCGACGGCCTCCCGCTGCTTCGCTCGCCTGTGGCTATCGCCGCCTTCGAAGGCTGGAACGACGCTGCGGACGCTTCCACCGCGGCCGTGGAACACCTCGAGCAGGTCTGGGAAGCGCGGGAGATCTCGCGGATCGACCCCGAGGACTTCTACGACTTCCAGGTGAGCCGCCCCACCATCACCATGGCCGAGGGCGAGACCCGCAAGATCGAGTGGCCCACCACGCGGTTCACCGTGGCCAGCCCGCCCGGCGCCGACCGCGACGTCGTGCTGATCCGCGGCATCGAGCCGAGCATGCGCTGGCGCACGTTCTGCGAGCAGGTGCTCGAGCTCTGCCACAGCCTCGAGGTCAACCGGGTCGTGCTGCTCGGGGCGCTGCTCGCCGACGTGCCGTACACGCGTCCCCTGCCGATCAGCGGTTCCGCCAGCGACAACGACATCGCCGACAAGTACAAGGTCGTCCCCACCCGATACGACGGGCCGACCGGGATCGTGGGCGTGCTGCACGAGGCGGCCGGGCGCGCCGAGCTCGAGGCCCTGTCGTTCTGGGTGCACGTGCCGCACTACGCCAACAACCCGCCCTGCCCCAAGGCGACGCTCGCGCTGCTGAGCAGGCTGGAGGACGTGCTCGACCTGCCGGTGCCGATGGCCGAGCTGGCCGAGGAGGCCGACGAGTGGGAAAAGCGGGTGCGGGCGGCGGCCGAGCAGGACGCCGAGCTCGGCGAGTACGTGCGCGAGCTCGAGGAGCGGGTCGGCGACGAGGGGATCCAGCCGCTGACCGGTGACGAGATCGCCAGCGAGTTCGAGAAGTACCTGCGGCGGCGCGGCGGCTCGGCCGGCCCCACCGCCGGGTCCTGGTAAGCCTCTTCCGGCGTGTCGTTGCACGGCACGCCCCTTCGCTTGCGGCATCCTAGGAACCTAGGTGCTCTCCTGGAGGTCGGCGATGACCATCAACCCCGGCGCGGCGGAATTCCCGCATCGGCAGATCGCCGCGCAACTGCGCGAGCGGATCCGGCGCGGCGACTGGCAGCCCGGCGAGCGGCTGCCGTCGATCCCGGCCATGGCCGAGATGTTCGGCGTGGCCAAGCAGACCGTGCAGCGGGCCGTCGACCAGCTGCGGGTCGAAGGTGTCCTGATCACCAAGCCGGGCTCCGGGACGTATGTGCGCGGGACCCGGCGGCGGCTCAACCGGCTGTCCCGCGGACGCTACGGCGCCCACCGCGGCTACCACGCCGATCTGGCCGCCCGCTATCGGCAGCAGCTCGTCGCGGTGGGCCGGGAACCGGCGCCACCGGAGGTGGCAGATGCTTTCGGCGTACGGGACGGCACGGAGATGCTGGTCCGCCGGCACATCGTCCGCACCGACGACGCCACGGTGGAGCTGGGGGCGTCGTGGTTCCGGGTCGCCGAGACGTCGGGAACGTCCCTCGAGCGGGTCGAGGCCTTCGGGCGGCCGCTGTACCAGGAGGCCGAGGAGGCGCTCGGCAAGCGCTACACGTCGGCGACCGACACGATCAGCGCCCGGCAGCCGAGCCGGGACGAGGCCGAGATCCTGCAGATCCGGCCGGACACGCCGGTGCTGCACCTGTTGCACGTGGCCTTCGACGAGACGCGCAAGCCGATCGAGGTGGCGCAGGCGACCTGGCCGGGGCCGATGACGACGCTGACCGAGGAGTACCGGATCCCGGCGCCGACGCCCGATCCGGAGCCCGGCCCGGGGCTGGCGCTGACCTGACGCCGCCGGGCACGGGAGTCTCTGGCCGGCTCGGCGAACACGAGAAACCCGAGGGGCCTCGCGGCTCCTCGGGTTTTGTCGCCGGACTGCTTACCGCGGCTCGACGTCCTGCTACTGCGGCTCGACCTTGTCGCCGCCGAAGCCGCCCAGGTTGAGCAGGCCGAGGTCGATCAGCTTCCAGCTGTTGTGACTGTTGATGTCCGTGTGGTTCACGTAGGTGTAGTCGTCCCCGAAGTCGTGGCCGCCCCAGCCCCACCCGTCGTGGTGGCAGTGGCGGTTGTGGTGGTCGTGGGAGGGAGCAGCGTTGGCGGGTCCCGCGAGGGCGAGGCTCGCGCCGGTGGCCAGGAAGAGGCCAGCGAGGTACATAACCGGACGTCGCATGATGATTCCTTTCGGACGAAAGTATGACCTCGGTAATTCTGGACGTCTCGTCAGGAAATCGTGGCTATTTTCCGAAAAGTCCGACAAAGGTATTCTTTTCCCGTGTCCGGGGCACAAGCGGCGGTGAAGCGGCTAAGGTGCGCCGCCGCGCCCGGGGGGTCGGCACCGGTGCGGCGGGAGGCGCGGGGTGAGGTAAACCTCAGGACGAGCGTTCTGTCATAGGCGGTCGATAGGCTTCTGACCATGGACGCTTGGACCGGGCACGACGTGCCGACCCTGCCTGGTGACGCGGTGGCGCCGCGGCTGTTCGACTCGGCCCGCAAGGCCGTCGTGGCGACCGATCCGCAGGGCGCCGCGACGATGTATGTCTGCGGCATCACGCCCTATGACGCCACGCATCTCGGGCACGCGGCCACGATGATCGCGTTCGACCTGGTCAACCGGTTGTGGCGGGACGCCGGGTTCGACGTCCGCTACGTGCAGAACGTGACCGACATCGACGACCCGCTGCTCGAGCGGGCCCAGCGCGACGGCGAGGACTGGATCGTCCTGGCCATGCGTGAGACGGCCCTGTTCCGCGAGGACATGGAGGCGCTGCGGATCATCCCGCCGGAGCACTACGTGGGCGCCGTCGAGTCGATCCCGGCGATCGCCGGCCACGTCCGCGAGTTGCTGGCGTCCGGCGCGGCCTACACGCTCGACGACGGCACCGGCGATGTCTACTTCGCGATCGCCGCCGCGCCCTCGTTCGGTTACGAGTCCCACCTGTCCCGCGAGGAGATGGTCGTGCTCTCCCGCGAGCGCGGCGGCGACCCCGACCGGGCCGGCAAGCGCGACCCGCTCGACCCGCTGCTGTGGCGCGGCGCCCGCGACGGCGAGCCGGCCTGGGACGGCGGCGACCTCGGCCCGGGCCGCCCGGGCTGGCACATCGAGTGCGCCACGATCGCGCTGGGCCTGCTCGGCGACACGATCGACGTGCAGGGCGGCGGCAACGACCTGCTCTACCCGCATCACGAGTGCTCGGCGGCGCACGCCGAGGTGCTGACCGGGGCCCGGCCGTTCGCGAGCCACTACGTGCACGCCGGCATGATCGGGCTGGACGGCGAGAAGATGTCGAAGTCCAAGGGCAACCTGGTGTTCGTGTCCCGCCTGCGCGGCGACGGGGTCGACCCGATGGCCGTGCGGCTGGGCCTGCTCTCCGGCCACTACCGCGCCGACCGCGAGTGGGCCGACGACGTGCTCAAGGAGGGCGAGGAGCGGCTGGCCCGCTGGCGCGCCGCGGCCGCGGCCCCGAGCGGGCCGTCGGGCGAGGGGCTGCTGGCCGCCGTGCGCGAGGCGCTGGCCAACAACCTGGACGCGCCGTCGGCGCTGGCGATCGTGGACGCATGGTCCGAGGCGGCGCTGACCGCGACCGGCGACGACGAGTCCGCGCCCGCCCTGATGCGCACCACGGTCGACGCCCTGCTGGGGATCCGCCTCTAGACACCTCTTGCGCTGGGGATCTGGTGCGTGGTCACCGGGCAAGCGGCCCGTTGCGCTCATCCGCACCCCTCGTCAGCCCTGCCCCCAGGCATGGCCGGGCAACGCCGGCCCCTCGGCATGCGCAGGCAACACCGCTCTCGGCGTGCGCGGGCAAGCGCCGCGGGGCGATCTTGATGAATTGGCGTGCAGGTCGAGCCGATACTCACCATCCTTGCCCCGCGCCGCCAACATAGACGGATATTTCCGGCCACCCATCCCATACGGCGGACCAGTCGCCCACCAACCGGGCCACGGCGGTCGACAAGTGGAACGGAGTCCCACGCGGCGAGACCGTTCGCCACGTTGTGGGAACCCCCGCGCCCACTGGGACCACCTCCGCCCCAGGCTCAGGAACGCCGGCGCGCGCGGGTGCTCGAGCGGGTCGCCTCGACCCCGGCAGCCGCGCGGGAAAGGTGACCCGGCACATCAGCTCTGCCACGACGCTGCTGACCCCGTACCCGAGAAGCTCCTAGACCGGCGGCCAGGGAATGGCCGGCCAGTCCTGTGGCGGCTTGGGGAAGCGGCCACCGCGCAGCAGCCGGCGGATGCGCAGGCGGATGTGCTGGACCTCGGAGATGGTGAGGTGCTGCTCGAGGGTCTCGCCCAGGTCGGACTCGAGGCGGGCGGCCAGGTCGGACAGGACCTCGGTGGCCTCGGCGATCAGCGACTTGCCGGTCCAGCCCCAGAGGACGGTGCGCAGCTTGTTCTCCACGTGGAAGCTGACACCGTGGTCGACGCCGTGGATGGCGCCGCCGGCCGGGTAGAGGACGTGGCCGCCCTTGCGGTCGGCGTTGTTGATCACCGCGTCGAAGATCGCCAGGCGGGCCAGGCGGGGGTCGTCGGCGTGGGCCAGGGCGTAGGCGTCGCCGTCCTCGTCGCGGGCGTTGGCCACGGCCAGCCAGCCGGACGGCACGTCGTACGCGGGGACGAAGCCGATCAGGGACTCGGCGTCCTCGGGCTCGTCGATCCACAGCTGCAGCGCGCCGGGGCCCAGCGGTCCGTCGCGCAGGATCGTCGGCGGGACCAGGCCCCAGCCGGTGGCCTGCGAGACCAGGAAGGCCGAGACCTCGCGGCCGGCCAGCGTGCCGTCCGGGAAGTCCCACAGCGGGCGCTCACCGCGGACCGGCTTGTAGACGCAGCGGCGGGTCACGCCGGACAGGGTGATCTCGGCCCGCAGGGTCGTGTTGGAGGCGTCGACCAGACGGCCCTCGATCTCCATCCGGCCGTTGGCCAGCAGGTCGAGGGCTTCGCTCTCCGCCAGCGCGGCCGCGGGCTCGGCAGTCACCGGTGGTAGCCGTTGTGCCGGGGGCAGAGGTGGCCGGCCGGGTCGAGCGGCTGGCCGCACAGCGGGCAGGGCGGGCGGCCCGCGGCGACGACGCGGCGGGCGCGGTCGATGAACGCGCGGGTGGCCTCGGGGCTCAGCCGGACGCGGAGCCGGTCGAGGTCGTCGTCGGGCTCGTCGTCGTCATCCTCGTCATCGTCGTCGTCGGGAACGTCGGCGCCGAGCTCGATCTCGACCTCGGCCTCGCCGGCCTCGATCGCCTCGATCACCACGGTGCCGCTGTCGACGTCGAAGGCCAGGCCGAGCGTGCCGACCCGGAACTCCTCGTCGACCGGGGTGTCGAGCGGCTCGTTGTCGTGGCCGGAGAGCACCGGCGCGTCGGGCAGGTCGACCCCGAAGCGCTTGTTGGCCTCGATGAGCAGCTCCTCGAGCTTCTCGGCGAGCAGCGACACCTGCACCTTTTCCAGCGCGACGCTGATGACCCGGCCGCCGCCCCGGGCCTGCAGGAAGAAGGTGCGGTCGCCCGGCTCGCCCACCGTCCCTGCCACGAACCGCTCCGGCGGCTCGAACGCGTGCACCTGGTGGGTCATGGTGTCAACCCTATCGAGCCGCCGCCGGGATCGCTCACCCCGCGTGCCGCGGTTCGCCTAGGGCGCAACCGATGCCACCTGCCGTGACCGAACCGTCACTCCCCGGCGCCTCCGCCGACGGCGGCATCGGAGGCCGAAGTCGCGGCGGGCGCCGGAGACGGGACAAGCGACGACAGGCTCCCGCCCTCGTTGACCCGCACCACGAACGGCCGGGTCGGCGTGTACCGGATCACGCTGATCGAGGCGGGATCGGCCACGATCCGCTGGAACTGGTCGAGGTGCAGGCCGAGCGCGTCGGCGACGATGGCCTTGATCACGTCGCCGTGGGTGCACGCGAGCCAGAGCGCGTCCGGCCCGTGCTCGGCGCTGATCTTGACGTCCCAGCGGCGGATGGTGGCGATGGCGCGGGCCGACATGTCGGCCATGGCCTCGCCGTTGGGGAAGACCGCGGCGCTCGGGTGCACCTGGACCACCGGCCACAGCGGGTCCTTGGCGAGCTCCTTGAGCTCCTTGCCCTCCCAGTCGCCGTAGCCGCACTCGGTCAGCCCCTCGTCCGGGATGATCTCCGCGTCGGGCAGCGCGATCTGCACCGTTTGCCGGCACCGCGGCAGCGGGCTGCTGACCACCGCCTTGAGCGGCAGCTCCCGCAGTCGCGCACCCGCCTGAGATGCCTGTTTCGTCCCCAGGGAGTCGAGCTCGACCGGCCGGCGTCCGGCCAGCGTGCCGGTCGCGTTCGCCGTCGTCCGCCCGTGGCGCAGCAGCAGAACCGTGGCCACTACGAGGCCACGCCGGACTCTTCGTACGCCTCGGCCACGATCCGCAGGGTGTCGATCCCGCTCTTGAGGTCGCCGACGTACGGGCTGATCGACAGCGTGCCCACGCCCGCCGCCGCGTACTGCTTGATCCGCTCCTTGACCTGGATCTTGTTCCCGATGATCGAGGTGCGCTCGATGAACTCCTGCGGCACCGCCTCGGCCGCCTCGGCCTTCTTGCCGCTCAGGTAGAGATCCTGCACGCGGGCGGCCTCGTCCGCGTAGCCCATCCGCACCGCGAGCTGGTTGTAGAAGTTCTGCTCCCGGCTGCCCATCCCGCCCACGTAGAGCGACGCGTACGGCCGGATCACGTCGGCGCACCAGGCCAGGTTGTCGCCGATCACCACCGGCACGGTCGGGGCCACGTCGAAGCCGGTCAGGCCGAGCCCGCTCTTGGCCCGCCCGCGCTCGATGTGCTGCAGGTACTCCCCCGCCGCGTCGGGCGCGAAGAAGATCGCCAGCCAGCCGTCGGCGATCTCCCCGGCGAGCTCCAGGTTCTTCGGCCCGACCGCGGCCAGATAGATCGGGATCTTCGGCCGGGGCGGATGGAAGCCCAGTTTGAGCGCCTTGCCGGGGCCGTCCGGCAGGGGCAGCTCGTAGAAGTCGCCCTGGTACGACACCGGCTCGCGGGCGATGGCCATCTTCACGATGTCGACGTACTCCCGGGTGCGCTGCAGCGGCTTGGCGAAGCGGACGCCGTGCCATCCCTCGGAGACCTGCGGCCCGGACACGCCGAGCCCGAGGCGGAACCGCCCGCCGGAGAGCGCGTCGATGGTCGCCGCGGTCATCGCCGTCATGGCCGGGGTGCGCGCCGGGATCTGCATGACCGCGGCGCCCAGGTCGATCTGCTGCGTCTGGCCCGCGATCCAGGCCAGCATGCTGACGGTGTCCGACCCGTACGCCTCGGCCGACCAGGCGACGGCGAAGCCGAGCCGATCCGCCTCCTGCGCCATCGCCAGATGATCGGCGGGCGTGGTCCACGCCGCCTGATAGCCAAGGCCGAGTCCGAGCCGCACGAGTCCTCCCAAAGACTGATCCCCTGACCGGCAGCCTATCCACCCCGGCCGTCCGGTAACCGACCTGCCAGGAGCATTTCGCTACGGACACAGTCTGAATAAGGTTCACTCATGCAACAACGACCGCTCGGCCGAAGCGGGCTGGCGGTCTCCCGGCTGGCCCTCGGCACCATGACCTGGGGACGCGACACCGACCCCGACGACGCGGCCGCCCAGCTCAAGTTCTATCTGGAGGCCGGCGGCACGACGATCGACACCGCCGACGTGTACGGCGAGGGCGACGCCGAGTCGGTGATCGGCTCGCTGCTCGACCACCTCGTCCCGCGCGACGAAGTGGTGATCGCCACCAAGGCCGGCCTGACTCCGCACGGTTACCGCCGGCGCGACGGCTCCCGGGGCAACCTGCTGCGCTCGCTGGACGCGTCGCTGCGCCGCCTGGGCACCGACTACGTCGACCTGTGGCAGGTGCACGGGTACGACGCCGCCACCCCGCTGGAGGAGACGCTGGCCGCGCTCGACCACGCCGTCGCCAGCGGCCGGGTCCGCTACATCGGGGTGTCCAACTTCGCCGCCTGGCAGACCGCCCGCGCCGCCACCTGGCAGGCCGCCTACCCCGGGCGGGCCCCGATCGTCGCGGCCCAGATGGAGTATTCGCTGCTGGAGCGGGGCATCGAGCGCGAGCTGCTGCCCGCCGCGGCCGCGCTGGGCTTCGGCGTGCTGGCCTGGTCGCCGCTGGGCCGGGGCGTGCTCACCGGCAAGTACCGCAACGGCCGGCCGCTCGACTCCCGCGCCGCCACCGAGCACCTGGCGCCGTTCGTGCAGACCTACCTGGAGCCCCGCAGCTCCAGCATCGTGCAGGCGGTGGTGACCGCGGCGGCCGGTCTCGGCGTCTCGCCGCTCGAGGTGGCGATCGCGTGGGTGCGCGACCGGCCGGGCGTGGCCGCCCCGATCCTCGGCGCGCGCACGGCCGCGCAGTTGCAGGGCGCGCTGGTGAGCGAGGAGCTGACGCTGCCGGCCGAGATCGCGCGGGCGCTCGACGACGTGTCGGCGATCGATGTGGGCTACCCCGAGCGGGAGGGCGTCGGCTATCCGGCCGATCCGGCCGGGCCGGTTCTCTGACCTCGCCGCGGCCCCGCGATCCGCCCCTCGCGACACCCCGTGGCCGGGGGTGGTGCCCGGACGATCAGCGGCGCATATTAGACCGCATGGACTACGAATACGCGCCGCTGCGGTTGCCTTCGAATGTCGACAAGCTGACCGCGGCGGCGCAGCTCGCCATACAGGCGGAGTTCTCCGGCTGGGAGCTCGCCCGGGTCCAGCTCTTCCGGGACGGGACCCGCAAGGTGATGCTCCGCCGCAGGATCCAATCCACTCCGCAACCGGGGCTCAGTTACTAGAGCCCCGGTTGCCGCGTCATAACCGAAAATCAGTGGTTGTGGCCGGCGTGGTCCTCTTCCTCGTCCGGGAGGAAGGGGTGCTCGTCGAGCCTGCCCACCAGCAGGTCGCCGTCCTTCGGGGCGAACGGGCCGCTCCCGTCGGAGTCCTCGAACTCCTCCAGGTCGAGCGGCTCACCGATCTCGGTGACGGTCAGCAGGCCGTCCAGCGGTTCCAGCTCGGGGACGTCCAGCGACGACAGCGAGCCGTCGCCGGCCTGGAGCAGCTCCAGCACGGCCTCCCCGACGTTCTCCACCGCGCCGGCGTCCTCGTCGTCCGGCACCGAGTTGCGCCGGGCCACGTCGGCCACCCGCAGCAGCGCCGAGACGCTGGGCACGCGGTAGTCACGCCGCTGGCGGACGGAGACCACCTGCGGGTACGGGTCGGTGGACTCGGCCGGGTCGAAGCCGTCGGCGCCCAGGCCGAAGCGCTGGTCGGCCTCGTCGGGGTCGATCGACTCCACGTCCCACGGTGTCACCTCGCCGAACGCGTCGAGCAGCTGCTCGTCGTACGCGAAAGAGGCGTTGTTGAGAGCGACGTACGCCTGCCAGACGTCGTCGTCGTCGATGCGGCCGGCGGCCGCCTTGACCGCCGCGAGGTGCGCCCGCGCGGCCGCCACCACCTCGTCGAGGGCGGCGTCGAGATCCGCGTTCTGGTCGGTCATCGCTATGGGGTCCTTCCGGGAATCAGCTGTTTCGGAGGAGTCGGTCGAGCACACGCACGCCGAACTTTAGTCCCTCCACCGGAACCCGCTCGTCGATGCCGTGGAACAGCGCGGCGAAGTTGAGATCGGGCGGCAGGCGCAGCGGCGCGAAGCCGAAACACCGGATGCCGAGCGTCGAGAAGGCCTTGGCGTCGGTGCCGCCGGACATCAGGTAGGGCACCGTGCGGGCGCCCGGATCCTCGGCGCGCAGGGCCGCGCCCATCGCGTCGACCAGGTCGCCGCCGAACTCGGTCTCGACGGCCGGCTGCCGGTGGTTGTGCCCGATCTCGACCTCGGGGCCGATCACCTCGCGCAGCTGGGTGCGGAACTCCTCCTCGTGGCCGGGCAGGGTGCGGCAGTCGATCGTCGCCGAGGCCCGGCCGGGGATGACGTTGTCCTTGTACCCGGCCTCGAGGCGGGTCGGGTTGGCGGTGTTGCGGATCGTGGCGCCGATCAGGTTGGCGATCGGGCCGAGCTTGGCGATCGCGACCTCGGGGTCCGCCGGGTCGATCTCGATGCCCAGCGCGTCGCCGACCCGTAGCAGGAACTCGCGCACGGTCGGCGTGACCACGACCGGGAAGCGGTGGTTGCCGACCCGGGCCACGGCCTCGGCCAGCTTGGTCACCGCGTTGTCGTCGTGGATGAACGAGCCGTGCCCCGGCCGGCCGCTCGCGTGCAGGCGCAGCCAGTCGAGACCCTTCTCCGCCGTCTGCACCAGATACAGACGAAGATCATCATTGACCGTGTACGAGTACCCGCCGACCTCGCCGATCGCCTCGGTGCACCCGTCGAGCAGGTCGCGGTGCTTCCGGACGAGGAACTCGGAGCCGTACGTCATCCCGGCTTCCTCGTCGGCCGTGAACGCCAGCACGACGTCGCGCGGGGGCACGTAGCCGGTGCGGCGCCAGTCCCGGACCACGGCCAGGACCATGGCGTCGAAGTCCTTCATGTCGATCGCGCCGCGGCCCCACAGGTACCCGTCCTTCTCCTCGCCGGAGAACGGATCGACCGACCACTCGCGGGCGTCGGCGGGGACCACGTCGAGGTGGCCGTGCACGAGCAGGGCGCCGCGGGCGCGGTCGGCGCCGGGGATGCGGGCCACCAGGTTGGCCCGGCGCGGCGCCGACTCGTGCAACTCGTACGCGACGCCGGCCTCGTCGAGTCGCGCCGCCACGTACTCGGCGGCGACCCGCTCGCCGACGGTCGTCGACTGGTCGCCGGTGTTGGTGGTGTCGATGCGCAGCAGGTCACGGCAGATGCCGGTGACCTCCTCGGCGGCGGTGGTCTCCATCCGCCCTTCTTACCAGGTGTTTGGCGCATCGACGGGCCGGGTACCGGCGGGGCCGTGTCGTCAGTGAATCTTCCCCCGCTCCCCCCGGTCGGCGGCGGGACAACCGGCCGCAACGCCATCGACGTGCTGACCGAGCAGCACCGCGACCTCCTCGATCTCTGCGATCGGCTGGCCGCCGATCCGGCCGACCGCCGGGCGGCCGACGTGCTGATCGCCGAGCTTTCGCGGCATTTGTCGGCCGAGGAGCAGTACCTTTACCCCGCCGTCAAGGCCGCCGTGCCCGGCGGCGAGGACCTGGTGGCCCGCGAGCTGGCCGAGGACCGGGCGCTGCTGGTCGAGATGCAGCGCGGCACCATCGCCGACATTTCCGAGAAGGTGCGCCGGCACGTCGCCGCCGACGCCGAGGAGCTCTTCCCCGTGCTGGCGTCGATGGTGTCGATCGACGATCTGATCCGGGTCGGGAACCGGATCGAGACCGCCGAGGAGGCGGCGCCGACCCGTCCGCACCCGGGCACCCCGTCCACCCCGCCGTGGAACAAGATGGTGGATCCGGCGGTCGCGGTGGTCGACAAAATTCGCGACGCCGTCACCGGCCGTACCACGTACCTCAGCGATTTGTGACGTTACCGACGGGTTCGTTTACCGATTTGTCACAACTGTAGGATCTTTCACCAGGCAGCAGGGCTAGCCTTCGATGTCTTAAAGGTCCTAACGTCACGCTATGAACCTGGAGCTGCGCCATCTCAAGGTGGTCGTCGCCATCGCGGAGACCGGTAGCGTGACCAAGGCGGCGTCGCAGCTCGGGCTCGCCCAGCCGGCGCTGACCGCGCAGCTGCAGCGGATCGAGCGCACGCTCGGCGGCCCGCTGTTCGAGCGCGACCGCCGCGGCGCGCGCCCCACCGCCCTCGGCGAGCTGGTCCTCTCCCGCGCCCGCGTGCTGCTGCCCGCCATGAAGGGCCTGCAGGACGAGGCCGCCCGGCTGGCCGGCGCCTCCGGCACCGAGACCATGAGCCGCTACCGGATCGGGGCGCTCGGCGGCCCGGTCCTCGGCGGCATGGTCCATCGGCTGTCGATGGCCCAGCCCGATGCCCAGATCACCACCCACGCGTCGTACTACGTCGACGAGCTGGCCAACATGGTTCTCGCGGGCAAGCTCGACTACGCCCAGGTCGGCGTCTGCGGCGACGCGATCCCGTCGGCCGACTACGGCCTGGTCTGGCAGACGATCGCGGTCGACGCGGTGTGCGTGCTGATGCCCGAGGACCACCCGGCCGGCAAGGACGTCGACGTCGACCTGGCCGAGCTCGCCGACGAGCAGTGGGTGGGCAGCACCGGCGACGGCTGCTTCGCCGAGTGTTTCGCGGCCGCCTGCGCCCGGGCCGGCTTCACCCCGCGCCGGGTGCTCGAGACCGACGTGCGCGGCTGCGTCGACATGGTCGAGTCGGGCCTGGCGCTGGGCCTGTGCCAGCCGACGTTCCGGCCGCCGGCCAGCCTCACCCACCGGCCGATGCGCGGCGCGCCGCTGCGCTGGCGGCTGGTGCTGGGCTGGCACCCGGACTCCCCGGCCGCCCGCAGCGCCCCCAAGCTGATGGAGATGGCCCAGGAGTCGTACCAGGAAGTGGTGGCCCGCAACCCGTCGTACGTCGAGTGGATGGCCGGCTATCCGCACCTCGGCGGCTCGGAAACGGCACTGGCCCCGCTCAGCGGACGCTGAACAGGGCCAGTTCCCTACCACTCACTACGTCAGGCGAAGACGAGCCTGCCGTCCTCGACGTCCACCCGCACCGTCTGACCGGGCTTCAGCTCGGCCGAGAGCAGCAGCTTCGACAGCCGGTTGTCCAGCTCGCGCTGGATGGTCCGACGCAGCGGCCGGGCCCCGAACTCGGGCTGGAAGCCCTTGTCCGAGAGCCAGTCCACCGCCTCGGGGCTGATCTCGAGGTCGATCTGCTGGTTGGCCAGCCGGCGGCGGGTCTCACCCAGCATCAGCTCGGTGATCTGCCGCAGCTGGTCGGTCTCCAGCTGCCGGAAGATGATGATCTCGTCGATCCGGTTGATGAACTCGGGCCGCAGCTGCTCGCGCAGCCGCCGGTCCAGGCGCTCCTTCAGCTCCTCGTCGGCCGACGCCTTGGCGTCCGCCGCGCCGAAGCCGACGCTGCGCCGGGTGCCGCTGATGATGTCCGAGCCGAGGTTGCTCGTCATGATCAGCACGGTGTTCTTGAAGGACACCGTCCGGCCCTGGCTGTCGGTGAGCCGGCCGTCGTCGAGCACCTGCAGCAGGATGTTGAAGACGTCCGGGTGGGCCTTCTCGATCTCGTCAAGCAGGACCACGCTGTACGGGCGCCGCCGCACCGCCTCGGTCAGCTGCCCGGCCTCGTCGTACCCGACGTATCCGGGCGGGGCGCCGACCAGCCGCGACACGGTGTGCCGCTCCTGGAACTCGCTCATGTCCAGCCGGATCATCCGGTCCGAGTCGCCGAACAGCGCCTCCGCCAGTGACCGCGCCAGCTCGGTCTTGCCGACCCCGGTCGGGCCGAGGAACAGGAAGCTGCCCACCGGCCGGTCCGGGTCGCCCAGGCCGGCCCGCGACCGGCGCACCGCCTCGGCGACCGCCTCGACGGCGTCGTCCTGGCCGACCACCCGGTCGTGCAGGTGCCGCTCCAGGCGCAGCAGGCGGTCCCGCTCCTCCTCGGTGAGCTGGGCGACCGGGATGCCGGTGGCCCGGCTCACCACCTCGGCGATGTCGCCCTCGGTGACCTGCGGCACTCCGTCGCCGGACGGCGTCTGCGCCTGCTCCAGACGGGCCCGGATCTCGTTCATCTCGTCGCGCAGCTGCGACGCCTTCTCGTAGTTCTCGGCCGCCACCGCCTGGTCGCGGTCCCGGGTGAGCTGCTCGAGCCGCTGCTCGTCCTGCCGGGTGTCGGCCGACGGGGTCTTCACCCGCAGCCGCACCCGCGCGCCGGCCTGGTCGATCAGGTCGATCGCCTTGTCCGGCAGGAAGCGGTCGGTGATGTAGCGGTCGGACAGCTCCGCCGCGGCGTCGAGGGCCTCGTCGGTGATCCGCACCTGGTGGTGCGCCTCGTAGTTGTCCCGCAGCCCGCGCAGGATCGCCACGGTGTCCTCGACGCTCGGCTCGCCGATCAGCACCGGCTGGAACCGCCGGGCCAGGGCCGCGTCCTTCTCGATGTGCTTGCGGTACTCGTCGAGCGTGGTCGCGCCGACCACCCGCAGCTGCCCGCGGGCCAGGGCCGGCTTGAGCATGTTGGAGGCGTCCATGCCGCCGCCGTCGCCACCGCCGCCACCGGCGCCCACCAGCGTGTGGATCTCGTCGAGGAAGACGATCAGGCCGTCGCCCTCGTTCTGGATCTCGTCGATGACCTTGCGCAGCCGCTCCTCGAAGTCACCGCGGTAGCGGGTGCCCGCCACCAGGCCGGCCAGGTCGAGCTGGATGACCCGCTTGCCCTCCAGGGTCAGCGGCACGTCACCGTCCACGATGCGCTGGGCCAGGCCCTCGACGACGGCGGTCTTGCCGACGCCGGCCTCGCCGATCAGCACCGGGTTGTTCTTGGTGCGCCGGGACAGGATCTCCACGGCCTGCTCGAT
Source organism: Paractinoplanes rhizophilus (assembly GCF_042664765.1). Taxonomy (NCBI): domain Bacteria; kingdom Bacillati; phylum Actinomycetota; class Actinomycetes; order Micromonosporales; family Micromonosporaceae; genus Paractinoplanes; species Paractinoplanes rhizophilus. The sequence continues at coordinate 264,024 of NZ_JBHTBJ010000006.1, read as the reverse complement.
CTCGTTCGCGCGGCCGATCACCGGGTCGATCTCGCCGCGCCGGGCGAGCTCGGTGAGGTCCACGCCGTACTGCTCCAGCGTCGGCGTCTTCCCACTTCCGCCGGCCGATCCGCCGCGGCCCGGCCCGCCCGGCTGCGGCTCGCCGGCCTGCTGCTGCAGCGCCTGCGGGTCCAGCTTGCCGGCCAGCAGCCGGCCGGCCGCCGAGTCCGGGTTCAGGCCCAGCGCCATCAGGATGTGCTCCGGGCCGACGTACGAGGAGCCGAGCGCCCGCGAGATCTGCAGGCTGTCCAGCAGCGCCCGCTTGGCCTGCGGGGTCAGCGCGACCTGCTCCGGCGGGTTCTCCCGCACGCCCGCGGGGCGACCCAGGGCGGCCAGCAACTGGTCGGGGTCGGCGCCGGCGCGGCGTACGGTCTGCTTCATCGGCTCCTGCTGGAGCGCGCCCCAGAGAAGGTGGTCGGTGTCCAGGTCGGCCACGAGGCGATCGGGGTCGGCGAGCTCGGCGGCACGACGCGCGGCGGCGGAGAGCACCTCACGAGCATCGCCGCTCATGTACTTCGTGATGTCGATGCGCTGCTGCCGGCGCGGCTCGGCCGCTCCGAAGAAGCGCGCGAACAGGTCGTCCCAACTTCCGGGTCCACCCGGTCCGATCGGTCCGATGCTCATAAGTCTTCTTCTCCTGATCACCTAGCTCGTGTGCGGTGGGTTTACCCGCGCCGCACGACCCCTATCAGCGCCCTCCGGCATAGATTGATTCCCAGAACTCACGGAAACTTGACACGGGGAGACTCAACTCTCATGACGACCGTACCGCTCGTGATCGTCGACGGGGCCAACGTCGTCGGATCCGTGCCCGACGGGTGGTGGCGCGATCGCGCCGGTGCGGCCGTCCGGCTCCGCGACCGCCTGGCGGCGGTGCTCGCCAATGGCTTGCCGGACATCCCCGGGCCCGTCGAGGTCACCCTGGTCGTGGAGGGCAAGGCCCGGGACATCCCGCAGGCCGGCAACGGGGTACGGGTGGAGCGCGCGTCCGGCTCCGGGGATGACAAGATCGCCGATCTCGTACGGGACATCGCACCCACCCGGAGAACGATTGTCGTCACGGCCGACCGCGGGCTGCGCGACCGTGTCCTGGCCCTGGGCGGCGAGGTCCGCGGCCCGTCCAGCGTCCGCCGGGGCTAGTCTGTCCCGGTGAATGCCTCGGCCGCCCCCGATCTGTTGCGGCCGGCCGTGCCCCGTACCACTGCCGTTCAGCCTCTCCCGGCGGGCCGGTCCCCGGTGCGCTCTGTGTCCGAGATCACCACCGCTCGCCCGCCGCTCGGCATCACCTGCCACCAGCCCCCGTGGTCCCGGCGGGCCTCGGCGGCCGCCCTGCTGACGCTCGCCCGATGGGTCACGCCCCACCTGCCGCTCTACGGCAACGACCACGATCGCAGCGACTTCGCCCCCTGACCGCTCCCGGCCCTTCCCGCTCCCCTCGTTCCTTCTTTCTCCTAGCCGGGAGTCCGTAACGTCATGCCCGCAGCCTCCGCAGTCCTGCGCGCCCCTCAGGTGCCGCTCAGCGGCCGACCGGCCAGGTAGCACATCCCCCCGGCGCCGCGTGGCCGCCTGCCTGCTGGCCCCAGCCGGTCGGCGGTCCGCCGTGACTCAGTTTCATTCCCGTCGGATCAACGACACCGTGGCCCGGCGCGGGCCCGGCGCGGGCCACGCTTCGGGAAAGCGTCCGTACTGATCCGCGCGGCGCCGATCCGGTGGTCCGCACGGAGTCGATCCACTGTCCCGCACGGCGTCGATCCGCCGATCCGCAAAAGGGGTAGCGGGGACGGTGGGGCAGGAAGGGGGCAGTAGGCTGACGGCAGAAGTCGGGTTCCGCACAGCAGGAGGCTGCACGGGTGGCCAGTGTCGCCGAGGTCAAAGCGGCCGTGAATGCCGCGCTCCAGCAGGTCAGCGAGGGGCAGGCGGCGATCCAGGCGGCCCGGGAGAAGCTGGGCGAGGCCCAGCAGAGCCTGGCGGCGGCGCTCGACGGCAGCGGCAACGACGCGGTGAGCTCGGCGCACGCCTCGCTGTCGCAGGCCGACCAGTCCCTCGAGGAGTGCCTCGGCGCGACGTCGCTGGCAGTCGAGCAGGCCCAGACCTACACGGCCACCCTCTGAGATGTCGCTGATCCAGGATCTCGGCGCCCAGCTCCGCGCCACCTCCGACGAACTGCCCACCGGGCTGGTCACGGTGGCCATGGAAAAGCTGCGCGGCGCCACCGAGATCCTCATGTGGGTGCGCGAGACCTCGCAGGACCCGATGGGCGTGCCGCAGCTGGGCAACGCCACCGAGGCCGCCGAGCGGGCCGCCGCCGCGATCCGGGTGGCGCAGGACGCCATCGCGGCCTACCTTGCCGCGATCGGGCTCACCGGCGACGCGGCCGCCCCGCCCGACCGCGATTGGAAGGCCGGGCTCGAGCAGCGGCCCGAGGTGCGGCCGGAGGGCGGCGACGACAGCCCGCCGGCCGACCGGCTCGGCCCGTGGTGGCAGGCGCGGGTGGCGCAGCTGACCGGCGAGCCCGCGCCCAAGGACGACAGCGACCAGGCGGCGCCCGGCGGCCAGGCGAAGCCGGGGGGCGACACCGCCGACCTGCTGCGCCGGGTGGCCTCGGGCGTGCGCTCGGGCGACAAGGCCAAGGTCGGCCGCGACCTGCATTCGGCCGACGCGGCGACCGGGCTGGCATTGTCGGCGATGACCTCGCCGGTGCTGCACCGCCTGGCCGGCGACCTGCTCGGCCACGAGCCGCGGCCGGACGACTTCGAGCGCCTGCGCAGCGCGTCGGCAGGCCGGGTGCGGTCGCTGCTGCCGGGCACCTCCCCGGCCGTACTCGAAACGCTTCTCGCCCGGATCTGCCGGGTTCCGGTGCAGAAGGAGCCGGACCGGCCGGCCGGCCATCCGGCCGACAACGCCGTCACGGCGGGCGTGCTCACCGGGGTGCTCCTGGCCCGGCTCGGCCGCGACGCCTCGTCCCTCGACCCCAACGCCCCCGACCCGTTGCGCCGCCCCGAGGCCGCCGACGCCCGATGAGCTCGCCCCGCCGACCCCGCCCCGTCGCTCCGCCCCGAGACGGACGACGACCGATGACCTCGCCCCGCCACTCCCCACCCGTTGCGCCGCCCCCAGGCCGCCGACGCCCGATGAGAACGTGTTGATTCCCCATGGCTGAGTCGACCGCACAGCAGGTGATGGACATCCGGGCCGGGCTCTCGTACGCCCTCGGCGCGGCCGAGCAGGCCGTGGCCGCGGCCCGGGAGGCGCACGCGGCCGCGGTCACCCGCCGCGAGCGGGTGATGGCCGCCGCGAACGCCCGCCGCACGAAGGTGGCCGAGACGCTCGACGGGCGGATCCGCGAGATCGACGACCGGCATCGCCGGGATCTCGCCGCGTTCGCCGAGGCCGCCGCGTCCGCCGCCGACCGGGCCGCGCCGGGCGCCGCCGGCGATCCGTGGGACGACTGGCAGCCGACGCCGCTCGACAAGGCGGCCGAGCTGCGGGTGGGCCGGTTGCTGCTGCCGCATCCCGAGCCGGTGCCGGCGCTGGTGCCGCTGCTCGATCACGGCCACGTGGTGGTGCGCGGCGAGCGCCGCATCGGCGACGAGGTGGTCGCCGGGTTGCTGTTGCGGGCCTTGGGCACGGCCGCGCCGGGGGCGCTCACCATCACCGGGTACGACCCGGAGCACCTCGGCGGGGGCCTGGCGCGGTTCGCGACGCTCGCCCCGGCCGGCGTGCTCACCTTCGTCGGCCCGGGCGGGCTGGGCGCGCTGCTCAACGACCTGGTCGACCAGGTCCGCCGGATCAACGAGACGGTGCTGGCCGGCGAGTACACGTCGCTGCGGGAGCTGGCCCTCGCGACCCACCGGCGCCCCGAGCCGTGGCGGGTCGCGGTGCTGCTCGGTGCGGGTGAGCTGAGCCGTCCGGAGCAGACCCAACTGCAACGGCTGCTGCGTACGGGGGCGGCGGCGGGCGTCCACCTGATCATCCAGGGGATGCCGGTGCAGGCGGGCCCGGGTATCGAGTTCATCACGGCGACGGAGGGCGATCGCGCGCGGATCAGCAGCGCCGGTGCTCTCCCCGTACGGCTGGATGGTGGTCCTCCGCAAGCTGTTGTCGCCGCGGCCTGTCGCCGGATCGCCGAGGCCGTGGCGGCGGGTCCGGCGCCCGTTGCCCTGGACAGTCTGCTGCCGCAGCAGCTGTGGAAGGAAAGCTCCGCAACCGGGCTGACCGCTCCGCTCGGTGACAGCCCGCTCGGCGTCCCGGTCACGGTGACGCTGAGCGACTATCCCCCGCACGCCCTGATCGCCGGGCCGTCGGGCACCGGCAAGACCAACCTCATCTACGCCTGGATGGGCGCGCTCGCGGCCCGCTACTCCCCCGCCGAGCTGGCGTTCTACCTGCTCGACTTCAAGGAGGGGGTGTCCTTCGCCCGGTTCGCGCCGGGGCGGCGGGACCCGAGCTGGCTGCCGCACGTGCGGCTGGTCGGCGTCAACGTCAACACCGACCGTGAGTTCGGCCTTGCGCTGCTGCGTTTCCTCGGCGAGGAGCTGCGCCGCCGGGCCGACGCGGCGAAGCGGTACGAGGTGACGAACCTGGCCGAGCTGCGCGCCGAGGACCCGGCGGGCTCGTGGCCGCGCATCGTCGCGGTGGTCGACGAGTTCCAGGTGCTGCTGGCCGGCCGGGACGCGGTGGCGACCGAGGCCGTCGACCTGCTCGAGGACCTCGCCCGGCGGGGCCGCTCGCAGGGCATCCACCTGATCCTGGCCAGCCAGGACGTCTCCGGAATCGAGGCGCTGTGGGGCCGGCCGGCGCTGGTCGCGCAGTTCTCGCTGCGGATCGCGCTGCCCCGGGCCCGGCGCATCCTGGCCGAGACGAACACCGCCGCCGAGTCGCTGCCGCGCTACCACGCGGTGGTCAACGCCGACTCGGGCGCGCTCGAGGCGAACCGGATCGTCCGGGTGCCGGCCGCCGGCGACCGCGAGCGGTGGAACGCGCTGCAGCACCGGCTGTGGCGGATGCGCCCCGACAGCCAGGGCCCGCCGCGGCTGTTCGACGGCGACGCCCGCCCGCGGCTGGCCGACAGCCCCGACTTCCGGCGACTCGCCCCGGCCGAGGGTCAGGCGCCGGTGGTGCTGCTCGGCGAGACGATCGACGTGGCGGCCCGCTCGGCGCGGACCGTGCTGCGCCGCGCGCCCGGCCGCAACCTGGCCGTGCTCGGCACCCGCACCGAGGAGGCGTGCGCGGTGCTGGCCACCGCCGCCCGCTCGCTGGCCGCCCAGTTCCCGCCGGATGGCGCCGCCTTCTCGCTGCTCTGCCTCGACCAGGACGCCCGCCCGGCGGCCGAGGCGCTGCGCGACGAGCTGCCCGACAGCCCCCGCATGTTCTTCGCGGCCGACGCCGACTGGCTGCTCGAGGACGCCGCCAACGAGGCCGGCGCGACCTGGCCCAGCGACCGCCCGCACTTCATCCTGATCTACGCCGCCGACGCGCTGCCGGGCGGGAAGGCCGCCGCCGACCAGCTGCGGACCATCCTGCGGCAGGGCCCGGAGCGGCGCATCCACGTGCTCGGCTGGTGGCGCGGCGCGGGCCTGCTGCGCGACGCGCTCGGCGGGCCGTCGCCGCGCACCGACGCGATCGGCGCCTGGGTGGCCCTGGACGTGCACGGCAGCGAGCTCACGCCGTACTACCCCGGCGCCACCGCGCCGGTCTGGTACCCGCGGCCGTGGCGAGCGCTGCACTTCGACCGCTCGGTGCATCGAGGCGCCGAGGTGATCATCCCCTACGGACAATAAATTGAGACCTGTTCCCGACGGCCGAGACCGTCCGCATGGCCCGAGCGAAGCGCGACTCCAGGAAGGTCGTGACTGAGCCGCCATGAGCGACGTTCAACCGGCCGACTTCGAGACCGCCGACTACCGCAGCGTGCTGCGGCGGCTCACCACCCTCGACGAGGAGGCCGCCGACCTGCGCGCCGAGGCGCAGCGATGGCACGACGACCGGGTCGCCGCGGCGGACCGCGCGGTGGGCGAGGCCGACGACAACCTGGCCGCCACCGCCGAGGCGGTTTCGCGGACCCAGCGCGAGCTGGAACAGATAGACGCGCGGGCGCTGCAGCTGTGGGCCGATTACGTGCACAAGGTCGGCCCCCGCGCCGAGCGCTACGGCCGGACCATGCCCCCGGCCGCAATCCCCCGCCAGCGCGGCGACCGCGACGCGGCCGACTACCTCGAGGAGGTGGCCGCCAAGGTGCAGTACATAGCGCCGCCGCAGCCGATCAACTTCGGGGTGAAGGCGCTGTTCGTGCTCTTCGGCCTGGCCGGCGGCCTGGTCGGGGCGGGCGCGTTCCTCGGCCTGCGCGGCCTCGGCGGCACCGAGCAGACCGGCACCTGGCGGGACGCGATGCCGGTCGTGGCCCTGGTGGTACTGCTGGCCTGTCCGGTGCTAGCGGTGGTGGCGGCCAAGAAGGTGGCCGACCGCCGCAGCGCCGGCCTGGACCCCGCGACGGTGGCCACGGTCCTGGTCACCGGCTTGGTGTCGGCCGGCCTGATCATCGCCGCGGTGGGCCTCTAGCCCCCACGCCGCACCCCTCCGGCCTGCCCCTCAGCGCCGCGCCGTCGGCTGCCCGGCGCCGCGCCCTCGCGCGATCTTGATAACGCGCCGTTCCGGGCGAGCTGGAAGTCATCAACCTGCCGCGCCCTGCCCGGCGCCGCGCTCCTCGGCCTGCCCGGCGCCGCGCCGTCGTCTGCCCGCCACTGCGCCCTCGCGCGATCTTGATAACGTGCCGTTCCGGGCGAGCTGGAAGTCATCAACCTGCCGCGCCCCCACTAAGCCGCCGCCCGAGATATACGGATATTCCGGACAGACGATCCCATGATGTGAGCGCAATTCCACTAGCTAGGACGCAGCCGCCGGAATGCAGGACGTTGGTTCCGCTTCTTGAGAGTGCTCGCCACGACGCAGCATGGCAGTTACCTCGGGCTTGCAAAGCCCCGACACCCCGAGCCAAGTGGGTGATCTCCTCGCGACGGCACCCCCGGCAATATCGCGCCGATGGGTGGGGCGCAAGCGGGGTGTGCTTGCGCCCCACCCACCGGTGTGATCGCCTCCAGGCGCCGCCGCGAGGAGATCACCCACGCCCCCACCGCAACCATCGCCAGCAAGATCTCCGAGCGATGGCCGGGGTGGGGGGCGGAGCCCCGCGACTTTGATCTTCACCTGCGCGCCCCGCAGACCGCCCCCACCCCGGCGCTGGGCGGGGCCGAGTAGACCACCCGCGTACGACAAAAACGGGGCGCTGTCCACAGACGGGCTCAGGCCGGAGCTGGCGTCAGCACCGCCTCCCGCAACAAGCGCCGGGTGAGAACCAACCGGTCCTCGTCGCTGTCGAGCGGCAAGTCACCCACCCGCATCGGCCCGTCCGCGAGCAGGAGCTGCAAGGCCGGCCCGCACGACTGGGGGAAGCGCAACGTGCGGCCGGTCAGCCGGAGCACGACGTGGTCGGGGCCGTCGTCGGTCAGCCGCCAGCGCAGGCCCTCGCGGGCGGCGACCAGCGACGACGTGGTCAGGCCGGCGGCGAAGTCGAGCTGGGCGAGCGGGCTCAGCGGCGCGGGCCGGACGGCGGGCCAGTCGCGGGCGGCCAGCCGATCGGCGACCTCGGCCGGGTCGGCGCGGGCGAGCCAGTCGCGCAGCGCCTCGACCGTCTCGGTCAGCTCGGGCTCGATCGCGAGAGGGTCGGTGACGTCCAGGCCGAACGGGAGGGTGCCGCGCAGGCGGGCGTCGGCGGTGGCCATGGCGAGCAGCTCCTCGACGAGGGCGTACCGGGTCAGCGCGCGCACCCCGATGGTCAGGTGCAGCGAGCGGAACTCCTGGGCCTCGGCCGAGTGCAGCCAGCCACGCGGCAGGTAGAGGGCGTCGCCGGGGGCCAGCACCACGTCCATGGCCGGCGCGCCGAGCGCGGTCGCGGCCACCTCGTCGGCGCGGCCGCCCCAGGGCTGGCGCTCGAGCGGATCGGCCAGAACCGGTTCGTGGATGCGCCAGCGCTTGACGCCGTCGACCTGCAGCACGAACACGTCGTGGGTGTCGTAGTGGGTGTCGAAGCCCTGGCTGCCGGGCGGGGTCAGGTAGGCGTTGACCTGCAGCGGGCGGTTCAGCTCGGTGCCCAGGCGGCGGGTGAAGTGGATCAGGGGCGGCCAGATGCGGTGCAGGCCCTGCAGGACCAGGGTCGCGCCGCCGGCGTACAGGCGCATGACCTCCTCGTCGATCACCTGGTCGGCGACCTCGGCGCCGGCCCCGCCGGCGCCGGTGAAGCGGGCGGTGGGCAGCACCTTGCCCTGCTGGGCGACGCGCAGGAACGGGGTGCGCAGGCCGCGACGGCTGAGCAGCTCGTCGACGGCGTCCGGGGAGAGCAGGTCGGTGAACGGGCCGGTGTGCGACAGCAGCGGCGCGCGGCCCCAGTGCGCGGTGGCGAACTTGCCGGGGTCGAGGGAGACACAGCGGGCGAGCGCCGGGCGGGGTCCGCCCGGCGCGTCGGTCGTCATGGGCGCGATCCTCAGGCCGCGGGGCCGTCGGCGCCGCCGTCGTGACCGGCCGGGTTCGCGCCGCCGTCGGCCGGGCCCTCACCCGAGGCGCCGCCGTCCGCGCCGCCGTCGTGGCCGCCGGGGCTCGCGCCGCCGTCGGCCGGGCCTTCGCCGGTCGCGCTGCCGTCGGCGCCGCCGTCGTGGCCGGCCGGGTTCGCGCCGCCGTCGGCCGGGCCTTCGGTCGCGGCCGAGCTGGTCGAGGTGATGTCGTCGTCGCTGAGGGACATGGGAAGCTCCTATCTCGTGGACTCACCCGCTTACCCGGAGTTGATCGTGCATAACCGGGGTACTTGTCACATGTGTTGATGGTGGGTACCTCGGGCTGGCAGTACCGGGACTGGAAAGGCCGTCTCTATCCGGAGAAGCTGCCGCAGCGGCTCTGGCTGGAGCATTTCGCCGAGCGGTTCCGCACGGTGGAGGTCAACAACGCGTTCTACCGGCTGCCGGAGCGCAAGACGTTCGAGCAGTGGCGGGCACGGACGCCGGACGACTTCGTGGTAGCGGTGAAGATGAGCCGGTATCTCACCCACGTGAAACGGCTGCGCGAGCCGGCCGAGCCGGTGCAGCGGTTCCTGGACCGGGCGCACGGGCTGGGCGACAAGCTCGGGCCGGTGCTGATCCAGTTGCCGCCGACGCTCCCGGGCGATCCGGCGCTGCTCGAAGAGACGTTGAGCCGTTTTCCCGCGGCGACGAAGGTCGTGGTGGAGCCGCGGCACCCGACCTGGTTCACCGACGAGACGCGGGCGGTGCTGGAGAAGCACCGGGCGGCGTTGTGCTGGGCGGACCGCAAGGGGCGGCCGACCGGGCCGCTGTGGCGGACGGCGGACTGGGCGTACATCCGGATGCACGAAGGCCAGGCCCGGCCGTGGCCGCATTACGGGAAGGCGGCGCTACGGAAGTGGCTCGAGCTCGCGGGACAGTGCGATGAGACGTACGTGTATTTCAACAACGACCCGGGCGGCGCGGCCGTCACCGACGCCACCGAGATGATCGCGATGGCCCGCCGCCGAGGCGTCGAGGTCAGTCGGAGTCCAGCAGATCGATGAGCGTGGACGCGTTGCGCTGGGCATAGTCCGAGTAGCAATTGTTCATGAATACCTGCACTTGCCCGGCTTTATCCGACAAATCCCGCAGTTTCGGCGCCCAGGCCGCCAGCTCCTTGGCGGAGTACTCGTAACCGAACTTCTCGTGGATGTCCTTGCTGGTCCACTTGTCGGAATGGCCGTGGAAGCGGACGACGGCCAGGTCGGCGGTGGCGGCGACCACCGGCGGCACCGACGACTTGTGGCCCTGCGGCATGTCGACGCAGACGAACGGCAACTCGTGCGCGCGCAGGAAGTCCAGCGTCTCGGTCTGGTTGGCGCCCTCGAACCACGACGCGTTGCGCAGCTCGAACACCGCCCGCAACGGCTTGCACCGCTCGGCCACCTCGAGCATGAAGTCCTTGTTGGACCGGCGGATCCCGAACCAGGGCGGGAACTGAAAGAGCACGGCGCCGAGCTTCCCGGCCTGGGCGAGAGGGTCCAGCGCCGTCAAAAAACGGCTCCAGATCTCCTCGTACGCCTGGGGCGGCACATCGCCGGGATAGACGTTCTTCTTGTCCGTCTCGGGCCGCAGGTCCTTGTAGATCGCGGACACCTTGGTCGGGTGGCCGGTGAGCAGGCTGAACGCCTTGATGTTGAAGGTGAACCCGTCCGGCGTGCGCTGGGCCCACAGCTTGGTGGTCTGCTCGTTCGGCGGCCCGTAGTACGTCGCGTCGACCTCGACGATCGGGAACTGCTTCGCGTAGTACGCCAGCCGTTTCTCCGGCGTGTCCGCCGACGCCGGGTACCACCCCGAGGCCAGCAGCGTCCGGTCGGTCCACGACGCGGTCCCCACGACGATGTCGCCCATGGGATCACGCTAGCGCCGATGGCCGAGGTCCGCCGCCCGGCGGCGACGGACCTCGCGTTGCCCCTCGATCAGCCCGCCCGGCGCTCGCGGACCTGCTTGCAGTTGACACAGGTGGTGGCGGACGGGAACACCTCGAGCCGCTCCACCGGGATCGGGTTGTGGCACCCCTCGCAGTTGCCGTAGGTGCCGTCGTCGAGCCGCTGCATGGCGTGCTCGGCCTGCGTACGCCGGTCCAGCAGGGTACGCAACAGCGACGTGGCGGCGTCGCGCTCGGCCGTCTTGGACCCACTGTCGGCCTGGTCGTCGCCGGCGGCATCGCCGATCTCGACCAGCCGGAGCTTGTGGTTCTCCGCGAGGGCCTCCTCGTACTCGGAGTTCGCGTCGTCGAACCGGCCGCGCAGGATGGCCCGGATCTGCTCGACCTCCTCCGCGGTGCGCGATTTCGCGGCACCCTTGCCCGTGATCACCGCTCCATTGACGAGCATGCGCTCCCCTGCCCTTCCTCTGCCCCTGCCGGCGAGTCCCCCGGAGGGCGGACCATCGCACCGTGGTGCCGCCTGATACCCGCCGCCGGAGATCCCAAACTGGGGTCTCCGCTAAAAAAGTAACCGGAGCATAACTGTCAGTGGTCGCGTCCGCCACAGACTCGCGTCACCAACGTTGCTCGACCATCGCGGGGCGCTTCGGATCGTCGACCCGCAGCACGACGTCCGCGAACGAGGCGGGATCGACCTCCGCGGCGTACCGCTCGAAGGCCGGCAGGGTCCACTGCTGGTCAGGCGGGGTGCGGCGGCGCAGCGCGGCCGCCGAGATCTCCAGATGCACCGCGAAATCGAACGTCAGGCCGCCGCCCAGCAGCAGCGGGCCGCTGACCACGACGACCGCTCCGGGGGCCAGGGCGTGGTAAGGATCACGGGCCGCCCGGTCGGTTTCCGCGTTCCGGAGGCGGGTCAGGACGCGCCCGTCGCCGCCCGGGCCGGCCCGGTCGAGGACCTCGCGGGCGAGCCCGGCCTCGTCGAACCAGCCGGCGTAGAACGTGTCCGGGTTGTCCCGTCCGAACTCCAGGCGCAACGAGGCGGGCCGCAGGAAGTCATTCGTATTCACTCGTACGACCGGATGGCCGCGCAGCCGCAGCGGGTCGATCAGGGCGTCGGCGAGCCGGCCAGGCCCGGCGGCCTCGGGCCCGTCGATCGCCACCCGGAGGAAATTGTCGGGTTTCCGACGGTTCAGGTCGTCGGCCAACTCCTCGACGAGAACCTCGACGGACACCGGACGCACGCGCACGCCCGGAAAGGCTACTCGCGGCCGGCGACCACGACGCGGGCGTCGTCGGAGAGGCGGTAGCCGACCCCGTAGACGGTGGTGATGATCGGGAGGTGGCTGCCGAGCTTGAGGCGCAGGCGGCGGACGTGGACGTCGACGGTGCGCTCGCCGGTGTGCTCGTAGCCCCAGACGCCGGCCAGCAGCTGACCGCGGGTGAAGACCCGGCGGGGCCGCTCGGCCAGAAAGAGCAGCAGGTCGAACTCGAGCCGGGTCAGCGGCAGCGGCCGCCCGTCGAGCAGCACCTGCCGGGTGCCGGTCAGCAGGCGCACCTCGGGGCCGTTCGTGGCCTCCTGCCGCTCGACCGGCGCGGCCGGTTCGACGGTGATCGTGCCCTGGCTGATCTCGACGAGCTCGCGGACCGCCTCGATCAGCCGGTGGGCCTGCGGAGTGAGCCCGTCGGTGGTGAGCGGGATGGCGACCGTGACGGTCAGAGCCGGATCGGAAACGGGCCGGCGAGGCCCGGTAATGCCGCGTCCCCGACCGGTGAGTCGGTTGACACGAGGCGACAGCGCGCTTGCCGGCATGGTGAGTAGAGCCCCCTGATAATTGCATGGTCGGTAACCGTATATGACCGATCACCCTCCGTATATTCGCGGAGAATAATTCCGCCGAGGCCGTGGCTCGGTCAAGGCGGCAACCACAGTGTGGGAAAATCGTTCCACATCGGCTCTGACCCAGGGAAATGCATTCTGATAACTGTCTCTGACAGCCGGTTTAAGCGTGGCCCGACGGGCGATGTCCGTTCGGGCAAATGTGAGACCACCGCCACACGGGTGCGATTGTTCGGCGCCGCGGAGATCGACCCGCGACACTGTCCGAACCGAAACTCCGGGTGGTCCGGCACGACTTTCATTTCGTTGGAGAAGCAAAAATCCCGTGTGGCGTGCTCGACGCCACACGGGATCCGCGGAAAAGATCAGTTTCCGCCGGTCAGCCTGCGGCCCACGGCGGCGATCAGCCGGTCGAGCTCGGAGCCGAACGGGTTGTCGTGCACCAGGTAGGTCCAGGTGGCGCTGGGCCGCACGATCTCGGCCCGCTCCGGCTGCCAGCCGTCCGACAGGTCGGTCTCCTCGAACGTCTCGATGGTGCGCGCCTCCACCTTGGTCAGCAGCTCCTGGAAGGCCGGCACGGCGGCGCGGTGGAACTCGTCGAGCGGGTCGAGCTTGCCCAGCGCGCGCAGGTGCACGCCCTCGCGCACCTCCTGCAGCTCGGCCAGGTGCTCGGCCCAGAGCCGGTCGAGGTGATACAGCGCGATCGCCCGGGCCGCGTCGGACAGCACGTCCTCGTCGGTCTCCTTGGCCTTCTCGGGCGAGCGCTCGAGCAGCATGATCGCGGCGATCTCGGAGGTCAGCAGCCGCTCGCGGCGCTCGGCCAGCTGCAAGCGCTGCTGCTCGATCACGACGCTGTAGCGCCAGGTGTTGCGGTGGATCTCGTGGTTGACGCCCTCGGCGACCCGCTGGGCGTGCTCGACCGCGTACTCCACCTGGTCGTCGTGGACGACGCCGTCCATGTCCATCCGCGGCGAGGCGGGCAGGATGTCGCCGGCGTGCCGGGTGACCAGCTCGTCCTCGAGGCTCACGAAGAACACCGAGCCGCCCGGGTCGCCCTGCCGGCCGGCCCGGCCGCGCAGCTGGTCGTCGACGCGGCGGCTGTCGTGGCGGCCGGCGCCGATCACGTACAGCCCGCCCAGCTCGACGACGGCGTCGCGGTCGGCCTCGTCGCTGCCGCCGAGCCGGATGTCGACGCCCCGGCCGGCCATCTGGGTCGAGACGGTGACCGCGCCGAGCGCGCCCGCCTCGGCGATGATGGCCGCTTCCTCGGCGTCGTTCTTGGCGTTCAGCACGTTGGCCGGCACGCCGGCCGCGGCCAGCTGCTTGGCGAGCAGCTCCGACGCCTTCACGTCGAGGGTGCCGACCAGCACCGGCCGGCCCTTCTCGTGGGCGAGCTGGATCTCCTCGACCAGGGCCTCGTCGCGGGTGTCGTGCGCCGAGTAGATGCGGTCGGGCTCGTCCTCGCGGATGTTCTCGGCGTTGGACGGGATGACCGCGACCTCGAGCTTGAAATACTCGCGCAGCTGCTCGCCGACGTGCACGGCGGTCGCGGTCATGCCGCAGACCGTCTGGTACAGCGCGATGTACGCCTGCACCGTGATCGTGTCGAGGACCTCGCCCTCGGCGGTGGCGTTCAGCCCCTCCTTCGCCTCCACGGCGGCCTGCAGGCCGTCGGGCCAGCGGCGGCGCTGGGCGACCCGGCCGCGCATCTCGTCGATCAGCTCGACGGTGCCGTTGCGCACGATGTAGTCGACGTCGCGGTGCAGCAGGGCGTGGGCGTGCAGGGCCACGTTGACCGCGGACAAGTGCTCGACCTGGTCGTCGGCGTACAGGTCGACGCCGCCCAGCTTCTCCTCGATCTTCTTGAGGCCGGCGTCGGTGAACGCGACGCTGCGGCCGTCGTCGGCCACCTCGTAGTCCTTGCCGGCGCGCAGGTCGCGGACCAGCTCGGCGGCCTCGTGCACCGGGTCGGCCTCGGTGGTGATCGAGCCGGCCAGCACCATCGGCACGCGGGCCTCGTCGATCAGGATCGAGTCGGCCTCGTCGACGATCGCGGTGACCAGCTCGCGCTGCACCCGGTCCTCGACGTCGGTCACCAGCTGGTCGCGCAGGTAGTCGAAGCCGGCCTCGCTCACCGAGACGTAGGTGACGTCGGCCAGGTAGGCTTCGCGGCGCTCGGCGGGCGTGGACGCCTCGGTGACCCAGCCGACGCTGAGGCCGAGGAGCTTGTAGACCGGCGCCATCCACTCGGCGTCGCGGCGGGCCAGGTAGTCGTTGACCGTCAGGACGTGCACCGGGCCGTTGCCGAGGCGGACGTGCCCGTACGCCGCGATGGTGGCGGTGAGCGTCTTGCCCTCGCCGGTGGCCATCTCGGCGACCTTGCCGGAGAGCAGTGCCATCGCGCCGAGCAGCTGCACGTCGTACGGCCGCTGCTCGAGCGCCCGCCACGCGGCCTCCCGGCCGATCGCGCAGAGCTCGGTGAAGTCCTTCGCCTCGCCGGCGGCCGCGGTCAGCGCCTCGTCGTCGAGCTCGCGCAGCGCCTCCTCACGAGCGTCGATCGCCGGAAGCCGCTTGCGGAACGGCGCCAGGTCGACCGTTGTGCCCGGACGCTGCAGAAACTTGCGGAACCGGCTCTTGAGCCGCGTCGACACACCCATGGCGCGCAACGGTACTTCATTTTGCTGAGAGCCGTGTCACGACACCAGCTGATGCGGACCGCCGGCCCGAGGCTCGCCGCGGGCGCGTGCGGACAGTCGCGCCCGCGACGTTTGCCCCCCGGTGGTGCCGGGCACCAGGAATCTGCATCAAGAGGCCAGCGTGCGGGAAGGGAGCGGCGTTGCCCAGCCAGCTCGTCTGCCGGCCGGACCGGGAGCAACCCGTGGCGGTCCTGCGGCTCACCGGGACGCTCGACCCGGTCACGGGCGACGCGCTTCAGCAGGCGGTGCGGCGCAGCCTCGCTGACGAGCCCACCCGGCTGCTGCTCGACGTCACCGAGCTGAACGTCGGCGACCCGGTCGGGCTGGCCTCGCTGAGCGCCGTGATCTGCCAGACGGCCGCTTGGCCGGCCGTGCCGATCGTGCTGTGCGGCGCCTCGCACGAGACCCGGGCGGCCATCGAGGCCACGCCGGACTGCGCCGGGCTCGGCTACGCCACCGACTGCGACGCCGCCCTCAGCCAATACCGGGCCGAGCCGGAGCCCACGCGGGTGCGGGCCCGGCTGCGGCCGGTCCCCGACGCCTGCCGGCAGGTGCGGCAGCTCGTGACCCAGGCGTGCGAGGGGTGGCACCGATCGGACCTCGCGACCACCGCGGCGCTGATCGCCACCGAGCTCGTGGCCAACGTGGTGCGGCACGCCCACACGACGATGGAGTTCACCCTGGCCCTGCGCGACGGCCGGCTGCGCATCAGCGTCCGCGACGGCAGCCGCCGCCTGCCGAAGCCGGCGCAGCCCGGCCTGAGCTCGCCGGGCGGGCGCGGGCTGTGGCTGGTGCGGGACCTCACCGAGGCGTGGGGCGTGCTGCCGGTCTCGGACGGCAAGGTGGTGTGGACCCAGCTGGGCGCCGCGATCTAGTCGTTCGGCCCCTGCTCACCCTCGGTCAGCGGCCGGTTGAGCTGGCCCATCTGCGGCGGCTCGAGCGGCGGCCGGTTGCGGCGGGCGGTCCGGGCGGCCGGCTGCGGCGGCTGGTTGGGCGGCTGCTGTACGGCCGGCTGCGGCGGCTGGTTGGGCGGCTGCTGGGCGGTCTCCGGCTCCGCCGGTCCCCGGTTGGGACGGACGCCCAGGCCGCTGGGCTCGGCTTCCCCGCCACCGCCGAACCGGTTGCCGGCGGCGTGACCGGCCTGGTCTTCCGGCTGCCGGTCCGGCACCGCCGGCTGGCCCGGACCACTGGGCTGGGACGCGGCCCGGGGCTGGCCGAGGCCGCTGGGCTGAGACGCCGGCGAGGGCTGACCCAAGCCGCTGGGCTGGGACGCGGCCGAGGGCTGCCCCAGGCCGCTGGGCTGAGGTGCTGCCGACGGCTGACCCAATCCGCTCGGCGTTGCCGACGGCTGGCCGAGGCCGCTGGGCTGGGACGCGGCCTGGGGCTGACCCACGCCGCTGGGCTGAGGCGCTGTCGCGGCCTGACCCAAGCCGCTGGGCTGAGGCGCTGTCGTGGGCTGACCCAAGCCGCTGGGCTGGGGCGCGGCTGGGGGCTGCGTCGTCGGGGGCGCCTCGAGCGGGGAGGGTGGCTTGCCGATCATCGAGCCGTTGGTGGGCGCGGGCGCCGGGGCGGAAGCCGGAGGCATCGGACCGGGTGCGGCCGGCGGCATCGGGCCGGCTGCGGCCGGGGACGCCGGGCGGGCGGCGGGTGACGTCGGCCGGGAGTCGGAGGGCGGGGTCGCGGGGCGGACGGGCGAGTAGAGCGGAGCGTCGAGGGGACGGTCCTGGGGGTGATAGACGGGCGGGGCGGCGGCGGTCAGGGGGTCGGGCCCGGCCGGAGGGATAGCCGGCTCCGGGAGGCGCGGCTCGGCGTGGATCGAGGGAGTGAGACCGGTGGCGGGCCCGCCGGAGCCGAGGCCGCTGGGCGTCTCCAGCGGCGGCAGGTCGAGGGAGGCCGCGGTCGGCCCGGACAGGCTCGGCCCGGGCGGCTCGGCCTCGGCACGCGAGAAAGACGGTCCGGCCGCAGGGCGGGAGAACGACGGGTCGGCCTCGGCGCGCGGGAACGACGGCTCGGGGAGCGACGGGAACGACGGCTCAGGGAGCGACGGGGACGACGGCTCAGGGAGCGACGGGAACGACATGGACGCAGGAGGCGGAGAGGACGAGGGAGGCGGGGAGGACGGCGGGGGCGGGAAAGACTCCGGGGCGGACGGAACGGACAGGGACGGGCCGGCCGAAGGCGGCGAGATCGGGGGCAGATCGAGGCCCGGCGAGCTGAACGTCACCTCGACCGGCCCCACCGCGGGGTGGCCGCCGGAGGGGCCCGCCCACGGGGGCTGGTCGTCCGCCGGGTACGCGCCGGAGGAGCCCGCCCACGAGGGCTGGTCGTCCGGCGGGTAGGCGTCGGCGAGCGGGGCCGGCGGGGGCTCGATCGGGGAGCCGAAGGCCAGCGGGGACGCGAACGCGGGGTCGGTGCTCCCGGCGTACGCGAAATGCCCGCGCGCGGCCGTGACCAGCCCGGAAGCCTCGGCCAATCCCGCGGCCTCCACCACCTCGGCGGCGGACCGCCCGGCCGGGCAGGGCAGCGGCTCACCGCAGACCGGGCATTCCGTCATGCCCTCGCTGGGACCGGCGCCGCCGGCGTGCGCCGCCAGCATCTGCTGGGCCGTGCGTGCGAGCACGCTGTCCGGATCCACGAACGCCATCGGTGCCATGTCCTGCCCCCATCCCGCGGCTCCCGAGTCAAGTTCACCTTTCCGGGCGGCGGTTCGCGGGGTTTTCGGCAGATCGGCCGGTCAGGCGGCGGTCTCCCCGTCGCCGTAGCGCAGGATCGCGCCGATCCCGTGCGGCAGGTCGAGGTCGTCGGGGCCGACCAGCAGCAGGCCCGCGCCGGTGCCGACGACCGCGCGCAGCAGGGCCGCGTCGGCGCGCACCTGCACCGGCTCGACGCCGGACTCGCGCAGCGTGGCCGGGTCGGCGGCGATCAGCCGGGGGTCGCCGGGGCCGATCCACAGCCTGTCGGTCGACTCGGGGTGGTCGACCAGCAGCACCTGCTCGACCTGGCCGCGCCGGAGCCGGACCACCACGTCGGCCAGGCCGCCGGCGTGCGGGCCGGAGCCGAAGCGGTCGAGGGCGGCGCGGGTGTTCTGGTCGGCGACCTCGGCGACCGCCTGGACGGTGGCGTCGTCGAGCGCGGCCTCGCCGGCGTGCTCGGTGGTCACCACGCGGTCCCGCCAGCGTGGCGGCAGCTTGCCGACCACCAGCGGCACCTCGTGCGGGTCGCCCGCCACCACGACCACCTCGGCGCCGATCTCCG
Organism: Paractinoplanes rhizophilus; assembly: GCF_042664765.1. Lineage (NCBI taxonomy): Bacteria > Bacillati > Actinomycetota > Actinomycetes > Micromonosporales > Micromonosporaceae > Paractinoplanes > Paractinoplanes rhizophilus. The sequence goes on along the minus strand of NZ_JBHTBJ010000006.1, from coordinate 245,703 downwards.
CGGCGGCGTCGGTGACCGCGGCCGCCACGTCGCCGGCGTTGCGCTTCCACGTCTCCTCGACCGCGTGCAGGTAGCGCAGGTGGGACCAGCCGCCCGCGCGCACCTTGGTGATCGGCCAGCTCTCGCCGCCCTCGACGCTGCGGCGCCGCGGCGCTCCCCCGCCGTCGATGGACTCCACCTCGCCGCCGCGGTGGCCGGCGAGCACCCGGACGTACGGCACCTCCTCGCCACGCTGTGCGACCAACGGCATCGCGTGCGGTAACGGCGCCCAGACCGCCAGATCGGCCGCCGGCGGCGCCGCCATCGTCTCGGCGTGCGCCACCCGGCCGGCGTTCGCGAAGATCGCGAGGCCGTACCGGCCGGGCTGGTACGGGTGGTCGCGGATCGCGTCGCCGACCGCGGCGATCGCGGCCTCGTCGGCGCCCTGGCTGGTCAGCGACTCGGACAGGGCCCGCCAGCGCAGGTCGATCTGCCGGTCGGCGTTCTCCTCGGCCCGGGTCGCGTCGAGGTAGACCGACGCCCAGGGGCCGTCGCCCGCGAACAGCGGGCGCAGATATGAGATGTCCATCCTCCTATTCACTCACGGTACGCATGAAGTTGCTCTCCGTACGATATGAAGACATCCAGGAGGTGATCCCCCATGGACGAGGTCGAGCTGTACCGCGAGCAGATCCTCCGGCACGTGAGTCCCGTCATCACCGGCCGGTTCGCCGGCTTCCAGGCGTCGTACACCCGCGAGGTGAAGGTCGGTCAGCCGCTGCTGATCCTGGTCTTCCTCGCCGCGAGCGTGGGCCGGCTGCTCGGCTCGCTGCTGCGGATGCGGCCCGGCCGGCGCAGCTTCAAGGAGCTGAAGAAGGGGCCCGAGTTCCTGGTGACCCCGCTACGGGTGCGCGACGACCTCGGGCAGACATACGAGGTGGAGATGCACGGCCACCTGCCGCAGTCGGCGCTGCACCGCGGCGACCTGGTGCAGCTGACCACCCGGCCGCAGAAGGACGAGCGGCTGCCGGTGCGGCTGATCCAGGTGGTCAACCTGACCACCATGCAGCCGCTGACCCCGCGCATCCCCACCACCTGGTCGCACCTCGGTCCCGCCCTGCTGCTGCAGGCGATCGCCGGGCTGCTGGTGATCCTGGTGGTCGTGGCGGCCTGGCTCTCCTGAAATCGCGTGTGTGGCGCCAACCTTCCCGGTGTGCGAACTTGGACTCACTCGAGAAGAGGTGGTGTGCCGTGGGCGAGGAAGTCGAGCAGACCAACTTCACCCGAGAGGACCGGGCCAAGTACCGTCACAAGATCCGCCGGAGCCTGGACGTGTTCGCCGCGATGCTGCGCGAGTCCCGCTTCGAGTTCGAGCGGCCGCTGACCGGCATGGAGATCGAGCTCAACCTCATCGACGAGGCCGCCGATCCGGCGATGCGCAACGCCGAGGTGCTGGGCGCGATCGCGGATCCCGATTTCCAGACCGAGCTGGGCCAGTTCAACATCGAGATCAACGTGCCGCCGCGGCGGCTGGCCGGCGACGAGAACGCCGACCTCGAGCGGACGCTGCGGGCCAGCCTCAACAACGCCGAGAAGCACGCCCGCGCGGTCGGCGCGCACACCGTGATGGTGGGCATCCTGCCGACCCTGCGCCGCGAGCACATGACGCTCGACGCCCTCTCCGCCAACCCCCGCTACAAGCTGCTGAACGAGCAGATCTTCGCGGCCCGCGGGGAGGACCTGGACATCCGCATCGACGGCGTCGACCGGCTCGCGGTCACCACCGACACGATCGCGCCCGAGTCGGCCTGCACCAGCACCCAGTTCCACCTGCAAGTCAGTCCCGCGCAGTTCGCGTCGTACTGGAACGCCGCGCAGGTGATCGCCGGCATCCAGGTGGCGCTCGGGGCGAATTCCCCGCTGCTGTTCGGCCGCGAGCTGTGGCGAGAGACCCGCATCCCGCTTTTCGAACAGGCCACCGACACCCGCTCGGAAGAGATCAGGGCCCAGGGGGTACGCCCGCGGGTGTGGTTCGGCGAGCGGTGGATCACCAGCGTGTTCGACCTCTTCGAGGAGAACGTGCGCTACTTCCCGGCCCTGCTGCCGATCTGCGACGAGGCCGACCCGGCCGAGATCCTGGAACGCGGCGAGGTGCCCGGGCTCAGCGAGCTGCGCCTGCACAACGGCACCATCTACCGCTGGAACCGGCCGATCTACGCGGTGGTGCGCGGCCGCCCGCACCTGCGGGTGGAGAATCGCGTGCTGCCGGCCGGTCCCACGGTGCTGGACACGCTGGCCAACGCGGCGTTCTACTACGGCCTGATCCGCAACCTCGCCGAAGCCGAGCGGCCACTGTGGACCCAGATGAGCTTCAGCGCGGCCGAGGAGAACTTCCACGCCTGCGCCCGGCACGGCATCGACGCCAGCGTGTTCTGGCCGGGGCTGGGCTACATCCAGGTGACCGAGCTGGTGCTGCGCCGGCTGCTGCCGCTCGCCCATCAGGGGCTCGAGCGGTGGGGCGTCTCCCCGGCCGAGCGCGACCGGCTGCTCGGCATCGTCGAGCAGCGCTGCCTCACCCACCGCAACGGCGCCGCCTGGCAGGTGCGGACCCTGCACGCGCTGGAGGCCGACGGCCTCGACCGGCAGGAGGCGCTGCACGAGATGCTCAAGCGCTACCTGCCCCCGATGCACGAGAACGTGCCGATCCACGAATGGGAGTACCCCGAGGCCTAAACCGCCTGCGCCAGCAGCAGGCCGAGGCCCGCCGCGCCCAGGCCGGCGACGACCGACGCGATCACGTTGACCAGCGCGTAGAAGCGGAAGCCGTCCTGGGTCAGGCGTAGCGTCTCGTAGCTGAACGTCGAATACGTGGTGAGCGCGCCGCAGAAGCCGGTGCCGAGCAGCGCGGTCCACGCCGGGTCGCCGGGCAGGCCGGCGAGAAAGCCCAGCAGCAGCGAGCCGGCCACGTTCACGCTGAACGTGCCCCACGGGAAGACCGAGTCGTGCTTGGCCTGGACGGTCCGGTCGGTGAGATAGCGCAGCGGGGCGCCGATCGCCGCGCCCAGGGCGATGAGGAGCAGGGTCACCGGCGTGCGCCCTTCACCGCGGCGCGGGTCAGGGCGGTGCCGGCCGCGACCGCGAGCAGCGCGCAGACGAGCGTCAGGGCCAGGTAGGACAGGGCCACCCAGGCGGCGCCGGCACCCGCGGCGCGCTGGATGTCGACGACGTACGTGGAGAAGGTCGTGTACCCGCCGAGAAGGCCGACCCCGGCGAACGGGCGCAGCAGCGGCATGCCGGTGACCACCTCGGTGATGACCACCATGAGGACGCCGATCAGGAAGCAGCCGGTCACGTTGACGACGAAGGTCGACCACGGGAATCCGCCGCTCTGATGCGGCCAGGCCTGCGCCACCAGGTACCGCGACAGCGCACCGACGACGCCACCCGCCGAGATTGCGCTCAGCACCGGCCACGGGCTCGGTCGCAGCTCGGCCTCGACGGCCGGCATGTGGAGATCGACATCGGAGTCCATCGGCGCCCTGGTGGCGCCGGATCTTTCCGCGTCGGCGAGCTCACGCTCCGTCACAACACCCTCCTACCCACCAGCATGATCCTGGCAGGGACCGTTGGCGTCGTCGCGGTTCACCCCGTCCGGCGGGATCGGCGGGCCCCACCGCCGGGTCAGAGTCTAGCGAGGTTCCGGGATCGAGGTCTGGTCCGTGGTCTGAGCTGGGTGTGCGCGACGCTTTGCTCTGCTTACCCGCGGGAAGCGTCCGGCCCGGCGGTCCGGCCGCGCACCGGCGGCCGTGACGAGGCCGCTAAGCCCGGATCACCCCGAAATGCCCGGCCACGATTTCGGCATCGGCGGCGACGACCGGAGCCCTGCTTACCGCAGGTAAGCAGAGCAAAGGGCAGCGCAGACAAGCACCCGCAGACAAGCGGAGCTCGCGTCTGCGCGGTGCAGGTCACGCCTTCGGCGTCGGACGTCATCGGCCCGCCGCTACGACGTTGCGGGCCAGCGCGGGAGCGCCCGCCCAGTGCAGGTGCAGGTAGGAAGCGTGCACGTGCGGCAGCGCGAAGCCCTCGGGGTCGGCGCCGCGCCACTGCCACGCCGCGCCGGCCGCCGGGGAGAGCAGCAGGCCCGAGCGGGGGTGCACGGCGGTGCGATGGAATTCGTACCCGGTGACCCTGGTCCCGGCCGGCGCCAGTGGGCTGTCGGCGAGCGCCACGGCGTCGCGGTAGCCGAGCGTCAGGGCCGGCGTCACCGCCCCGTCGGCGTCCAGGACGCCGCACATCGGGGCGTCGTCCAGGGTCCGGCACAGCCAGAGCAGCCCGGCGCCGCCGGCCACGATCGGGCCACCGGCCGCGGCCAGCGCGGCCACCTCCCGGCGCAGGGGCTCGTTGGCGGACAGCTCCGGCGCGTACGCCTCGGGAAGACCGCGACCCACCACCAGCCCGCGCGTGCCCGCCGGCAGTTTCTCGTCCCGCAGCGGGTCGACGACGATCACGTCGGCGCCCGCGGCCGTGAGCAGCTCGCGAGTCTCCGTGTCGGCGAACGGGAAGGCGGGCCCGCCGGCCAGCGCGAGCACCGGACGCCCTCCGATCGGCTCGCCGACGGCCGCCGACGGGCTCCACGGCTCGGCATGCAGCGGCGGGGCGGAGCGGGCGACCGCCGCCACCTCGTCCAGGTCGACCGAGGCCGCCACGAGGGCGGCGAGGGCGTCCACCGAAGCCCGGGCCGCGGCAGGGATCGGACCCGGGTCGCGGGCGGGCGCGGCCACCGCGCCGGCCTCGCGGATCGCACCCAGGACCGGGGTGCCGACCTCCTCGCACGCCTCGCGCAGCAGCTCCTCGTGCCGATCCGACCCGACCCGGTTGAGGATGACGCCGGCCAGGCGCACGCTGCCGAAGCCGCGGAACCCGTGCACCAGCGCCGCGATCGAGCGCCCCTGCGCGGCCGCGTCGACCACCAGCAGCACCGGCGCGTCGAGCAGGCCCGCCACCTGGGCCGTGGAGCCGGTGTCGCCCGCGCCGGCCCGCCCGTCGTAGAGGCCCGCCGTACCCTCGACGATCGCCAGCTCCGCTCCGGCCGCCCCGTGCGCGAAGAGCGGGCCGATCAGCCGCTCGCCGGTCAGCACCGGGTCGAGGTTGCGGCCGGGGCCGATGTAGCCCGGGCCGATGTGGCCGGGGCCGATGTGGCCGGGGCCGACCTTGAACGGCGCGACCCGCACTCCCCGCCGAGCGAACGCCGCCAGCAACCCGGTGGCGACCGTCGTCGTGCCGTGTCCCGAGGCGGGCGCGCCGATGACGACGCGGGGAACGCTCACCATCCGATGCCCGGCCGCCCCGAGTCGCTCCACTGCGTCACGCAGGCTCCTTCCGCCCGGAAGCCGATTCCCCGCCCCCGCTGACGCGCCCGGTGGCGTCGTCGGTGTGACCGGTGGTGACCGGCGTCTCCACCGGCGGGGCGAGCCGGTCGAGCTCCCGCACGATGTCCATGGTCGACATCGCCGCCTTCTCGATCAGCGGCCGCAGCTTGGCGTAGAGCGCGGCGTTCGCGGGGTCGGGCCGGGTCGGCTCGCCGATCGCGATCAGCGCCGCCGCGTGGTCCAGGTCGGGCAGCTCGCCCAGCGCGTGCAGCCCCAGCAGGCAGGCGCCCAGCGCCGTGCCCTCCGGCGTGTCGGCGATCGCCACCGGCAGGCCGAGCGCCGCCGCGAGCACCCCCACCCAGAGCTCGGACGCGGTCGAGCCGCCGGTCGCCCGGACCTCGGTGACCTCGAACCCCTCCGCCGCGAACGAGTCGCGGACCAGCGCGAGCTGCTGGCACACGCCCTCGACCGCGGCCCGCACGAGATGGGCGCGCCCGTGCTCGCGCCGCAGCCCGAGGTATGCCCCGCGCATCCCGGCTCGCCACCAGGGCGCCCGCTCGCCGAGCAGGTACGGCAGGCAGAGCAGGCCGTCGCTGCCCGGCGGCGCCCCCTGTGCCTCCATGAGCAGCGCGGCATCGCGCTCGTCGGCGTCCTCGCCCTCGGCGCCCGGCCGCTCGAAGCCGGACGCGAAGCTCTGCCCGGCCCAGCGCACCACCGACCCGGCGTTGTTGACCGCGCCCCCGACCACCCAGCGGTCCTCGGTCAGCGCGTAGCAGAACAGGCGCCCGTCCGCGTCCACCGTCGGCCGGTCGACCACGGTCCGCAGCGCCCCACTGGTGCCGAGCGAGACCGCCGCCACGCCGGCCGGGGTGGCGCCGACGCCCAGGTTGGCGAGCGGCCCGTCGGCCGCGCCGATGATCAGCGGGGTGCCCTCCGGCAGGCCGCCGAGGCCCGGCTTCAACTTCAGGATCGTGGTGGTCGGCACGACCTGGGCGAATTGTCCGGCGTCGGCCCCGGCGATCTCGAGCGCCTCCGGATCCCACCGCCGCGCGTGGATGTCGTAGAGCCCGGTGCCGGACGCGACCGACAGATCGAGCAGGAACGGCTCGTCGGTCAGCGCGGCCAGGACGAGCTCCTTGACCCCGCCCCACCGCGGCGTCTCCCGCAGCACGGACGGATCGTTGGCCCGCCACCACGCCAGCTTCGTCAGCGGCGACATCGGATGCACCGGCGTGCCGGTCCGCGCGTGCAGCCCCTTCGCCCGCCCCGACGCGATGATCTCGTCGCACTGCGCCCCGGCCCGCCCGTCGGCCCACGTGATCAGCGGCCCCAGCGGCGCGCCGCTCGCGTCCATCGGCACCAGGCCGTGCAGAAACGCGCTGAGACTGACCGCGACGACCCGGTCGTCCTGCGCCCGGCACGCGGCCGCCACGTCGGTCAGCGCCTTGACCGCCGCGTCCACCAGGTGCCGCGGGTCGAGCTCGGCCCGGCCCGGCGCCGGCACCGAAAGGGGATAGTGGACGCTCGCGTGCGCCCGCAGCCGCCCGTCCGCCCCCGCCGCGATGGCCTTGGTGGCCGTCGTGCCCGTGTCGATGCCGATCACCACGTCCACGGCGGCTCAGCTCACCAGGCAGAAAACGTGACCGTCGACATCGGTCAGCACCGCTTGCCGCTCACCCCACGGCTGGTCGGCCGGCGGATCGATGACGGTGGCGCCCGCCTTCTCCGCCGCGGCGGTCACCGCGTCCACGTCGTCGACCACGAAGCTCGCCGCCACCCCGGCAAGGCCCGGCGTAGGCGGCCGCCGATGCAGCATCACCTCCGGGTCGCCGAGCATCGCCACGTCACCGGCCCGGTACTTCTCGCCGAGCCCGAGCACGTCGCGATAGAGCGCGAGCGCCCGATCCAGATCCGCCACCGACACAATGATCCGCCGCACTCCACGCACCGTCATGAGTTCAACCTATCCGCCGCACGCGCCGTTCGCCGGGCCGCGCAGCGCACGGCAGGCGGTTCGCGCTCAACCGATCCAGTCGAGGATCGGGGCCGCCCCGTCCTCCGCGCCGATCCGCGCCGACAGCGCCTGCGCCCGCGCCGCAAAATGCGAATTCCCCAGGACCTGCCGCAGCGCATGCGCCAGCGACTCCACGCGCAGCGCCGGCATCGGGATCGGCCGGGCCGCCGCCCCGAGGTCGTGCAGCCGCCGCGCCCAGAACGGCTGGTCGGCCAGCACCGGCACCGGAACGGCCGGCACGCCGGCGCGTAGCCCGGCCGCCGCCGTCCCCGCCCCGGCGTGGTGCACCACCGCCGCCATCCGCGGGAACAGCCACGAGTGCGGCACCTCGCCGACGCCCAGCACGTCCGGGCCGGCCCCGGCGGCCAGCCCCGACCACCCCGCCTGCAGCACCGCCCGGACGCCGGCCCGCCGCGCCGCCGCGACGGCGATCTCCCCCAGCCGCTCGCCCTGCCCCGGCGCCATGCTCCCGAAGCCGATGAACACCGGCGCCGGCCCGTCCGCCAGGAACGCCTCGAGCTCGGCCGACGGGCGCCACGCCGGGTCCACCGGCGGCCACCAGTACCCGGTCACCCGCAACGCCGGCGGCCAGTCCCGCGGCCTGCGCAGCACCGCCGGGCTGAAGCCGTGGAAGGTCGGCCCCGCCCGCTCCTGCTCCCGGCGCAACGCCGGCAGGGCGATCCGCGACAGGCCCAGCTCGCGCCGCAGCTCGCGGATCGGCCCCGCGTACAACGACTCGGCCGCCTTGGCCGCCGCCCACCCCACGGCCAGATTGCCCCACGGGCCGAACGACCGACCGCCGGTCAGCACCGACCCGAACTCGCGCGTCGGGAACACCGGCTGCGGGAAGGCGCCAGCCCGCCGGAGCCCGTACGCGTCGGCCACCTGATGCCCGAGCGGCGCCACCATCGTCGACAGCAGCAGGACGGACGGCTGCACCGACGCCACCGCCGCCGCGATGCCCGGCCCCAGCGCGGCGATCAGCGGCCGGGCCAGCGTGAACTGCCGGGCCAGGGCCCGGGCGCTCAGGCCACCCACGGCGTGCGCCAGCGTGGCGCGCAGATCGCCGGGCAGCGGCTCGAAGCCGAGACCGGCCCGCTCCACCGCCGCCCGGAACGGCGCATGGGTGGCCACCGCGACCTCGTGCCCGGCCTGCCGGAACCGGACCCCGAGCCCGGTGTAGGGCGCCACGTCGCCGATCGAGCCCGAGGTGACGATCAGGATCCGCACGATCCCATCGTGACAGCCAGGGGGACAGCTAGCGGGACAGCCGGGCCGCCATCGCCTCGCCGAGCGCCTGCACCCCGCTCAGCGGGCGCACCATCACCGTGAAGTCGTCGATGCGGCCGTCCGCGTCGACGTGCAGGAAGTCGCACCCGGTCAGCGCCCGCTCGCCGATGCGCGCCTCGAAGACGAGCGCGGCGTCCGGGCCGGAGGCGATCTCCCGGACGTAGCGGAAGTCCTCGAAAACCGTGAACACCGCCCGCAGGATCACCTCGACGGTGGCCCGGCCCTGGTAGGGCTTGAACGCCACCGGGCTGTGGAACACGACGTCGTCGGCGAGCAGCGCGACGGCGGCCTCGATGTCTCCGGCCTCGACGGCCGCACGGAACTGACGCATGCCGGGAGTCTAGGAGAGCCGCACCGGCCGGGTGTGAAAGAGATCTAGCCTGTGGGGGTGCGATGGGCGGTGCCGCTGCTGGCGGTGCTGGGGATCGATCTGGCCGCCAACGAGCGGGCGGCGCCGGCCTGGCGGGCGACGGCCGTGGCGGGATTTCAGGCGCTCACCTGGCTCTGCCTGGCCGTGGCCACCGCCTGGCTGTTGCGGCGGAGGACGCCTGGAACTACTGGCACGAGTGGCAGCTGTTGTCCGGCCTGCCGCGTTCCGCGCTGTTCTCGGTGGCGGTGATCGACTCCGCCGGGCCCGACCTGGAGACCGGGGCGCTGGTAGGCGCCGCCCTGCTGGGAACGGCGCTGACCGTGCTGGCCTGCGCCCGGCTGAGCGCGGCCGAGCCCGGGTGAGCGCGGCGCGCTGGGCCGGGCGCTACGTCCGGGAGCGGGCGACCAGGTCGGAGACCGTGACGGCGCGCAGCGGCGGCAGAGCGGTGAGCAGTTCGTCGGTGGTGTCGGCGACGCCCTGGCGCTGCGGGCCGCCCTCGTGCAGGACCAGGATCGAGCCGGGGCGGACGCCGGGCAGCAGCGATTTCGCGATGCGCTCGTCGGCGGGCCCGCCCTTGTTGGCGGCGACCAGGGTGCCGAGCACCGCCCGCAGGTTCTGCTCGGCGGCCGTGCGCAGCATGCGCGGGGTGAAGACGCCCGAGCCGGGGCGGAACCAGCGGACCGGGCCGTACGGCGCCAGCAGCTCGGTGGTGCGGGCCAGGTCGAGCCGGAACCGGGCGTCGGGGATCAGCGCGGAGCGCTCGTCCCGCATCAGGTGGTTGGCGATCTCGTGGCCGGCCGCGGTGATCGCCGCGACCAGCCGCGGGTAGGCCTCGACCCGCTCGCCGAGCAGGAAGAACGTCGCCCTCGCGCGGTGCCGGGCCAGCACCTCGAGCAGCCGCGGGGTGGTGGCCGGGTCGGGGCCGTCGTCGAAGGTGAGCGCGAAGACCGGGTCGGCGGTCTCGACGTACCAGAGCACGCCGCCGGGGATCAGCCGGGAGACGGCGCGGGTGGCGGGCTCGCGCCAGCGGGAGACGACATCGGCCAGTGCGGTCGGCGTCGACGCCATGAACGAAGCGTACGAGAAGAAAAAGCGCACGGAAACGCCCCGCCGTAACCGGACGACGGGGCGTTTCCCGCGAATTGATCAGCGCTTGTCGATCGCGATGAACTCGCGCTCGGCGGAACCGGTGTAGAGCTGACGCGGACGGCCGATCTTGGTGGCCGGGTCGTTCATCATCTCGGTCCACTGCGCGATCCAGCCGGGCAGGCGGCCGATCGCGAACAGAACCGTGAACATCTTGGTCGGGAAGCCCATCGCCTTGTAGATCAGGCCCGTGTAGAAATCGACGTTCGGGTAGAGCTTGCGGCTGACGAAGTAGTCGTCGTTGAGCGCGATCTCTTCGAGCTGGAACGCGATGTCGAGCAGCGGGTCGGGCTTGTCCAGGGTGTTGAGCATCTGGAGGGCGGCCTTCTTGACGATGGCGGCGCGCGGGTCGTAATTCTTGTAGACCCGGTGGCCGAAGCCCATGAGCTTGACGCCCTTTTCCTTGTTCTTCACCCGGGTGACGAACGCGTTGACGTCGCCGCCGTCCTTGCGGATCTGCTCGAGCATCTCGAGAACCGCCGCGTTGGCGCCGCCGTGCAGCGGGCCGGACAGCGCGTTGATGCCGGCCGAGACCGAGGCGAACAGATTGGCCTCGGCCGATCCGACGAGGCGGACCGTCGAGGTCGAGCAGTTCTGCTCGTGGTCGGCGTGCAGGATGAAAAGCATGTCGAGAATCTTGGCGACCTCGGGGTCCACGTCGTATTGCACGGTGGGCAGGCCGAAGGTCATGCGCAGGAAGTTCTCGACGTAGTCGAGGGAGTTGTCGGGGTAGGGCAGCGGATGGCCGATGCTCTTCTTGTACGCGTACGCCGCGATGGTCGGAAGCTTCGCCATCAGGCGGATCCCGGAGATCTCGACCTGCTCGGGATCCTTGGGGTCGAGGGCGTCCTGATAGAAGGTGGACAACGCGGTGACCGCCGAGGAAAGAACGGCCATCGGGTGCGCGTCGCGCGGGAATCCGGAGAAGAACGAGCGCATCTCCTCCTGCAGCAGGGTGTGCACGCGAATCTTGTCGGCGAAGTCCTTCAGCTGCGTCGGGGTCGGCAGCGCGTCGTGCATCAGAAGATACGACACCTCGAGGAACGTCGACTTCTCGGCGAGCTGCTCGATCGGGAAACCGCGGTAGCGCAGGATGCCCGCGTCGCCGTCGATGTAGGTGATCGCCGAGGTCGTCGACGCCGTGTTCACGAAGCCCTGGTCGAGGGTGACGAAGCCGGTCTCCTTGAGGAGGGCACTGACGTCGATGCCGCCGGGACCCTCGACCGCCTCGCGTACCGGCATCGACAACTGGCCACCCGGGTGGTCGAGCTTGACATCCGTCATGTATTTCCCTCACTTCACCGGCAGATGTCCACAAGAATTTGTCGTTCACCGTAAACCCTCAACCTGAATGGGTCATCAGGTGGCCACCCGCTGAGGGATTGATCACGAAGAGTGGCGCCGAAGCATAGATAATGGTGCACAGTCTCAGTGCGGAGGTGAGACCGGTGCCAAACCCTGTGGTGGTCGGCGTGACCGGCACCCCGGCCGGGCTGGCCGCGGCGCGCCTGGCCGCCCGGGAGGCCGTCTCCCGCGGTTGCCGGCTCCGAGTCGTCCACGCGTTCACCTGGCCCAGTCATGGCCCGCCGGGCGCCGGGCTCGATTACGACGGCGCACGCCGGGCCGCCGCCCGGGCGGTCGACGAGGCGGTCGCCACTGCCCAGCGTTCCACACCCGGGGCGCGGGTGACAGGTCAACTCGTCGACGGGTTGCCCGATCGGGTCCTGTTACGCCTGAGCCGCACCAGTGACCTGCTGGTCCTCGGCGACGACGACCTGGCCACCACCCCCTGGCTGCCGCCGTCCTCGGTCCTCGTGCAGACGGTCGCCCGCGCGTGGTGCCCGGTGCTGGTGGCCCGTGGGCCGCGCCCGCCGCGCGGGGTGGTCCTGGCCGCCGTGGATGGTTCTTCCAACGGGATGCGGGCGCTGCGGCACGCCCAGGCCGAGGCGCGCCGGCGGCGGATCCCGATCGAGGTGGTGCACGTGGTGCCGGAGTTCGGCGGCCGGCACGAGGAGGGGGGCCGGGAGGTCCTCGCCGAGGCCGCGGCCGTCGCGCCGCAGGCCCGGGTGCGGCTGCTCGCCGGCGAGCCGGGGCCGACGCTGGTGCTGGCGTCGCGCCGGGCCCGGGTGATCGTGCTGGGCACCCGCGGCGGGCACGGCGGGTTGCTGGGGTCGGTCGCCCGGGAGGTGCTGCACCACGGCGCCTGTCCCTCGGTCTTCGTGCACGGCCGGTCCGCGCCGGCGCCCCGGTCGTCCCCCTCGACGCGGGCGGGCGCGTTGACCTAATTCTGGCGAGCCACGAGCCGATCTAACCGTTGATGACCGGATTGTGGCGGCTGTGGGCCCTTGGCGGGGCGGCGGCGACGGCCCTGTACCTGACCGACCTCTCTCCCGCCGTGAACAGCGCCTGCGCGCTGGTCGTCGGGGTGGGCACGGTCTTCGCCTGCTTCTTCGGCCCGCGCCGCCTGCGGGCCGAGCCGCGCGGGGCCTGGAACCTGATCGGGGTCTCCGCGTCGAGCTTCCTGGTCGGGATGGTCGTGCGCCCGTTCGTGACCGACGCCGGGCTGCCACTGATCTCGGACTGCTTCACGATCCCCGGCTACCTGCTGCTGTTCGCCTTCTTCTGGCGGCTGCTGCGGGCCCGGCAGGTGATGGAGCGGCACGTGGTGCTGGACGGCCTGATCATCTGCCTGGCCGGGGGCATCGCGAGCACGCTGCTGCTAGCCATGCCGGCCGTGGAGGTGGGCGGCCGCTCGGTCCTGGTCTCCGCCCTGGCCGGCCTGTACCCGCTGTTCGATGTCGTGGTGCTGATGATGGTGCTGAACCTGACCTTCACCGCGCGGGCCTGGCCGCTCTCGCTGCTGTCCCTGCTCGGCGGTATGGGCCTCATGCTGACCGGCGATCTCGCGTACGCGATCATCGGCCGTTCCGGCCACCTCTACACGTCCCCGCTGCTCGACGCTCCGTTCCTGATCGCGTACACGCTGCTCGGGGTCACCGCGCTGCACCCCTCGGCGGCCGTCCTGGGCCGCCCCGCCCGCCCGCCGGTCCCGGCCTGGTCGACCCGCCGGATGGCGCTGCTCATCCCGGCACTGGCCACCCCGTTCGTGCTGCTGCTGGTCGTCGGCGACACCGCGGACCGCCGGTTCGCGCTGGCCATCACCGGCCTGATGATCGTGACGTTGCTGCTGCTGCGGGCGGTGGCGGCGGTGCAGGCGCAGACCCGCGCCCAGCACTTCGCCGAGTACGCCGCCAACCACGATCCGCTCACCGGCCTGCCGAACCGGCGGATGATGTGCGACGAGATCGCCCGGCTCCTCTCGCTCGGCGAGGGCACCATCTGGGTGGCCCTGCTCGACCTGGACGGCTTCAAGTACGTCAACGACTCCTGGGGCCACGACACCGGCGACCGCCTGGTGATCGAGGTGGGCGAGCGGCTGCGGGCCCGGGTGCCCGCCGACGTCATGGTCGCGGCGCTCGGCGGCGACGAGTTCCTGCTGGCCTGCGCCGGCGACCGGCCGCGGGCCGAGCACCTGGTCGACCTGGTGCGCGCCTGCTTCGACCGCCCGTTCGTGGTGCGCGACGTCGAGCTGAAGATCAGCGCCTCGATCGGCATCGCCTCGGCCGGCCCGGACGGCGACGCCGAGGAGCTGATGCGCGACGCCGACACCGCGATGTACCAGGCGAAGTCCGCCGGCCCGGGCCATGCCACCGTGTTCGACCGGTCGATGCACGACCAGGTGCGCGAGCGCATCGAGCTGGAGGTCGCGCTGCGCCGCGCGCTGGGCGACGGCGAGCTCCGGGTGGCGTACCAGCCGCTGGTCCGGCTGGAGTCCGGCCGGCCGATCGGCGCGGAAGCGCTGGTCCGCTGGTCGCACGCCGAGCGCGGCCCGATCTCGCCGGCCGTGTTCATCCCGCTCGCCGAGGACGCCGGGCTGATCGGGGCGATCGGCACCTACGTACGGCAGGAGGCGCTGCGCCAGCTCGCCGCGTGGCGGGCCGACGGCACCGTCGCGGACGACTTCTATGTGTCCATCAATGTCTCGGCCCGGCAGCTCACCGACCCGTCGCTGCCGCTGATCGTCTCGGCCGAGCTGCTCGAGTACGGCGTGCCGGCCCGCTGCGTGGCCCTGGAGATGACCGAGACGGTGATGATGGACAGCTCGGGCGCCACCTCACGGGTCGTCTTCGAGCTGCGCGAGCTCGGCGTCAAGCTGCTGATCGACGACTTCGGCACGGGCTTCTCGGGGCTGGGCTACCTGCGCCGGTTCCCGGTCACCGGCGTGAAGATCGACCGCTCGTTCGTGATCGGGCTGGGCGCCGACGAGGAGGCCGGCGAGCTGGTCCGGGCGATCGTGGCGATGAGCCAGGCGCTGCACCTGAGCGTCATCGCCGAGGGTGTGGAGACCCGGGTGCAGCGGGACGCCCTGGCGGCCATGGGCGTGACCGACGGGCAGGGCTGGCTGTGGGGCCCGGCGGTGCCCCCGACGGAGTTCGCGGCACATTGGCACACGTCCGGAGCTGCGGCAACTCTCGCGGGCACCGAATGACCCCTTCCCTCCGCCCGTTCGGTCGGGCATCATTCGAGCCTCCCCCCAGTAACGCGCATCACACCCGGAGTTGCCGATGATGACCGCGATGGTCACCGTCCTGTTCGTGCTCACCGTCGGGCTCGCCGCGGCGCTCATGGCGGCGGTTCGCCGGCCCTGATGCTCCCGCCCCCGGCCGCGATGCGGCAGGCTGGGCAGATGCGCTTCGCGACGTGGAACGTCAACTCGGTCAAGGCCCGGCTCCCGCGGCTGCGGGAATGGCTCGCCGCCACCCGGCCCGACGTGCTGTGCGTGCAGGAGACCAAGGTCGCCGAGTTCCCCGACATCTCCGATCTCGGATACCGGACCGCACACTTCGGGCAGGGCCGCTGGAACGGCGTGGCCGTCCTGTCCCGGATCGGCCTCGAAGACGTGCGGCAGGGCTTCCCCGGCGAGCCCGGCTTTCCCGAGCAGGAGGCGCGCTACGTGAGCGCGCTCTGCGGCGGAATTCGGTTTATTTCGGTCTACGTCCCTAATGGGCGGACGCCGGACGATCCTCATTACACATACAAGCTCGCGTGGCTGGCCGCCCTGCGCGCCTCGCTGAAGGACGATCTGGCCGCGGGGCCGCTGGTCGTGGCCGGCGACTTCAACGTCGCACCCACCGACGACGACGTGTGGGACCCGGCGGTCTTCGTCGGTTCCACCCACGTCACCCCGCCCGAGCGGGAGGCGCTCGCCGCGATCCAGGATCTCGGCCTGCGCGACATCGTGGGCCGCCCGCTCAAGGGCGACCGGCCCTTCACCTACTGGGACTATCGGGCGGGCATGTTCCACATGAACAAGGGCATGCGGATCGATCTCGTGCTCGCCAGCCCGGACATCGCCGGGGAGGTGACCGACGCGGTGATCGACCGCGAGGCGCGCAAGGGCAAGGGCCCCTCCGACCACGCGCCCATCGTGGTCGACATCGAGCGCCCCGCAGGCGACGGGATACGCTGACGAGGAGGGAGGATCATTGACCGGGATCGCGAGCGAGCTGCGCACCGATGGGCCGGCGCCCGCCCTGCTGCGCGCCGCGCTCGACGCGACCGACGAGGCGGTCGTCCTCTGCGACGCCGCCGACGACTCGATCCTGCTGGTCAACAAGGCGGCGTCCGCCCTGGTCCCCGGCCTGTCCCCCGACCTGTTCCCGGCGTGCGCCGACACGTTCACCGCCACCCACGCCCGGCGGCACCTCGAGGGCCGGCGCCGGCCGCTGGCCCCCGGCCACTACGGCTGGTTCCTGCGCGATCGCACCCGCTCCACCATCCTCGCCGAGGCGGGGCGCCGGCTCTCCGGGTCGCTGCACCTCGGCCGGTGCCTGCGCACCACGGCCGAGCTCGCGGTCGCCCACCTCGCCGACGCGGCGGTCGTGCTGCTGCCGCCCGCGCTCCAGCGCAGCTCGTGGCTGCGCCTGATCGGCGACGGCCCGGTCGAGGAGGGCACCGTCGGAGAGGATTCGCTGTCCGAGGTTCCGGGCCTGACCGCGGTGCTCGACGGATTCCCGCCGATCCCCAGCCGCTGGGTGGACGCGTCGCAGGCGCCCGGCTGGCTCGGTCTCGGCCCGGTCGGCTGCGTGCTCGTCACCCCGCTGCCCGGCAACGCCGAGCCGGCCGGCGCGCTCGTCCTGGGCCGCCGGGACACCCCGTTCTCGGCCGAGGACGAGGAGCTCGCCCGGGTCTTCGCGGCGCGGGCCGGCGCGGCTATCTCGGCGGCCGCGCTCTACCGCGAGCAGGTGGAGACGACGGCGGTGCTCCAGGCCGACCTGCTGCCGCCCGCGCTGCCGCAGGCCGACGGATTCGAGCTGGTGGGCGCGTTTCAGGCCGCGCACGACGCGCTGCGGATCGGCGGCGACTTCTACGACGCGTACGGCCCGACCGCGTCCAGCGCCGACACGGTGATCGCCCTCGGCGACGTCTGCGGCACCGGCCCCGAGGCGGCCGTGCTGACCGGCAAGGTCCGCCAGACGCTGCGCGCGCTGCGCCTGGTCGACACCGGCCCGGCCGAGATGCTGCGGGTGCTCAACCAGGCCCTGCTGCAGTCCGGCCGGAACCGGCGCTTCGTGACCCTGGTGGTCGGCTCGGTGCGCCGGGCCGAGCACGGCCGGGTGCGGCTCACCCTGGCCAGCGGCGGGCATCCGCCCCCGCTGGTGCTGCGCGGCGACGGCAGCGTCGAGGAGGTGCCGGCCAGTGGCACGCTGATCGGCGCGGTCCCCGCCACGGTGGTGCGGCCGGCCGACGTCGAGCTGGCCCCTGGCGAGATCTGCCTGCTCTACAGCGACGGCCTGACCGAGGCGCGGGGCGGCCCGACCGGCGTCGAGCAGTGGGGCGAGCCCCGCCTGCACGCGGCGCTGGCCAGCTGCCTGGGGATGCCCGGCGCGGCCACGGTCGAGCGTTTGCGGCAGCTGGTCTCCGACTGGGTGCACGGCGGCGTGCGCGACGACATCGCGATGCTGGCGGTCCGGGCCCCGGCCCGCACCGCCCTGAGCCTGCGCGACGGCGGCGCCCCGACCCCGTCCCCGTTCGCCATCGACAACCGCCGGGGCCGCGGACGGTCCCGGGCATGACGGCGGTCGCCGCCGACGCCGAGCGCTACCTCCACCTGGTCGGCGACGGCGACGAGCAGGGCGCGGTCGAGGTCGTCGCCGGCCTGCTCGCCGCGGGCATGCCCGCCCAGCGCGTCATGGTCGACCTGATCGCCGCCACCCAGACCCGGGTCGGCGAGCTCTGGGCGGCCAACGTGTGGACCGTGGCACGCGAGCACGCCGCCACCGCGACCAGCGAGCGTGCCCTGGCGTACGTCGCGGCCCAATGCGCGGTGCGGCCGCACCGGGGCCGTATCACGATCGCCTGCGTCGACGGCGAATGGCACGCGCTGCCGGCGCGGATCCTCGCCGAGATGCTGCGCCTCGACGGCTGGCGGGTGGACTTCCTCGGCCCCAGCGTGCCCGGCCCGCATCTGGTCGCCCACCTGCACGAGACCGGCCCCGACGCGGTGGCGCTGAGCTGCATGCTGGCCACCCGCCTGCCCCGGGCGCACGCCGCGATAACCGCGTGCCGGGCGGCCGGCGTGCCGGTCATCGCCGGCGGCCGGGGCTTCGGCCCGGGCGGTCGCTACGCGCAGCGGCTGGGCGCCGACGTGTGGGCCGCCGACGCCGAGGAGGCCGTCGCCCGCCTGGCGTCGTCCGGGCCGCCGTCCTCGCCGGCGGAGCAGGATGTCCTCTTCGGCGACGACGAATACACGTTCGTCGTGCGCGAGCGCCCGTCGCTGATCGCCACCACGATGTCATCGCTGGCCGCGACGTATCCGGCAGTCCGGGCTTATGACCACCGGCAGCTGGACGCCACCCTCGAGGATCTCGGCCACATCGTCGACTTCCTGGCCGCGGCGCTCTACCTCCGCGAACCCGCCATCTTCACCGACTTCGCCGAGTGGACGGCCGCGGTGCTCCAGGCGCGAGGCGTGCCGCCGCCGGCTCTCCGGGCCGGCATTTCTTCCGTACGGGCGCAGCTCACCGACTTCCCGCGCGCCCGGTCCGTCCTCGACGCCGGGCTGGCTCGCCTGCCCGCCCGATAATTCGCTCGCGCGCCCGTGCGGGCCCGGCTACCGTGGTCCGCATGATCCTCTGATGCTCACCGGGCCGCGGTCGTGGCCCTCGCGTCCCGGTTCCGGGCGCTCCGGCGGGTTGTCCGCCGTGGAGACGCCGTCGTGCCGACGCCCGGAGCACTCGCCCTCTCTTCCCACGGCACCACCTTGCCCGGCACCGCCCTGCGCCGCGTTCGCCGGCCCGGCGCTGCCCGGCCCAGCAATGCCCTGGCTCCGCCGGGGCGCGCAAAGGAGGCTCGGATGACCACGCCCTTCTCCGTCCACGTCGACCGGGACGACCTCGCCAAGCAGGATTTCGCCGCCGCGCTGGCCCGTCCCGAGACGACCGGCGAGCCGGACGGCCGTTCCGGGGCGGCCGAGATCGGACATCACGGCGCCCGCGACAGCCGCCAGGCGGCCCTAGGCCGGTCCGAGCGCGACCACGCCCGCGTCGGTCCGGGCAAGTCCCGCTCCTACGCGTTCCGGCGAAGCTAGGAAGAACGGGCTCCACCCGCAGGTCGCAGCGGGTGGAGCCCGTTTCGCGTTCGGCGCCGAGCGCGCGGTGAGCCGGCCCATCCTCCGCCGGCCGGGACCGCCGAGGCCGCCGGGTCAGCCTCAGCCCAGTTCGGCGTACACGTCGTCGAGGAGGCCGTGGTACATGTCGGTGCGGTTGTTGAAGTTGGGGCCGCCGATGCGCAGCGGCAGGCTGTTGGCGATGGAGAGCGTGGACGGGATCGTGGCCTCCCCGCTCCGGACGCCGTCGACGTAGACGGCCAGCGACGTGCCGGCCCGCTGGCACAGGATCTTGTGCCACAGGCCGTCGGCGACCGTCGTGGCCGAGCGGGCGATGTAGGCGGTGGGCGTGCCGACGCCGACCGCGACGCACTGGGCGCGGCCGTTGGTCGCGCCGATCTGCATCTTCCACTGGCTGCCGGTGGTGGCCACGCCCTTCTGCATGATGTTCGCCGAGCCGATGACCTGGGCTCGCGTCAGGTGCACCCGGGCCGACCAGCGGAACAGCCTGGTCCCGGGGTTGAGATTGGCGTTGTCGGCGGCCTCGAGCAGCCCGCGCGGGCACGGCGTCGCGCCGGTCGGGCACGCGGCCGGGAAGGCCACGTACTTGCCGCCGGTCGCGCCGCCGACGAACTGGACGACCCCCTGGTCGGCGCCGCGGACGGTGAGCGCCACGCCGCGTCCCGACGTGTCGGCGACCCGCCCGGCGACCGCGCCCGCGTCGAAGTCCCAGCGAGCCACCAGTAGCGGCGCGCCCGGGGTGCCGGCCGGCGTGCCCGCAACGGGTGCGGTGACAGGTGCGGCAGCAGCAGCGGCAGCGGCAACAGGTGCGGCAGCGGCAGCGGCGGCGGGCGTGGCGGCGGGCGCGGCGACGGGCGCGGCAGCCGGTGGGGCGTCAGGGGAAGCGGCGGCGGCCGCCTGGGCGGTCGAAGCGGGAACGAGGAGCCCGGCCATCGCCGCGAGCGTGATTACGATCTTCATGCCTATGAGATCGCTCGTTGCCCGAATTGTTACCGTAAAACCTGAAATAGGAGGTTGCGAGGGCGCGGGTCAGAGCGCGCCGGCGTCGTCGGCGAGCAGGCAGACGGCGACCAGGCGCAGCACGTGCCAGTCGGTCGACTGCCAGTCGGCGGGGTGGGTGGGCGCCTCGCCGGCGGCGGGGACGAAGCGGCCGGCCCGGCGGGCCGCGGCGACGATCGAACGGGCGTACGCGGACAACGCCTCGGCGTCGATCGGCCGCTCCGCGCCGGCCAGGGCGTCGCGGACGGCGGCCGCGTGCTGGTCGACCAGGGCCAGCAGGCCCGGGTCGGCGAACGCGGCGGCCAAGCCGTCGACACCCACCCGCGCCATCATCTCGTCCAGCTGCGCGACGGCCGGGTCGAGGATCACGGCGTCGGCGGAAATCGGGGCGAAGGCGAGGAATTCGTTCGTCATGGCGAAGACGCTATGGGGTGCCGGGCCCGCCCGGAAGGGGGGTAACCCAACGGCACCCGAGCGCCTCCGAGCCCGCTACGCCGGGAGCTGATCCATCGCCTTGTAGATGCGTTTGTCGGAAATCGGGTACGCGGTGCCGAGGGTCTGCGCGAACAGGTTGATCCGCAGCTCCTCGATCATCCAGCGGATCTCGGCGAGCCCCTCGTCGGCCGGGCTGAGCGGCGGGAACTCGGCACGCAGCTCACGGTACTCGGCCTCGATCTCCTGGACCTGCGCCATGAGCTGCCGGTCGCGGCCGAGGTTGGACGCCACCCGGTCCAGCCGGTGGACCACGCCGCGCAGGTACCGCGGCAGGTGGTGCAGCTGCTTCCAGCCGGTCTCGGTGACGAAGCCGGGGTGGACCAGGCCCTTGAGCTGCTGGCGGATGTCGGCGAGCGCGGGGATCAGCTGCGGGTCGCGCAGGCCCTTCAGGCGCTGGTCCACGTCGTACGTCGTGGCCAGGACGGCCTGGACCTGGGCGACCACGCTCTCGACCGCCTCCACCAGGTCCTGCCGGACCGTGTCGCGCAGCGACGCGAACTCGATCGACGACCACACCGGCCCGCCGGCGTCGGCCACCAGCTTGTCGACCGCGGCGCCGGCGCAGTCGTCCAGCAGCTCCGCGATCGACCGGTACGGGTTCCCCCGGGACAGCTCGAGCTTGGCCCGGTTGTCGAGCCGCCCCTGCAGGAACCGGGCGGCCGGCGGCAGCGTGAGCAGGAGCAGCCGGCGCGTCCCGGCCCGCATGGCGACCCGCTGCTCGGGCTCGGACTCGAAGACCCGGATCGCCACGCTGTCGCCCTCGTCGACCAGGGCCGGGAACACCGTGACCTGGTAGCCGCCGCGAACCTGGGCCACGCGGCGGGGCAGCATCCCGAAGTCGTTGGTGGTGATCCCCCGCCGCTCGATGTCCCCCGCCGCACGAGAGATCGTCTGCTGCACCTTCGGCGCCAGCCGGCGCCGCAACTCATCAAGATCGCGCCCCGAGCCGAGCAGGACGCCCGATTCGTCGACCACCCGGAAGTTCATCCGCAGGTGCGCGGGGACCTCGGCCGGCTTCCAGGCGTCCCGCGGCACCACCGTCCCGGTCAGCCGCCGCAGCTCGTTGCCGATCGCGTCGGTGAGCGGACCGCGCCGGGCCGGTACCCGGTCGAGCACGGCCTCGGCCCAGTCCGGCACCGGCACGAAGTTGGTGCGCAGCGCCTTGGGCAGCGAGCGGATCAGGGAAATCACGACGTCCTTGCGAAACCCCGGCACCGACCAGCCGAAGTCCTCCGGGTCGAGCTTGTTGAGCAGCGCCAGCGGCACCTCGACCGTGACGCCGTCCGCCTCGGTGTTGGGCTCGAACTCGTACGTCAGCGGCAGCCGCACCCCGTTGGCCAGCCACGCGTCCGGGAACGCGTTCGGGTCGACCGTGTCGCGGCCCTCGTTGACCAGCAATTCGCGGGTGAACGTCAGCAGGTCGGGATCGTCCCGCCGCGCCTTCTTCCACCACGCGTCGAAATGCCGGGCGGTGACGACCTCGGCCGGGATGCGCGCGTCGTAGAGCCGGAAAACCGTCTCGTCGTCGACCGCGATGTCCCGCCGCCGGGCCCGGTTCTCGATTTCCTCGATCCGCTCCAGCAGGCGCCTGTTCTCGTCGAAGAACTTGTGGTGGGTGTCCCAGTCACCCTCGACCAGCGCGTGCCGGATGAACAGCTCCCGGCACAGCACCGGGTCGATCCGCGCGTATCCCACCCGCCTTCGCGGCACGATCGGAAGACCATAGAGCGTGACTTTCTCGTACGCCATGACCGCGCCCTGCTTCTTTTCCCAGTGCGGTTCCGAGTACGAGTGTTTGACCAGGTGCGGGGCGAGCTTCTCGGCCCATTCGGGCTCGATCCGGGCATTGACCCGCCCCCACAGGCGGCTGGTCTCGACGAGCTCGGCCGACATCACCCAGCGCGGTTGCTTCTTGAACAGCGCCGAGCCGGGGAAGATGGCGAACTTCGCGCCCCGCGCGCCGAGGTATTCGCGCTTGTCGGTGTCCTTGAGCCCGATGTGGCTGAGCAGGCCGGCGAGCAGCGCGGTGTGCACATGCTGCCCCTCGGCGACCTCCTCGCGGTCCTCCTGCAACGTCAGCCCGAGGGTACGGGCGACCTGCCGCAGCTGGGCGTAGATGTCCTGCCATTCCCGTACGCGTAAATAATTGAGGAATTCGGCGCGGCATAAGCGGCGGAACTGGTTGCCGGAAAGCTCCTGCTGTTTCTCGCGCAGATAGCGCCAGAGATTGAGGTAGCTGAAGAAATCCGACTCCTTGTCGGTGAACCGGGCGTGCTTCTCGTCGGCCTGCTGCTGCTTGTCGACCGGGCGCTCGCGCGGATCCTGGATCGACAACGCCGCCGCGATGACCATCACCTCGGCGACGCAGTTCTGCTTGTCGGCCTCGATGACCATGCGGGCCAGGCGCGGGTCGACGGGCAGTTGGGCGAGCTGCCGGCCGAGCGGCGTGAGCCGGCGCTCGTCGAGCGCGCCCAGTTCCTCGAGCAATTTGACGCCGTCGGTGATGTTGCGCTTGTCGGGCGGGTCGATGAACGGGAACTTCGCCAGGTCGCCGAGCCCCAGATTGGTCATCTGCAGAATGACGCTGGCGAGATTCGTCCGCAGGATCTCGGGCTCGGTGAATTCCGGCCGCGCGTCGAAATCCTCTTCCGAGTAGAGCCGGATGCAGATGCCGTCGGCGAGCCGCCCGCAGCGTCCCTTGCGCTGGTTGGCGCTGGCCTGCGAGACCGGCTCGATCGGCAGGCGCTGGACCTTGAGCCGGTTGGAGTAGCGGCTGATCCGGGCCGTGCCGGGGTCGATCACGTAGCGGATGCCGGGGACGGTCAGCGAGGTCTCGGCGACGTTGGTGGCGAGCACGACCCGGCGCTGGGTGTGCCGCTCGAAGACGCGATGCTGCTCGGCGGCCGACAACCGCCCGTAGAGCGGGACGATGTCGGTGGCGCGCAGGTTCCGCTTGGCGAGCGCGTCGGCGGTGTCGCGGATCTCCCGCTCGCCGGAGAGGAAGACGAGGATGTCGCCGTCGCCGTCGCGGCCGAGCTCGTCGACCGCCTCGGCGATGCCGTCGACCTGGTCCATCGGCTCTTCGGTGTCCCCATCCGACCGCCCCGCCACCACCCCTGACCGGACTGAAGACTCGTCCGCGGCGGTCTGGACCAGCGGCCGGTACCGGACCTCGACCGGGTAGGTCCGGCCGGAGACCTCGATCACGGGCGCGGGCTTGCCGTCCGGGCCGGCGAAATGCTCCGCGAAACGCTGGGTCTCGATCGTGGCGGACGTGATGATCAGCTTGAGATCCGGGCGGCGCGGGAGCAGATCGCGCAGGTACCCCAGGATGAAGTCGATGTTGAGGCTGCGCTCGTGCGCCTCGTCGATGATCAGGGTGTCGTAGCGGCGCAGCTGCCGGTCGTTCTGGATCTCGGCGAGCAGGATGCCGTCGGTCATCACCTTGATCATGGTGTCGTCGCCGACCTGGTCGGTGAAGCGCACCTTGTAGCCCACCGTCGAGCCGAGCGGCCGGTCGAGCTCCTCGGCGATGCGCTCGGCGACCGTGCGGGCCGCGATGCGCCGCGGCTGGGTGTGCCCGATCTGGCCGCGCACGCCGCGACCCAGCTCCAGACAGATCTTGGGAAGCTGGGTCGTCTTGCCGGAGCCGGTCTCGCCGGCCACCACCACGACCTGGTGGTCGCGGATAGCGGCGAGGATGTCGTCCTTGCGCCGGCTGACCGGCAGCGCCTCGGGATAGGTCACCTTGGGCACGGACGCGAGCCGGGACTCCAGCCGCGCGAAGGCCGCGTCGGCCTCCGCGGAGATCTCCGCGAGCACGGCCGCCCGGGCCGCCTCGTCGCGGATCTTCCTGGTGCCCTCCAGCCGGCGCTGGAGTCGCCGTTCGTCGCGGGGAAGGAGCTCGGCTAGCCGGGTGCGAAGCGCGGCGGGTGTTGTCGACATGGCGCAGCAAGAATAGGCATATCAGGCGCGCGCACGCCTGGTGATTATCGCCGCCCCAAGCCGTCGATCGCCGCCATCTCCGCGTCCGAAAGTTCAAATCCAGAAATATCGTGATTCGTACGGATCCGCGCCTCGGTCTTCGACTTCGGAATGACCACCACCTCGTGCTGGACGTGCCAGCGTCATGCCCCGCCGGCCGCATTCAGTCGTGTGGCACGGGTGAGCGCAGCCGGGCGGCGCTCGGGTCGCGGCCGGACGGGTCGGCGGCCGGCAGCGCGCTCATCCCCGGCAGGCGCGCCTTCTCCATCGCGGCCCGCCCGGCCAGCGCCCGCTCCAGCTTCTCGCGGGCCTTGTCGTCGTCCTTCTTGCGCGCCTTGAGCTTCATGTCCGACACCTCCAGGGTGAAGTGGAACCGCGTCCCGCCGCCGGGGTTGTCGGCGACACCGATCTCCCCGCC
The DNA here is from genome assembly GCF_042664765.1 of Paractinoplanes rhizophilus. NCBI lineage: Bacteria > Bacillati > Actinomycetota > Actinomycetes > Micromonosporales > Micromonosporaceae > Paractinoplanes > Paractinoplanes rhizophilus. The sequence continues at coordinate 220,950 of NZ_JBHTBJ010000006.1, read as the reverse complement.
GTGGCGCTCGACGATCCGTTTGCAGATGGCCAGGCCCAGCCCCGTGCCGTCGTAACCGGCGGACGCGTGCGCCCGGTGGAACCTCTCGAAGACCGCGTGCTTCTCGGCGTCCGGGATGCCGATCCCGCGGTCGGCCACCTCGATCCGGGTCCAGCCGGTCCCGACCGGGGAGGCGGTCACGTCGACCCGGGCGGCGGCGCCCGGGCGCACGTACTTGAGGGCGTTGCCGATCAGGTTGTCGAGCACGTGCCGCAGCATCGCCGGGTCGGCCCGCACGGCCGGCAGGTCGCCGACGAACACCTCGGGCGCGGGGTCGTGCCGGGCCCGGTCCTGCACCACCTCGGCCACCAGCTCGCCCAGGTCGACCGTCTCGGCGGTGAGCGGCGCGTCGCGGGCCGTCGTGTACGCGAGCAGCGTGTCGATCATCCCGGCCATCCGTTGCACCGCCCGCTCGATGCGGTCGAGCGAGGCGCTCGGATCGTCGCCGTCCTCGAGCGCCTCCTGCGCCGCCTCGCAGTGCCCGCGCACCACCGTCAGCGGCGCCTTGAGGTCGTGCGCCACCACGCCCGCGAACACGGCGAGGTCGGACTCGTAGCGGCGGATGTCGGTGATGTCGTGGAAGACGGCGACCGCGCCGCGCTGCCCCGCGCCGGCGTCGAGCGGCCGCCCGTCGACGCTGATCACGATGCCGTCGGGCCGGGCCGGGTTGCGCACCACCATCTCGACGCCGCTGGCGTGCTCGCCGCGCAGCGCCCGCATCAGCGGCAGCTCGTCGAGCGGGAACGGCGTGCGCCCGTCCGGCCGGAACAGCCCGTAGTGCTCCTGCCAGGCATCCGGGCGATCGGCGTCGTCGGGCACCCCGAGCAGCTGCTTGGCGGCCGGATTGTGCAGCAGGAACCGCCCGTTCTCGTCGACCACGCCGACCCCGTCGCCGATGCTGGTCATCACCGCGCCGAGCAGCCCCGCCTGCCGCCGGCTCTCGGCCTCGGCGGCGCGCAGCCCGGCGGTCGCCTCGCGGACCCGGGCGACCGCCCGCTCCCGTCCGGTGGCGAGCACGTGGACCAGCCCGGCGAGGATGACCGTGATCGCCAGGCAGCCGCCCAGCACCGCGCCCGGCAGGCCGCTGTGCGCGCCGGGCAGGCGGCCGGAGTCGGCCCGGACGGTCAAAGTCCACTCCCGGTCGGCCACGTCGAGCAGGGACTCGCGCTCGAGGTCGGGCTCGCCGGGCGCGGGAAAGCGGGCGACGACGTGCCGGCTGCCGTCGGTGTTGTGCGCCCGCAGCGTCGCGTCGAGCTGCCCCTGGCTCACCGTGGCGAGTACGCCGCTGAGGAAGTCCTGCCCGCGCATGCCCAGCACGAGCCAGCCGCGGAACTGCGGGTCGGCGGCGCGCGGCCAGATCGGCGCGGTGAAGACGAACGAATGCTGCTGCCGCGCGGCCGGCAGACCGCGGTCACGCAGCAACACGTACGTGTCGGAGACGGTCGGCACGCTCATCCGGCGGGCGTCGGCGAGCGCGCCGGCCGGCTCGGCCGCGACGGCCAGGTCGAGCCCGTCGGGCCCGGGCGTGGTGCCCAGCCCGCGGGTGAAGATGGTGAAGTAGTGCTCGTCCCGGCCGGCGGCGGGCCGCAGCACCAGCCCGTCCGCGCCGCGCGAGCGCCACAGTCGCTGCATGGCCGGCGCCTGCGCCGTCGTCCCCGGCACGACGAAGGCGACGCTGGTGGCGCCGATCAGCGAGGCCGACGCGAGCGGCGCGGTGGCCGCGTCGAAGTCCTCCCAGGTGATCGTGTGGTCGGTGGCAAGGCCGGCCGCCGTGGCCGCGAGCAGCGAGCTGTACCGCTCGGTCTCGGTGCGCACGGCGGCGGCGGCCATCTCGGCGCGCTGGTCCATGACGCTGTCCGCGTTCTCCCGCTGGGCGGAGCGCACCGCGTGGACGGTCAGCAGCGTGGCGGCGATGCCGGCGACCAGCACGACCGCGGCGAGCCAGGATCCGGCCGATCGGCCGCGGCGCTCGTCCGCCGCGGCGGTAGCACTCCCCCGTCGCCTCACCAAACTCACCAATGCGAGCGTAATACGCAAATCACCCCCGCCGGCGCGATCGGCCGACGGGGGTGCTCACTACTTCCAGGTGTCGTACTGATACAGGTTGTACGAGGCCATCAGCGTAGTGATCTTGGTGAAGTAGTTCGGGTCGGTGGCGTACCCGGCCTTCCACACCTGCCAGATGAACTTGTTCGCGTCCCGGGTGTAGCTGAAGGCCGGCTTGTACCGGCTGTTCACCCGCAGGAAGTTGCCGTGGTCGCGGAACGAGCTCGCCATGTCGGCGTAGATCCGGAAGCTCCCCGTGGTGCCGAAGCACTTGCCGGCCTTGTCGCACTCGGTCGTGTGGTAGACGTGGCAACCCTTCGCGAGCGTGCCGTAGTTGCTGCCCTGGCACTTGATCCCGAAGTAGTTGCTGTCGGTGACCGAGAGGCTGCTACGCCCCCAGCCCGATTCGAGGATGGCCTGCGCGATCGTCACCGAGGGTGGCACGCCGTACTCCCGCCAGCCCTTCTGCGCGCCCGGCACCGCCGCCTTGATGAACTGCTCGGGCGTCGGGGCGACGATCGGCTTCATCGTCGCGCCGGGGCACAGGTGCAGCGTCGGCGTGACCACATAGGCGTGCGAGATGTAGCTGCCGTCGCTCAGCCGGTTCCACTGTGTGGTGGAACGAACCGTGCCGCTGACCATCGCGCCGACCACGCCGCACACGCCCTGCACCGTCGCGCCGGTCGCGATCGCGCGCTTGACCGGGTAGGCGGTCGACGGCCCGGTGCGGATGTTGACCGGGCCGTCGGCGCTGCGCACCTTCCCGACCTTGTAGGCCGGCTTGGGCGCCGGCTTCGCCTTCGGCTTGGGCGCCGGCTTCGGCTTCGCCTTCACCGCCGTCGTCCGGGTCGCGCAGGGTGCGATGGTCCGGCTGACTTTGAGGTACGCGTGCGACACGTACGAGCCGTTGCTGAGCCGGTCCCATTGCTTGGTCGTGCGCTGCGAACCCCGTACGGATGGGCCGTTGACCCGGCAGGTAGCCGTCACCTTCTGTCCGTTGCGCAAGGACCCGGTGGTTTTCGCGGTCAGCGACGGCCCGGACCGGGTCTTGAGAGTGGTGCGCACCTTGACGGTCGCCGTCACGCCGGCGGCCTCGGCGGCGCCGGGCGCCACGACCAGCCCCGCGCCGGCGGCCAGCGCCATCAGCGGCACCGCGAGCAGTCGGCGGGTGTTGAGCCCCATGAGCGTCCCTTCGTGTCGTCGTCATACGAAGGTCGCGACGGGGCGTTGCGGGCCGAGAGCGATGGCGGTTGCGCTTGGGTTGCTTGAGCGTGTCCGGTGCGCTTGGGTTGCTTGAAAAAGTGCGCGGTTGGGCAAACCGCTACCGTTCGTTCGCCGACTCGTTCGCCGACTCATTCGCCGTTTCGTTCGCCGAAGGGAGGACCGCCGATGACGGCCGTGGCGCCCCGCTCCACGACGTCCGCCGCCCGGACGTCCGCGACCTCCGCGCCCGGCGCGGGTTTCGTGCTCGCCCCGCTCGCGGTCGCCGTCGTGGCCGCCGCCGGGGTCGCGGCGATGGACGCCGTCTTCGTCCGCACCGCCACCGGCCAGTACGCCGACACCACCGCGATGCGCGGCGGCGACGTCCACCACGCCCGCGTGGTCGAGGTGCTCAGCCGCACGCTCAACGGCACCACCCTGGTGACGCTGGTGCTGGTGTGCCTGGTGGCCGCGGGCGTCGGCGTGCTGCGCCGCCGGGTCGACCTGGCGATCGGCGCGGGCCTGCTGGTGCTCGGCGCGAACGCCAGTTGCCGGCTGCTCAAGACCCGGCTCCCCCGGCCCGACCTCTCCGACTTCCCCGGCCCCAACTCGTTCCCCAGCGGCCACACCGCGGCCGCCGCCTCGGTGGCGTTCGCGCTGATCCTGGTGCTGCCCGCGGCGGTGCGCGGCATCGTGGCGCTGGCCGGCGCCGGCTACGTCACGGTGATCGGCGTGGCCACGGTCTGGGCCGAGTGGCACCGCCCCAGCGACGTCGCCGCCGCGGTGCTGCTGGTGCTCGCCTGGGCGGCGTTCGCGCTGTTCGTCACCCGCCTGTTCCGCCGCGTCGCCGTCCCCGGCGACCGTCCCAGCCGCCTCGTCACGGTCCCGCTGCTGGCGGTCTTCCTGGTCACCGGCGCGGCCGGCGTGCTGGGGCTGATCTCGGTGGCCATGAACGTTCGCATGTCCGCGGCCCTGGTCTCCAGCAGGTTCGCGTTCCTCGCCGGCTCGGCCGGCATCGCCGCCGCCGTGGCCGGTGGCTTCTTGATCTGGGTGTGGCTCGCGGCCCGCGGGTCCGCACCCACCAGCGCGGGCCGCCCGGCCCGCCGCGCAAAGGGAGGCGAGAAGTGACCACCCCATCGGACGGCACCCCCACCGCGCCGGGCACGGGCGCGGTGCCCGGCCCCGCCGCTACGCCCGGCCCCGCACCCGAGCCCGACCCCGCCGCCTCGACGGCCCCCGCGCCTTCTCCGGCGTCTTCTGGGCCTGCGGGCTCGGCAGCCGGCGGCTCCGGCGCCGTCTCGCCCAACCCCGGCCCGGTCCCGCCCGGCCTCGGGAATCCCGGCTCCGTCCCGCCCGGCCCGGCCGGGGTGCCGAGCCTGCCCGGGCAGACCCCGCCCGGCAAGGCGCTGCCCACGGTGGTGGTCGGCACCTACCCCGACTACGCCCTCGCCCAGCAGGCCGTCGACCACCTCTCCGACAACAAGTTCCCGGTCGAGCGGACCGCCATCATCGGCACCGACCTCCGCCTGATCGAAAATGTGCTGGGCCGGCTCACCACGGCCCGCGCGGCCGGCGCCGGCGCCGCCAGCGGCGCCTGGTTCGGCCTGTTCGTGGGCCTGCTGTTCGGCCTGTTCAGCAACTCCAACTGGTTCGCCGTGATCTTCGTCTGCCTGCTCATCGGCGCCGCGTGGGGCGCCATCTTCGGCGCCATCGCCCACGCCGCCACCGGCGGCCGGCGCGACTTCGCCTCGCGCAGCTCCCTGCAGGCCGGCCAGTACGCCGTCGTCACCGATCCGGAGGTCGCCGACCAGGCCCGCCAGATGCTCATCCAGCTGAACTGGCGCGCCTCCGGCGCCCAGTAGCCACCACCCGACCGGCAGCCCCGCCCACCCCCGGGCGGGGCTGTTGCGTTGCGCCTGATTCAGCCCGCGCGGGCTGTTTCGTTACACCGGGCCCGGCCGCTCGGGCGCACGAGCGGCCCGGCTCGCTCGCCGTCGCCACGTTGGGCCAACCGCCCACCCCGGAGCTGACGGGCGCTCACCTCTGCCCGCGAAGGCCCCGCCCGCGAAGACTTGTGAACCGCACGCCAAGCCACATCGCGGCCCCAAGGCACGGCGCGGCGAGCCGCAATCGGCGCGACCACCCGCGACCCACGGGCCGCAGACGGCGCAACCAGCCACGACCCGGCCAAGGCGACCCGGCCAAGGCGACCCGGCCCCGGGCGGGCGGAGACGGCGGAGAGCCCCGGCCGGAGCCGGGGCTCTTCTCTTGCGGGCGTCGGGTGGAGGCGGCCACCCGAGCCCTGGTCCGCGAACTTTTGGTCCTCGAAGCCCCTGCTCGCGAACGGCAACGGGGCCGGCCTGTCCCGCCCGTCCGGGTGGGGACCAACCGAAGCACGCGGGTCCGACACTTTTCGGTTTTCGTCCACAGTCGGCGCCGCGGGCCACCCCGCCCTCAATGGGTGGGGCGAGTTCAGCACGGGGGTGTGACAGAAAACGCGGGCTGTCCACCGGGCGGCGCCGACGACGGGGCTAGAAAGTCGCGCTCAGCTCGGTGCGCAGCTTGGTGAGGGCCTTGGTGAGCAGGCGGCTGACGTGCATTTGGGAGATGCCGATCTGGTCGGCGATCTGCGACTGGGTGAGGTTGCCGTAGAAGCGCAGGGTGAGGATCTTCTGCTCGCGTTCGTCGAGGGTGGCCAGGGCGGGGCCGAGGGCGACGCGGGTTTCGGCGAGCTCGTATTCGTGGTCTTCGCCGCCGAGGGTGTCGCCGAGCTCGGTGGTGCCGTCGGCGGAGATGGGGGTGCTCAGCGAGGTGGCGTTGTAGGCGCGGGCGCCTTCGAGTCCTTCGAGGACGTCTTCCTCGGTGATGCTCAGGTGGGCGGCGATGTCGGCGACGGTCGGGGAGCGGCCGAGGCTGTGGGTCAGGGTGCTGTTGGCCTCGGTGATGGCGAGGCGGAGTTCTTGCAGGCGGCGGGGGACGCGGACGGACCAGGTGCGGTCGCGGAAGTGGCGTTTGATCTCGCCGATGATGGTGGGGATGGCGTAGCCGGCGAAGTCGACGCCGCGGTCGGGGTCGAACTTGTCGACGGCTTTGATCAGGCCGACGGTGGCGGTCTGGATCAGGTCGTCGGTGGGCTCGCCGCGGCCGGAGTAGCGGTTGGCGAGGTGGCGGGCCAGCGGCAGCCAGGCCTCGATCGCGCTGTCCCGCAGTGCGGCACGGGACGGATGACCGGCCGGAATCGCGGCCAGGGTGCTCAGCATCTCGGTGGCGCTCTCCGCCACCGTGCTGTGGGTGGGTGCGGGGCGGGCGTACGTCGGGATCATGCCTGGTCCTCCATAGGCGGGCAGAGAGCCGTGCCCGCACGCGGCGACCGTTCAGTGTTTCCACGTTAACCAGAAAGCCTACCCCGAGCTAGCCGAAAGTATGAGTCATTCACGTCGAACGGCCCATCAGCACGGGACCGGAGTGAACCGCCCAGGGTTCGATGTCGGCCGCACGTGGTAAACAGCGGGGAACATCCGCGAACCTCCAGACGGGAAACAAAGGGATGGCCACTCTCGGCATCGACATCGGCGGCTCCGGCGTGAAAGGCGCACCGGTCGACACGGTGCGGGGCGACCTGCTCGCCGAGCGGTACCGCGTTCCCACGCCGCAGCCCAGCGACGTGACCAGCGTCGTCGAGGCGGTGGCCGAGGTCGCCGCCCAGTTCGACGGCTTCGACCAGGTCGGGCTCACGTTCCCCGGCGTGGTGGTGGACGGCGTCACGCGTACGGCGGCGAACGTGGACAAGTCGTGGATCGACGCGCCGGCCGCGAGGGTGTTCGCCGAGCGGCTCGGCAAGCCGGTCACGGTGCTCAACGACGCCGACGCGGCGGGGGTGGCCGAGGTGGCGTTCGGCGCGGGCCGCGACCAGTCCGGGCTGATCATGATGCTGACCTTCGGCACCGGCATCGGCAGCGCGCTCTTCCTCGACGGCGTGCTCATTCCGAACACCGAGCTGGGCCACCTCGAGCTGGACGGCAAGGACGCCGAGGTGCGCGCGTCCGACCGGGCCCGCGAGGCCGACGACATGAGCTGGGAGAAGTGGGCCGGCCGGGTGCAGGACTACCTGCGCCACGTCGAGATGCTGCTCTCGCCCCGGCTGTTCATCATCGGCGGCGGGGTCAGCAAGAAGTCCGACCGGTTCTTCCCGCTGATCGACATCCGGACGCCCATGGTCCCGGCGTCGCTGCTCAACAACGCCGGCATCATCGGCGCGGCGGTCACCGCCGAGCAGGCGGCCGGCGACCCGGGCGCGATCCAGACCGACGCCGCCGCCGCGCGCGTCTGAGCCGAGGAGACCGAGAGTGCCCCGCACCATCGCCACCACCACGACCGTCGACCGGGACGGCCTGCTGGAGTTCCTCCGGCCGCGGCACCACGCGATCCTGATGACCACCCGCAAGGACGGCCGCCCGCAGGCCTCGCCGAACACCTGCGGCGTCGACACCGAGGGCCGGATCGTCATCTCGACCTACCCCGAGCGGGCCAAGGCGTTCAACGTCCGCCGCGATCCGCGGGTGAGCGTGCTGGTGCTCTCCGACGACTTCGGCGGCGCCTGGGTCCAGGTCGACGGCACCGCCGAGGTGCTCGACCTGCCCGAGGCGCTCGAGCCGCTGGTGGAATACTTCCGCGTCATCTCCGGCGAGCACCCGGACTGGGACGAGTACCGCCAGGCCATGCGCGACCAGGGCAAGTCCCTGATCCGCGTGACGATCGACCGCTGGGGCCCGATCGCCACCGGCGGCTTCCCCGCCCGCCTCGCCGACTGACGAAGGACGACTTCCGAGCAGGACAACGGCGGGATTGCGCCCGTCGACGTCGAGGGCTAGGCGAAGCCGAAGTCCTTTTCGGTGCCCTCGACGTCGGCCTCCTGGGGCGCAATCCCCGCCGAGCCGGAGGCGAGGCCAGCCGGCTCAGCGTCGAGCAGGTAGAGCAGCGTGTCGCGGTGCAGCTCGGCGACCGGCTCGAGCAGGTCGGGGTGGCGCAGCAGCACCGCGGCCTCGCGGTCGCGGGCGTCCGGGGTGAGCAGGCGGCGGAACTCGGTGGGCAGGCCGCCGGCGCGGCGCGGCTGCGGGCGGGGACGGCCGTCGTCGTACGGGACGGCCGCGGCCACCGCGTCGACGCCGCGGCGTGCGAGGAGCGGGTCGGCGAGCAGGCAGGCCGCCCACGAGACGACGACCTCGTCGACCCAGGTACGCCAGCCCTCCTCCTCGGCGTCCTCGTCCTCGGGCTCGCTGCCGACGCGCCAGTCGAGCACCGCCGAGCCACCCGGGCCGGCGATGGCGACCAGGGCCGCGTCCATCTCGGTGGGGTACCGCAGCCAGGCGGCGACCGTGACGGCCTGGCGCGCCTGGAGCTCCGCCAGCGTGTGCGCGATCGTGTCGGGCGTGCCCGCCGGGTAGGCACGCGACAGCCAGTGCGTGCTGGCGGCGATCACAGGCGAGAGCTCGACTGACGGTCCGGCCACGAGGTGCTCCTCCGAGACAGGCGCGGAACCGGTCGGACCGCGTCAGGGGTACACCTCGGCGGGGCGACGGGCCGACTTGAGTAGGGTCACCGGGATGGGACCGCATGGCAACCGAGGCGCTCCCCTGCGCGCCCTGGTCGCCTCCGGCATCGCCGAGCTGCGGCCCGATCCGGCCCGGCCGCGGGGCTGGACGCTGCTGGTCAACGGCGTGCCGCAGTCGTACGTCGATCTGGCCGACCCGGGGCACCTGGAATTCCCCTACGAGATCCAGCTCGGCGCGGTCCTGCGGTTGTGGACCGGCACGGCCGTACGGGAAAAGATCTTGCATTTGGGGGGCGGCGGCCTGACGCTGCCCCGCTTCATCGACCATCTACGGCCCGGCGCTGAGCAGTTGGTCGTCGAGCGCGACCCGCAGATCCTGGCGATGGTCGAACGGAATTTGCCGTTTCCGGGGTCGATCGAGGTACGGCTCGGGGACGCGCGCACGGAGCTGGCGAAGGCGGGCAACGCCGAGTACGGCCTGATCGTCTCGGATGTGTTCGTCGGCGCGGCGATGCCGGAGAGCGTCGCCGCCGCGGGGTTCGCCCGCGACGCCCGGCGCGCCCTGCGCGACGACGGTCTGCTGGCGATGAATCTGACCGACGTGCCGCCGCTGGCGCGGACCCGGATCCAGGTCGCCACCGCGCGCACCGCCTTCGACGAGATCGTCCTGTACGGCGACGCGGACGTGCTGCGCGGGCGGCGCGTGGGAAACGTGATTTTGCTGGCCGGTAACGTGCCGATGATCAAAGCGGGCAAGCATGAGACGGTGCTCCGCGCCGACGAGCTCCGGATTTTCACCGGTGGTGCGAGACCGCTCCTGGACGAGCCGCGGTGAACGCGCTCCGGTAGGTTGGAAAGCACGGTTCGCGGCAGGTCCGCGGGGAGAAATATGCCCGGCGGCGGTCTCTGTTCGCCGCGCCTGTCCACGCCCGTCTGACTACGGTGGAGATCATGACCGGTCGTTTTCCCATCGAGGACGTGACGCCGTCGGTGTCCTGTGGCCGCTACCCCGCCAAGGCGGTGGTCGGCGAGCTCGTCCCGGTCTCCTGCGTGTCCTATCGCGAAGGACATCACGCGCTCGGCGTGAACGTGGTATGGCGCGGCCCCGACGGCGAGACGGAGCCGTTCACCCGCATGCGGCCGGGCGAGCCGGGCCTCGACCAGTGGCACGGCATGATCCGGCCGGACCGGGTGGGCCGGTGGACGTTCACGGTGGAGGCGTTCGAGGATCCGTACCGTACGTGGCGCGACGCGGTGGTCAAGAAGATCGGCGCCGGCCAGGGCCTGGAGGATCTGGCGAACGATCTGGCCGAGGGCGCCGACGTGCTCGATCTGGCGGTCAAGATCGTTCCCCAGGAGCACGAGGATCGGGTACGCGCGGCCGCGGCGGCCCTGCGGGACGAGCAGATGTCGCTGTTCGCCCGGGTCTCCCCCGCGCTCGACCTGGAGGATCTGCTCTGGCAGCACCCGGTGCGCCAGCAGGTGACCACGACCAGGTCGTACGCGATCTGGGTCGATCGCCAGCGCGCGCTGTACTCGGCGTGGTACGAGTTCTTCCCCCGCTCGGAGGGCGCCGAGATCGGCCCGGACGCGATCCCGATCAAGCACGGCACGTTCGCCACCGCGGCCGAGCGGCTGCCCGCGATCGCGGCCATGGGCTTCGACGTGGTCTACCTGCCGCCGATCCACCCGATCGGCAAGATCAACCGGAAGGGCCGCAACAACACGCTGGTCGCCCGGCCCGAGGACGTCGGCTCGCCGTGGGCGATCGGCTCCGACGAGGGCGGCCACGACGCGATCCACCCGCAGCTGGGCACCCTCGACGACTTCCGCGCGTTCATCCGCCGCACCGAGGACCTCGGCATGGAGGTCGCGATGGACCTCGCGCTGCAGGCCGCGCCCGACCACCCGTGGGTGAGATCGCACCCGCAGTTCTTCACCACCCGCGCCGACGGCACGATCGCGTACGCCGAGAATCCCCCCAAGAAATACCAGGACATCTATCCGATCAACTGGGACAACGACTACCGCGCGCTGCGCGACGAGATCTACCGCGTGGTGATGCACTGGGTGAACCAGGGCATCAAGATCTTCCGGGTCGACAACCCGCACACCAAAGCGGTCAACTTCTGGCAGTGGCTGATCCCGAAGGTCAAGGAGACCGACCCGGACGTGCTGTTCCTGGCCGAGGCGTTCACCCGGCCGGCCATGATGAACGGGCTCGGCAAGGTCGGCTTCACCCAGTCGTACACGTACTTCACCTGGCGCACGACGGCCTGGGAGATGCGCGAGTACATGGGACAGCTGCTGGCGTCGCTGGACTGGATGCGGCCGAACTTCTGGCCCAACACCCCCGACATCCTGCACGAGTCGCTGCAGCACGGCGGCCCGCCGATGTTCAAGATTCGCACCGTTCTGGCCAGCATGCTCTCCCCCTCCTGGGGCATGTACTCGGGGCTGGAGCTGTTCGAGCACGTCGCCCGGCCCGGCTCCGAGGAGTACATCGACAACGAGAAGTTCGAGCTCAAGCCGCGGGACTGGGCGGGCGCCGAGCGCAGCGGGCGGTCGCTCGCGCCGTACATCACCCGGCTCAACCGGATCCGGGCCGCCAACCCGGCCCTGCACTGGCTGCGCAACCTGCGCTTCCACGAGGTCGACAACGGCGCGCTGCTGTGCTTCTCCAAGCGGGACGCCGACAGCGGCAACACGGTGCTGGTCGTGGTGACCTTCGACGCCAGCAACGTGCAGTGGGGCAACACCACGCTCAACATGCCGGAACTGGGGCTGGACTGGCACGAGCGGTTCACGGTGGTCGACCAGATCACCGGCGCGACGTACGAGTGGGGCCAGCACAACGCGGTCCGCATCGACCCGTACGTCGAGCCGGCGCATGTGTTCGTGCTGCAACGCAATTGAGGTTTGGTTCAAGAACCTGCGGGTGGGGTAGGTGGGGAACGCGATGGACCTGATCGAGGAGCACGACCCGTCGGAGGGCAGCCACGTCGAGGACGGCGTGGTGGAGCATCCCACCGCGGAGGATTTCGGCCACGCGCGCTCGCTGCCCGCCGACGCGACCTGGTTCCAGCGGGCGGTGTTCTACGAAGTCCTGGTCCGGGCGTTCTACGACTCGAGCTCGGACGGCTCGGGCGACCTGCGCGGCCTGATCGAGCGCCTCGACTACCTGCAGTGGCTCGGCGTCGACTGCCTCTGGCTGCCGCCGTTCTACCAGTCCCCGCTGCGCGACGGCGGCTACGACATCAGCGACTTCTACCGGGTGCTGCCCGAGTTCGGCACGGTGGAGGATTTCGTGGCGCTGCTCGACGCGGCCCACAAGCGCGGCATCCGGGTGATCACCGACCTGGTCATGAACCACACGAGTGACCAGCACGCGTGGTTCCAGGAGTCGCGCCGTGACCCCGACGGGCCGTACGGCGATTTCTACGTGTGGAGCGACACCAGCGACAAGTACCAGGACGCCCGGGTCATCTTCGTCGACACCGAGGAGTCCAACTGGACCTTCGACCCGGTGCGCCGGCAGTTCTTCTGGCACCGGTTCTTCTCCCACCAGCCCGACCTCAACTACGACAACCCGGCCGTGCAGGAGGCGATGCTCGACGTCCTGCGCTTCTGGCTCGACCTGGGCATCGACGGCTTCCGGCTGGACGCGGTGCCCTATCTGTACGAGCGGGAGGGCACCAACGGCGAGAACCTCCCCGAGACGCACGCGTTCCTCAAGCACTGCCGCAAGGTGATCGACGACGAGTTCCCGGGCCGGGTGCTGCTGGCCGAGGCCAACCAGTGGCCGGCCGACGTGGTGGAGTACTTCGGCGACTCGCGCTCCGGCGGCGACGAGTGCCACATGGCGTTCCATTTCCCGCTGATGCCGCGCATCTTCATGGCGGTGCGCCGTGAGTCCCGCTTCCCGATCTCGGAGATCATGGCGCAGACCCCGGCCATCCCGGACAACTGCCAGTGGGGCATCTTCCTGCGCAACCACGACGAGCTGACCCTCGAGATGGTCACCGACGAGGAACGCGACTACATGTACTCCGAGTACGCCAAGGACCCGCGGATGAAGGCCAACGTGGGCATCCGCCGGCGGCTCGCACCCCTGCTGGAGAACGACCGCAACCAGATCGAGCTGTTCACCGCGCTGCTGCTGTCGCTGCCCGGCTCGCCGGTCCTCTACTACGGCGACGAGATCGGCATGGGCGACAACATCTGGCTCGGCGACCGCGACGGCGTGCGCACGCCGATGCAGTGGACACCCGACCGCAACGCGGGTTTCTCGACCGCGAATCCGGGCCGCCTCTACCTTCCGGCAAACCAGGATCCCGTGTACGGATACCAGGCGGTCAACGTCGAGGCCCAGCGGGACAGCTCGACGTCGCTGCTGAACTGGACGCGTACGATGCTGGCGGTGCGCCGCCGCCACGACGCGTTCGCGGTCGGCACGTTCCGCGAGCTCGGCGGGTCGAACCCGTCGGTGCTGGCCTATCTGCGTGAGCACGGCGACGACGTGGTGCTCTGCGTCAACAACCTGTCGCGCTTCCCGCAACCGATCGAGCTCAACCTGCAGCACTGGAACGGGTATACGCCGGTCGAGCTGACCGGGCACGTGAACTTCCCGCGTATCGGACAGTTGCCGTATCTGCTGACCCTCCCCGGGCACGGCTTCTACTGGTTCCAGCTGTGCAGGAGCGAGGAGAAGCAATGACGCTGCCCTTCGCCGAGTGGCTGCCGCAGCAGCGCTGGTACGCCGGCAAGGCCCGCACGCTGTCGTCGGTCAAACAGGCGTCGTCGACCAAGCTCGGCGACAACCTCGACCTGGTGCTCATCGACGTCGAGTACACCGACGGCAGCTCGGAGCGCTACCAGGTGATCGTGGCCTGGGACAACGGCCCGATCGCCGAGTTCAGCGGCGTGGCCACCATCGGCACCGTGGACAAGGGCACGGGCTACGACGCACTCTACGACCAGGGCGCCGTCCGGCACCTGCTGTCGCTGGTGGCGAGCGGCGGCACGATCGGCGACGTGGTCTTCGAGCCCGAGCCGGGCGCGGAGTTCCCCGGCGACGACTCGTACCCCCGGGTCTTCGACGCCGAGCAGAGCAACACCAGCGTGATCTTCGGCCAGGAGGCGATCCTCAAGGTGTTCCGCCGGGTGGCCGCCGGCATCAACCCCGACATCGAGCTCAACCGGGTGCTCGGCCGGCACGGCAACCAGCACGTCGCCAAGCTGCTCGGCTCCTTCGAGACCGCCGACAGCGGCGAGCGCTCGCCGCTGGGCATGGTGACCGAGTACGCGGCGAACTCGGCGGAGGGCTGGGCGATGGCGACCGCCTCGGCGCGCGACCTGTTCGCCGACGCCGAGATGGCCGCCGACGAGGTGGGCGGCGACTTCCAGGGCGAGTCCTACCGGCTCGGCGAGGCGGTCGCGTCGGTGCACGCCGACCTGGCCGAGGCGCTCGGCTCCGGCCCGGCGCCGTTCCCGCTGGACGCGGTGCTGGCCCGGCTGCGGCAGAACGCGAACGCGGTCAGCGAGATCCAGCAGTACGTGCCGACCATCGAGGCCCGGTTCCGCGCGATCGCCGGCACCGAGGTCACCGTCCAGCGCATCCACGGCGACCTGCATCTCGGCCAGGTGCTGCGCACCCCCGAGGCGTGGTTGCTGATCGACTTCGAGGGCGAGCCGGGGGTGCCGCTCGCCGAGCGCCGGCTGCCGGATTCACCCCTGCGTGATGTGGCCGGGGTGCTGCGCAGCTACGAGTATGCGGCGTACCAGTTGCTGGTCGACTCGGACGACGACGAGCACCTGGCGGCCCGGGCCCGGGAGTGGGTCGACCGCAACCGGGACGCGTTCTGCGACGGTTACGCGCACGCCTCCGGCACCGACCCGCGTTCCCAGGCGGCGCTGCTGGCCGCGTACGAGTTGGACAAGGCGGTCTACGAGGCCGCCTACGAAGCCCGTCACCGGCCCGGTTGGCTGCGGATTCCGCTGCGATCGATCAATCGGCTGGTCGGAAAGGAGTCACTGTCGTGATCGGCCACCCCACCCCCTCGCTCGCCGCCGACCAGCGCGCCATGAACGGCGTGGTGGCCGGCGACACGCACGACCCGCACGCCATCCTCGGCGCGCACCCGACCGGCGCCGTCACGGTGATCCGCACCCTGCGCAAGGGCGCCGAGAAGGTCGCGGTGGTGCACGAGGGCGAGCGGGTCGAGATGCTCAAGGTGCACGACGCCGGGATCTTCGCGGCCGAGCTGCCCGGCACGGTCCTCGACTACCGGCTCGACGTGGACGGGGTGGAGGTCGACGACCCGTACCGGCACCTGCCGACGCTGGGCGAGCTCGACCTGCACCTGATCGGCGAGGGGCGGCACGAGAAGCTGTGGCGGGTGCTGGGCGCGCAGCCGCGCGGCACCGGCGTGGGCTTCGCGGTGTGGGCCCCGAGCGCGCAGGGCGTGCAGGTGGTGGGCGATTTCGTGGGCTGGGGGCCGTACGACGGGTGGCCGATGCGGTCGCTCGGCTCGAGCGGGGTCTGGGAGCTCTACATCCCGGACGCGCACGTCGGCTCCAAGTACAAGTTCAAGATCCTCGGGCGGGACGGGGTGTGGCGCGAGCACGCCGATCCCCTGGCCCAGCACACCGAGGTGCCGCCCGCGACCGCCTCGGTCGTCTACTCGTCCGGCTACTCCTGGGCGGACGAGACCTGGATGCGGGAACGGGCGTCGAAGGCCTGGCACCAGGAGCCGATGAGCATCTACGAGGTGCACCTCGGATCCTGGCGGCCCGGCTTGTCCTACGTCGAGCTGGCCGACCAACTGACGGCCTACGTCACCGAGATGGGTTTCACCCACGTCGAGCTGATGCCGGTGATGGAGCACCCGTTCGGCGGCTCCTGGGGTTACCAGGTCACCGGATATTTCGCCCCCACGTCGCGGTTCGGCAATCCCGACGAGTTCCGGCATCTGGTCGACAAGCTGCACCAGGCCGGGATCGGCGTGATCCTCGACTGGGTGCCGGCGCACTTCCCCAAGGACGAGTGGGCCCTGGCCCGGTTCGACGGCACGCCGCTGTACGAGCACGGCGACTGGCGGCGCGGCGAGCACCCCGACTGGGGCACGTACGTCTTCGACTTCGGCCGCAAGGAGGTCCGCAACTTCCTGGTGGCCAACGCGCTCTACTGGTGCGAGGAGTTCCACGCCGACGGCCTGCGGGTCGACGCGGTCGCCTCGATGCTCTACCTCGACTACTCGCGCAAGGACGGCGAGTGGACGCCCAACCAGTACGGCGGCCGGGAAAATCTCGACGCGATCAGCTTCCTGCAGGAGATGAACGCGACCGTCTACAAGAACAACCCCGGCGTCGTCACGATCGCCGAGGAGTCCACCGCCTGGCCCGGCGTCACCCGCCCCACCCACCTGGGCGGCCTCGGCTTCGGCTTCAAGTGGAACATGGGCTGGATGAACGACACCTTGACCTACATGACCAAGGAGCCGATCTACCGGCAGTGGCACCACCACCAGATGACGTTCGCGACGGTGTACGCCTGGAGCGAGAACTACATCCTGCCGATCAGCCACGACGAGGTGGTGCACGGCAAGGGCTCGCTCACCGGCAAGATGCCCGGCGACCTCTGGCAGAAGCTCGCGAACACCCGGGCGCTGCTCGGCTTCATGTGGGCGTTCACCGGCAAGCAGCTGCTGTTCATGGGCGGCGAGATGGCCGACCTGCAGGAGTGGAGCGAGGAGCGCGGCCTGGACTGGGAGGATCTGGCCGACCCCCGGTTCGGCGGCGTGCAGAAGCTGGTCAAGGACCTCAACCGGGTGTACCGCGAGAGCCCGGCGATCTGGACGCAGGACACGTCGCCGACCGGGTTCCGCTGGATCACCAGCGAGGACTCGCAGCACAACACGTTCTCGTTCGTCCGCTTCGCGCCCAACGGCGACGTGCTGGCCTGCATCGTGAACTTCGCCGCCATCCCGCACGAGGGCTATCGCATCGGCCTGCCGCGCGGCGGCCGCTGGGCCGAGGTCATCAACACCGACAGCGATCTGTACGGCGGCTCGGGCGTCGGCAACCTCGGCGAGGTGACCGCCGAGGACATCCCATGGCACGGCTTCAACGCATCGGTGTCGCTCCGGGTGCCGCCGCTGGGCGCCGTCTGGCTCCGCTACCAGGCCTGACGCCGCCCCCGCCGGCCGTCCCGATCACCCCGGCCGGCGCTCGCCGCGGGGCGGCCCTGATGAGTTGCCGCGCGAGCCGAACCCCAACTCATCAAGCCCGCCCCGCCCCCCAGGACGGCGTTCGCGGCCCTGATGAGTTACCGCGCGAAGCGAACCCCAACTCATCAAGCCCGCCCGGCCCCGGGACCGCCCCCGCATCACCTCATAATGGAATTTTTACGTATCTTTCAGCCATTCGGTGGCGAGGAGTCCGAAGATCAGGTCGTCGGTCCACTCGCCCTTGAGGTAGGTCTGCTCGCGCAGCCGCCCCTCGAGGGTGAAGCCCAGCCGCTCCATCAGCGCCGCCGAGGGGGTGTTGCGGGCGTCGCACTCGCCGGTCACCTTGTGCAGGCCCTGGAGGCGGAACAGGCGGTCCAGCACGGCGCTCACCGCCTCGGTGGCGTACCCGTGCTTCTGATAGGGGGTCGCGAGGGTGAAGCCGACCTCGGCCTGCAGCAGGTTGTCGTGCAGATGCACGGCGACGTCGCCGATCAGGAGCTTGTCGGCGGCGCGCTCGATCGCCCACTGGAACCAGCCCGGCTTGCCGGGGTCGGAGGCCATGAAGTTGGCCACCGCGGTCTCGGCCCGCAGCAGCGGGAACGGCGCGTCCCAGGACTGGTACCGGGCGACGGCCGGGTCCGACCGGTACTCGGCCAGCACCGGGGCGTCGGCGGCCCGGAAACGACGGAGGAGGAGCCGTTCCGTGGTGATGAGCATCCGCCGAGGATACGGCGGGGTGCTCGCGGCCTCGCTGGCGCTCGCCGGGTGCTCGGGGGACCCGGGCACCCCGCAGTGGGCGGCCGGCGGCACCGAGAGCCCCGCGCCCGCGACCACGGCGCCGAAAAGCTGTGCCCCGCCCACCGCCCCGGCCGGCTGGGGGCCGCTCATCTTCGCCGACGACTTCTCCGGCACCCGGCTGGACCCGGCGAAATGGTCCGTCTACGACGATCCGGCCGGCCACGTCCCGCGCGATCCCACCCGGGTCACCGTGTCCGGCGGCGCCCTGCGGATCACCGGCGGCAAGGGCGCGGACGGCCGCGACGTCTCCGGCGGGCTGTCCAGCGACGTCAACTTCAAGTACGGCCACGTCGACGTCTGCTTCAAGGTCGACCGCGGCGCCGGCTACTCGGCGATCGTGCTGCTCTGGCCGGAGAGCGAGAATTGGCCGGACGACGGCGAGATCGACATCTCCGAGGTCAACCGCGGCGCCCGCGCCTACACCAACAGCTTCGTGCACAACCACCCGAACAACGACCGTCTCGGCCACACCACCCGCGCCGACTTCACCCAATGGCACGTGATGAGCGCCGACTGGACCCCCGAGCGGGTCACTTTCTACCTCGACGGCGAGAAGCAGTGGACGGCCGGCCTGGACAAGCGCACCAAGGGGCTGGTCCCGACCACGTCGCCCATGCACCTGACGATCCAGCTGGACCAGGGCTGCGACGCCTTCGTCGAGTGCCGCACCCCGGCCACCCCGGCCAAGGTCGTGATGCACACCGACTGGGTGCGGATCTATGCCTACCGGCCGGGCGTCTGAGCCAGCAGCCCGGCCAGCTGCTCGCGCATCAGCCCCCGGACCAGGACGGCGCGGGCGCGGATCTGCGGCTCGGTGAGCTCGACCCGCTCGCCGGCGCGGCGGCGGCGGATCTCCTTGGTCAGGTCGTCCGGGACGCCGAGCGACGGAGCCGGTCGATCGCCTCGCGCTTGGTGATCAGGCGGCCGGTCGCGATGGTGACGCCGGCCCGGGAGACGGTGGTGAGGCCGAGGTCGACGTGCAGGTCGGTGCGCCAGACCCGGGCCCGGCGGACGGCGCCGGTCCAGTAGCCGCGCAGCTCGGCGCGGGCGGCCTCGGCCAGCTCGGCGGGGCCGAGCGGGGGCACCAGCTCGGCCGGCGCCGGGCCGTAGACGGTGACGCCGAACTGATGCAGCTCGGCCCGGGAGATGCCGCTCAGCGGCCGGCGGAACATGCGCTCGTGCGCCCAGGTGACATGCTTGCGGCCGACATCCGAGATGTCCGGCAATGACACGTACGCGCAATGCAGTTTCGCCACGCCCAGGGTGCGATGCAGCGCGCGCAACGGATTTCGCCGCGCCCGCGTCAGCGGCGCGCCGACGACCGCAACCAGGTCGAGATCGCTGATCCCGGGCCGGTAGTCGCCGGAGCCGATCGAGCCGCCGGCATAGAAGGCCGCCACCCCGGCCATCTCCCGGATCGCCGCGGCGAAGCGGGGCACGACCGGGGCGGCCGAGAGGCGTTCGTCCATGGCATCAGCATGACGCTGTTCGGCCACAAAGGTCCGGGTGGCTCTACGTCGGCGGCGGCTCCGGCAGATAGAGTGACCTCGCCAAGTTCGGGGGGCGGGACGATCATGCCGGCGGAGACCACGGAGCCACTGCGCCCGTTCGATCCGCGCACCCTCGGGACGTACGAGATCGTCGGCCGGCTCGGCGAGGGCGGCATGGGCACGGTCTATCTGGCCCGCAGCGCGGCCGGGGTGCTGGTCGCGGTCAAGATGGTGCGCGCCGACCTGGCGCCCGACGACGAGTTCCGCCGCCGGTTCCGCAGCGAGGTGGCCAGCGCGCGGCTGGTCCCGCCGTTCTGCACGGCCGAGGTGCTCGACGCCGACCCCGACCACGACCGGCCGTACCTGGTGGTCGAGTACGTCGACGGGCCCACCCTGGCCGAGGTGGTCGAGGAGCGCGGCCCGCTGACCGCGGCCAACCTGCACAGCGTGGCGATCGGGGTGGCCACCGCGCTGACCGCGATCCACGGGGCCGGCGTGATCCACCGCGATCTCAAGCCGCGCAACGTGCTGCTCGCCCCCGGCAGCCCCAAGGTGATCGACTTCGGCATCGCCCGGGCCATGGAGGCGACCGGCGGCAACACGGCCGGCGGGCAGATGGTCGGCACGGTGGCGTACATGGCGCCGGAGCGCTTCGGCGACGGCGACGACCCGCTGACGCCCGCGGCCGACATCTTCGCGTGGGGCGGCGTGGTGGCGTACGCGGGAACCGGCCGCACCCCGTTCGCGGCCGACTCGCCGCCGGCCACCGCGGCCCGCATCCTCACCCAGCCGCCCGACCTGTCCGGCCTGACCGGTCCGCTGCGCGAGCTGGTCGGCCACGCCCTCGAGAAGGACCCGGCCAACCGGCCGAGCGCCCGCGAGCTGCTCGACCTGCTGATCTCCGGCCCGTCCCGCCCGGCCGCCGCCCGAGCCGCCCTGGCCGGCCAGCCCGACCTGCGCGCCGCCGCGGCCGAGGCCCAGGCGGTCACGGGCGTGGCCGCCGACGCGCCATCGGCGTCCGGCCCCGGCCCGGCCTCGGCTCCGGCCGGCGTCGCCGCGGCGAGCACCCCGGACATCGAGGCGGCCGCCCCGGCCAGCGCGATCCCGACCAGTGCGATTCCGGCCAGTGCCATTCCGGCCAGTGCCATCCCGGCCAGTGCCATCCCGGCCAGTGCCATTCCGGCCAGTGCTATTCCGGCCAGTGCGATGCCGATCAGCGTGCCGACCGGGCTGGTCGGGTACGACGAGAACTCGATCGTCACCGTGCCGATCTCGGACATGCCGATGCCGCCGCCCGGCCCGCCCCCGCCCGAGCCGGGTCGCCGCTGGTTCCTGCCGGCGGCGGTGGCGGCGCTCGTGCTGGCCGTGGCCGCGGGCGCGCTGATGGTCATCCTCGGCGGCCCGCCCGGCAAGGCGGCCGACGCGGTCGGGCCATTGCCGAGCTTCACCGGGCAGAGCCCGGCCGGCGAGTCGCCGATCATCGAGGACGACCTGAGCCGCCCGCGCTACTGGCAGGCCAAGGCGCTGCCCGCGGAGAAGGCCGACTGCGCCTTCGAGGGCGGCGCGCTGGTGGCCCGGCGCGCCGAGAAGGGCCTGTACCGCTGCGCCGGCCCCGAGGACGACGTCCCGGCCGACTTCCGCGCCGAGGTGAGCGTGCGGCTGCTGACCGCGGACAGCTGCGCGGGCGTGTGGTTCCGGTTCACGCCGTGGAAGGGCTACCTGATCCGGGTGTGCGCCGGCAAGATCTCGGTCGGCACCCACAAGTCGCCGGGCGGGGTCACCACGATCCGCTCGTTCCCGCTGGACCAGCCGCTCGTGGTGGGCGGCGCCCCGGCCCGGATCGCGCTGCGCGCCGTCGGCGCCGAGCTCCAGCTGGAACTCGACGGCTCGGCGGTGGGCACGGTCCCGCTGACCGACCCCGAGATCACCGGCGGCAAGCTGATGCTGGGCGTCTACACCGACGGCGGCGTGCCGCAGACCGGCCCGTACGAGGTCGCCTTCAGCAACGTCCGCATCTGGGGCTGAGGCCGGGCCCCGGAGAGGCCCGGCCCTCGAGCATCAATCCTTGATCAGGCCGGCCCGGCGCAGGGCCGCGGCCATCTCGTCGTTGACCGGGCCCTGCGGCTGGCGCTGGCCACCCTGACGCTGCCCGCCACGGTCGCCACGGTCGCCGCGCTGACCGCCCTGGCCGCCACGCTGCCCGCCGCCACGTGACCCGCCACCCGGAGCGCCGCCGCGCTGGCCGCCCTGGCGCTGCGGGCCGCCGCCCTGGCGCTGCTGCCCCGGCCGCCCGTCCTCGCGCGGCCGCCGCTGGGCCGGCTCGTCCGTCAGGCGCATGGTGAGCGAAATACGCTTCCGCGCCTCATCAACCTCAACAACGCGAACTTTCACGACATCGCCTGATTTGACGACCTCGCGCGGATCCTTGACGAACGTGTTCGAGAGCGCCGACACGTGCACCAACCCATCCTGGTGCACGCCGATGTCGACGAACGCCCCGAACGCCGCCACGTTGGTCACCACACCTTCGAGGATCATTCCCGGCGACAGGTCCGAGATCTTCTCCACGCCCTCGGCGAACGTCGCCGTGGTGAACTCCGGCCGCGGGTCCCGCCCCGGCTTGTCCAGCTCGCGCAGGATGTCGGTGACGGTCGGCAGCCCGACGGTGTCGGTCACGAACTGCGCAGGCCGCAGCGCCCGCAGCAGCGGCGAGTTCCCGATCAGCGACTTGATGTCCGTCTTCGCCGTCGCCAGGATCGTCCGGACCACCGGGTACGACTCCGGGTGCACCGCCGACGCGTCCAGCGGGTCGTCGCCGTCCGGGATCCGCAGGAAGCCCGCGCACTGCTCGAACGCCTTGGGGCCGAGCCGCGCCACCTTCTTGATGTCGTTGCGCGTCTTGAACGGCCCGTTCGCGTCCCGGTGCAGCACGATGTTCTCGGCCAGGCCGGCGCCGATGCCCGACACCCGGGTCAGCAGCGGCGCCGACGCGGTGTTGACGTCCACGCCGACCGCGTTCACGCAGTCCTCCACCACCGCGTCCAGCGACTTCGACAGCTTCGACTCGGAGAGGTCGTGCTGGTACTGCCCGACGCCGATCGAGCGCGGGTCGATCTTCACCAGCTCGGCGAGGGGGTCCTGCAGCCGGCGGGCGATCGAGACCGCGCCGCGCAGCGACACGTCCATGCCCGGCAGCTCCTGCGCCGCGTACGCCGAGGCGCTGTAGACCGACGCCCCCGCCTCGGACACCATCACCTTGGTCAGCTTGGCCTCGGGGTGCCGCTTGATCAGCTCGGCGGCCAGCCGGTCGGTCTCGCGGGACGCGGTGCCGTTGCCGATCGCGATCAGGTCGACCCGGTGCACCGAGGCCAGCGCGGCCAGCCGGTGGATCGACTCGTCCCACTTGTTCTGCGGCACGTGCGGATAGATCACGTCGGTGGCGACGACCTTGCCGGTCGAGTCGACGATGGCCACCTTGACGCCGGTCCGGAAACCAGGATCGAGACCCATCGTCGTACGGGTGCCGGCCGGCGCGGCGAGCAGCAGGTCGCGCAGGTTGGCCGCGAAGACCCGGACGGCCTCGTCCTCGGCCGCCTGCCAGAGCCGCACCCGCAGGTCGGCGCCGAGGTGGATGAGGATGCGGGTGCGCCACGCCCAGCGGACCGTGTCGATCAGCCAGCGGTCGCCGGGCCGGCCCTGGTCGCTGATGTTGTTGCGGCCGGCGATCCGGGCCTCGAAGTAGCCCTCGTCCTCCTCCGGATGCGGCTCCATCGTCAGGTCGAGCACATCCTCCTTCTCGCCGCGGAACATCGCCAGGATGCGATGGGAGGGCAGTTTCGCGTACGGCTCGGCGAAGTCGAAGTAGTCGGCGAACTTCGCCCCCTCGGTCTGCTTGCCGTCGCGCACCTTGGCGACCAGCCGCCCCCGGGTCCACATCTGCTCGCGCAGGTCGCCGATCAGGTCGGCGTCCTCGGCGAACCGCTCGATCAGGATCGCCCGCGCCCCGTCCAGCGCGGCGGCGTCGTCGGCCACGCCCTTCTCGGCGTCCACGAACGCCGTGGCGGTCGCGCGCGGGTCGAGCGTGGGGTCGCCGAGCAGCGCGTCCGCCAGCGGCTCCAGGCCGGCCTCGCGGGCGATCTGCGCGCGGGTGCGGCGCTTGGGCTTGTACGGCAGGTAGATGTCCTCCAGCCGGGCCTTGGAGTCGGCGGCGAGGATGGCCTGCTCGAGGGCGTCGTCGAGCTTGCCCTGCGAGCGGATCGACTCCAGCACCGCGGCCCGGCGCTCCTCCAGCTCGCGAAGGTAGCCCAGGCGCTCCTCGAGGGTGCGCAGCTGCGTGTCGTCGAGGGCGCCGGTCACCTCCTTGCGGTAGCGGGCGATGAACGGCACCGTGGCCCCGCCGTCGAGCAACTCGACCGCCGCGGTGACCTGGCCGTCGCGGACCCCGAGCTCGGAGGCGATGCGCTGATGGATAGCTGTCGTCACGCCGACGATTGTGACCGAGCCGCCCGGGGGTTGTCGCGCCACCCCGCATGATGATCACCCGAGCGGCGTCCGGAGAGGGCCCAGAGCGCCGCCTCGGTGCGCGACGAGGCGCCGGTCTTGCGGAGCAGATTCGACACGTGCACGGTCACGGTGCGCACCGAGATGCCCAGCGCCGACGCGATCTGCTTGTTGGCCATCCCCTCGGCGAGCAGGCCGAGCACCTCGCGCTCGCGGGCGGTGAGATCGATCCGGTCGGCCGGCGCCTCGAGCAGGGCGGCGCCCTCGACGGCCAGCAGCTCGGTCAGCCGATAGGGGTTGCCCTCGGTGCGCCGCCACACCGCCTCGGCGAGATCCGGCGACGACGCTTGCGACCCGTACACGTGCTCGAGAATCTGGCCGACCTCGGCCGGAAGCAGACCGCTCAGATGTTGCCGCACCGCGCCCGGACGGCCGGCCAGCCGGGCGAGCGTGCGCTCGGTGAGCCGCGGCGAGACGGCCGCCTCCGCCGGCTGGCTGGTGACCAGCAGCAGGGCCGGCAGGTCCGTCGTGGCGAGCTGGGCGATCAGGTTCAGGCTGGCGGGGTCAAGGGCATGAAGATCCTCCACCACGAGTACGGCCTCGGCCCGGCCCACGAGCCGGCGGACCGTGCTGACCGCGATGCGCAGCAGGGCGTCCGGAGTGTACCGCTCCCGGGGGACATCGGGGTCCTGTTTGAGCCACGACAGCGCGTCCGGCGGCACGCCGAGCCCGCGCGTGTCCCGCCCGGCCAGCACGGCGGCGAGCCAGTCGTACGGGGCCGGCGAATGCACCCGGGCCGTCCCGGTGAGCACGTTGGTCTCTTTGTGCTCCTGGAGGAACGCCGTCACCAGGGCACTTTTCCCAGTTCCGGACGCACCCGTGACAACCGCCGCGATCGGCTCGCGGTGCGCGCGCACGCGCGACCACGCCCGCCGCAACTCCGCCACCGCGGGCGCCCGCCCCACCATCGGCATCGCCATCATCAACACACACTACGTAGGAGGTACTAGAGACATCTCCTCAGGCCTTTGGCAGTCTTGTCACATGACGCTTGTCGTTCGGGCGGTCGCCGCCACCGATCAGGGCCTCGTGCGGTCCAACAACGAAGACGCGGTGTTCGTCGGAAACCGCCTCCTCGTGGTCGCGGACGGCATGGGCGGGCTGCCCGCCGGCGAGCTGGCCAGCGACATCCTGGTGCAGGCGCTCGGCGTGGTCGACGAGATGCCGGACGGCGGCGAGCCGCTGCAGGATCTGATCGCCGCCCTCACCACCGCCAACGAACGCATCGAGGCCGCCGTGGCCGACGACGACGCCCGCGACGGCATGGGCACCACGGTGACCGCCCTGATGCTCTCCGGCGAGCGCATGGCCGCGCTGAACGTCGGCGACAGCCGGTGCTACCTGGTCCGCGACGGCGAGCTGACCCAGATCACCAAGGACGACACGTACGTCCAGGCCCTGGTCGACCAGGGCGTCCTCAGCCCCGACGACGCCCGCCGCCACCCGCAGCGCGCGCTGGTGACGCAGGCGGTGCAGGGCGGCCCGTTCCGTCCCGCGGGCCGCATGGTGCCGGTGGCGCCCGGCGACCGCTTCCTGCTCTGCAGCGACGGCCTGTCCGACTATGTGGAGGACAGCGTGATCCTGCAAACTCTGCTCGACAACCCGGACCGCAAGACGGCCGCCGCCGAGCTGGTCCACCGCACGCTGGAGAACGGCGCCCCCGACAACGTGACGGTCATCGTCGCCGACATCGCCGAGGCGTAGCCCGCCACCCGCCCGGTGCACGCGCCGCCCGGCGTGCCCGCACACCGGCCGCGCGTCGTCACCCGCCCGCGGGTGGGCTCAGGGCGCGACCCAGCCGGCGCTGCGGCAGGCGGCGGTGAGGTCGTCGCCGGCCTTCTGCCAGCTCGCGCCGCCGTCGCTCGCCGCGTTGCCCATCGCGGCGGCCGTCTGCTGGATCGCCTTGTTGTCGGTCTTGCCGGACGAGCCCGTCACCTTGTCGGCCAGCGTCAACCGCTCGGGCTTGGTCTCGGCCTTCGCATATCCCGCCGCGAAGTCGTCGCAGGCCCGCTGCCCCGCCGCGTCGAGCCCGGTCTGCTGATCGCGATCTCGCGAGTTGCTCACCATGATCGCGATCAGGACCAGCGCCACGACCGCGACGACCGTGACCACACGCTTGGACGGCTTCTTCACACCCGTTGTTCTACCCTACTGTCCACCGTCGAGCGTCGCGATCAACGCCTTCGGCGCGACGGCGCGATAGGCGTCCGTGCAGACCTCGGCGATCTCGTCCCAGTCCGGATCCCGGTCGAGCCGCACGCCGATCCACCCCCGGTGCCCCACGTAGGGCGGCCGGAAGAACCGCTCCGGATCGGCCGCGATCAGCTCCTGCTGCGCTCCCGGCGGCGCCGCACACCACAGGTGCGGGAACTCGTCCTGGTGATGCCCGTCCACCATGAGATGCACGAAGCCCCGCTTCCCGCGCACGAAGAACGCCGGCGACCCATGACTGTTGCGCTCGGCGACCTCGGGCAGCCCCAGACAGATCCGCCGTACCCGCTCGTCGATCTCCACGCCCGCCTCCCTGCGCGATTCACCCTCCGGTGCTCGCCATCATGCCGGGCCGCGTGCCGGCCGCCCCACCATTCCCGGCCGCCCCACCATTCCCGGCCGCCCCACGTTCCCCGGCCGGCGCCGAGAACCGCTTGGCATCTTTAGGCTTGGTGGTTCGGCTCTGCCACGCGGTGCCCGGTCGCGGCTTCGTCCCGCTTGTCTGCGCGCTGCCTTTGCTCTGCTTCCTCGCGGTAAGCAGGCTCCGGCCGCTTCGGGCCGATGCGGGCGAAGCGGCCTCGTCACGGACGTCGGCGCGCGGCCGGGCCGCCCGCCTGGCGCGGGCGCTTCCGGTGAGTGAGCAGAGCAAAGCGTGGCGAACACCCAGCTCAGACCACGGAACAAACGGGCGGCGCTCGGGGTATGCCGGGGCCGCGGAACTCAGGGGCGCGTCAGGGCAGATCCCGATGCCGCCGACCGCCGGGAACGGCCACTCTTGACGTACCAACCAGCGAGAAAGCGAGACCCACAATGAACTCGGTGCACGACTCGATGTCCCGCCAGGGCCTGGTCCGGCCGCAGGAGGGGCGATTCCTCGGCGGTGTCTGCGCCGGCCTCGCGCGGCGCTTCGGGCTCGACCCGTGGCTCACCCGTCTTCTGTTCGTCCTGGTGCTGCTGGCCATCCCGGGCAGTCAGATCCTGGTCTACCCGATCCTGTGGATCCTGATGCCCGCCGAGAAGCCCGCCTACGTCAGCGCGTACCCGCCCGCCGTCTGATCCCCGGACGCCGCAAACCGAAAATCAACGGCCCGAGCACGAGTACGGCGAACAGCAGCGCGAACGTGAGCGGACCGGCCGTGTCCACCACCCCGGCCAGCCACCGCTGGACGCCTTCGGCCGCGGCGACCACCGGGTCGCGGCCGGCGAGCCGGAGGTCCCGGGTCAGCCGCAGCTCGTACCAGCCGTAGTAGGCGACGTAGAGCCCCGAGAGCACCAGGATCGCGCCGCCTGCCCGGGGCACCACGGCGAGCAGCCGCCGGGCCCGGGTGACGAGCGAGACGCGCAGCAGGGCCACCGCCACGGCGGTCACGCCCACCACGAGTCCCATCCCGGCCGCGTAGCAGACGTACCGCAGCAGGCCCTCGCCGATCGAGCCGGCCCGCAGGCCGGAGACCACGAGCGCGAGGAACGGCCCGGCGGCGCAGCCGAGCGAGGCGATCGCGTACGCCATCCCGAAGGCCACCATGGACCGGGTCGATCCGGTGAGCCGCGGCGCCCGTACGGCGGAAAATGCCGGAAGCGAGCCGCCCAGCGCGAGCCAGGCGCCGAGCCCGGCCAGGGCGAGGCCGAAGGCCACGGTGACCCACGGCAGGCGCGGCTGGATCTCCGCGGCGATCGGCGTCAGCAGCAGGCCGAAAGCGCCGAAGACGAGAACGTACCCGGCGGTGAGCGCGGCCGTGCACCGCAGCGCCCGCAGCACGGCCCGCCCGGGCGAGCGGCTCTCGGCCGAGATGAGGACCGACAGGTAGGCGGGGAGCAGCGCGAAACCGCAGGGGTTGACCGCGCCCATCATGCCGGCGGTGAGCGCGAGCAGCAGCATTCAGGCCACCATGGACCGGACCTGCTCGGTGAGCTGGAGGTCGTCCAGGTAGCCGGTCTTGAGGACCTTCCCGCCGGCGTCCAGGAAGACGTACGTGCTCTGCTGCGTGATCTTGAAGCGTTTCCAGATCGCGCCGGCCCGGTCGTCGAGGTGCGGGACGGCGCCGACGTTGAGATCCGAGACGAACTCGTGCATCGCCTTGTTGTCGCCGAGCCCGGCGATGCCGAGGATCCCGAGCCGTCCCCGATACTCCTGGGCGAGGTCGGAGATGCTCTGCGCCTCGCTCGCGCAGGTCGCGCACCAGGGGGCCCAGAACCAGAGGATCGCCGGCTTGCCGGCCATGGTGGCGGCGTCGAAGCGCGCCCCGTCAAGGGTCTTGCCGCTGAACCGCAGCGTGGCCGGGACCGCCGCCACGGTCCCGGCCGGTAAGGACGCGGGCGTGATCGGGGCGGAGTCCGGAGCCTCCGCCTTCGCCGCGCAGCCGCTCGCCATCGCCACGGTGATCATCGCCGCCAAGAGCTTTCTCAATGGGTGGCCTTGGCGTCGTCCAGCCGCAGCGCCAGGGCCGGGCACACGTTGACGGCCTTGCGGGCGCCCATCTCGAGCCACGGCGGCAGCGGCGTCTGCGGGAAGGCCGGGAAGCCGTTCGCGTCGAGCCGGATGATCTCGGGCGCGACCGCCGAGCAGAGGCCGTGACCGTCGCAGCGTGACCAGTCCAGCGCGAGCTTGCGGGCGCCGGTCTCGGCCGTGTAGGGCAGCGGCAGGATGCCGCGCACCGCCTTGCCGCAGCCCTCGCCGTTGGTGTGCGCGTCGACGTCCTTGGCGAACACCTCGAGCGCGGAGAGCGCGAACCGGGCCGTGCCGTCCGGGTGGCTGCACGCGCCGCGGCCCTTGACCACGCCGGCGGCCTGGCGCACGTTCTCGACCGCGTTGCCGCCCAGCGACACCAGGGTGACCGCGCGGGCCAGGTCGGGCAGGCCGAGCCGGCACGGGCCGCACTGGCCGGCCGACTCGCCGGCCAGGTACTGCACCACCTGGGAGACCTCGCCGAGCGGGCAGGTGTTCGAGCCGATCGGGATCAGCATGCCGGCGCCGAGCGTGCCGCCGACCTTGGCGAAGCCCTTACGGGAGATCGTCACCGTCCTGGCGGCCTCGGCGGTGATCCACTTGCCGTGGTACCCGCCGACCAGCAGGCCGGGGCCGATGTCGGCGCCGCACATGGCCAGCACGTCCATCAGCGGGGTGCCGCTGGGCGCCTCGACCACGGCGGGGTTGGTGGACGAGCCGCCGACGGTGAGCATCACCGTGCCCGGCTCCTCGGGGATGCCGACCGCGTTGTACTCCCACGGCCCGAGCCGGGCCGCGATCGCCAGCTGCGAGTACGTCTCGGCGTTGGACAGCAGCGTGGGCAGGCCCATCACGCCGTTGTCGCTGGAGCGGACCTTGCGGCCGGGCGGGATGTGGGCCTCGCCGTTGATGCCGCGGACCAGCGCGCCGCCCTCACCCGAGATGAACCGGTGCGGGACCGTGACGATCCGGGTCGGGCAGGGCATCCGCCGCTCGGCCAGGGCCGCGGTGATCGAGCTCTGGCCGATGCCGTCGTCGGCGATGCCGATGACGATCTCCTCGGCGTCCAGGGCGGCGGCCGCGAGCGCGGCGCCGTCCAGGATCAGGTGCGGCGCCCGGGTGAGGATCGCCTTGTCCTTCCAGGACGGCGGCTCGCCCTCGGTGCCGTTCACCACGATCACCGGCGGCAGGTCCTGCCGCCGGCAGGAGTCCAGCACCGCGCGCACCTTGCGGGCGAACGGGAAGCCCGCGCCGCCCCGGCCGCGCAGCTCGATCCGGTCGGCGAGCCCGATCAGCTCGCCGGACGAGAGCGCGGCGAACCCGCCGTGGACCTCCTGGTGGGCCAGGAGGTCCAGGCGGCCGTACTCGTCCATGCCCGCGGTGATCCGCGGAACACCGATCGCCGTGACCGGCGGAACCTGGGCGGTGCTCAATTCGCTTCCCCTCGCAGCTGCGACCAGTACTCGTCGTCAGCGACGTCGTCGTTCCCGCGGCCGCGGCCGCCGCCACGGCGAGCCCCCCGGCCCGCCGGTTCCTGCTCCTGCCGCCGCTGCCGGCGCGAGGCCATGTCGACCAGCGTCGGGGTCTCGTCGTCGTCCGCCAGGTCGACGAACCCGCTGCGGCTGTGCCGTCCCGAGTCGGCGCCGTCGATGTCGGCGCCCCGGCCGCGCCGTGCCCGGGGCGCATCCTCGATCTCGTCCTCGAAGCGCGGCTCGTAGCGGGCGCTGCGACGCGGCGGCTCGTCGTCGTAGCCGCGGCCGCCCCGGACCGGCGGGGGCACGTCGTCGTAGCCGCCCCGCGGCCGGGGGACGTCGTCGTAGCCGGGCTCGGCCCGGCGGCGCCCGCGCGGCGCGTCCTCGTACATCGGCATCGGCTCGTTGGCGGCGGCCCGCCGGCGGCGCGGCGGGGCCGGCTCGTCGAAGTCGTCGACCTCGACGCGGCGCATCCGGGCGGAGGTGTCGTCCATCTCGACCCGGCGCATGCGGGTGGAGGTGTCCTCCAGGTCGGGGCGGCGCATCCGGGCGCTGGTGTCCTCGAAGTCCGGGCGGCGCATGCGCGTTCCGGTGTCCTCGAAGTCGGGGCGGCGCATCCGGGTGGACGTGTCCTCGCCCGGGTAGCGGCGGCCGCGGACAGCCGGCTCGTCGTACTCGATCTCGTCCTCGATGCCACCGCGGCGCTGGCGCGGCGGCGCGGCCGGGGCGACCAGCTCGGCGCGCTGCTCGGGCGGCGGCGGCAGGGCGGCCGGCTGGAACGAGTCGACGACCGCGACCGGGCCCAGGACCTGCGGCTCGGGCTCGGGCTCGCGCCGGCGGGGCTTCTTCATGGCCGGGGAGGCGGTGGGCACCATGTTCCCGACCGGCTTCAGCGCGCCCGCGCCCGCGGTCGACGAGAAGTCCTTGTTGCGGTTGAAGCTGACCGAGAGGCGTACGGCCAGGCCGACCAGCACCGCGAGGACGCAGACGATGTAGCTGACGATGACCCACGGCTTCGCGGCGCGGCCGGCGGCGAGGCCGTGCACCAGCGCGATCGGCCACATCAGGTACGAGATCGAGTGGATGGCGCGCCACATCCAGGGCCGGCCGCGGCCGATGAAGCGGGACCGGGCGATACCCGTCCACATCACCAGGATCATGATCCAGCCGGACACGGTGCCGAAGCCGACGTAGGCCCGGTTCAGATGGCTGAGGAACGGGACGAAGATGTCGATCACCGCGATGTGCGACTCGGCGACCTTCGTCCAGACGTGGATGAACAGCGAGGTGACCGCGATCAGGCCGGTGGTGCGGTGGGTGGACTGCAACAGCACGCGTTGCCGGATCGACAGCACGAGCCGGTCGGTGGAGACCAGCCCGACCATGATGGTGATCGAGAGCGCCACGAGCGTGAGCACGCCCATGTAGAACTCCGCGTACATGAAGAAGTAGATGTAGCCGACGCGGCCGGGAGCGGTCATCATCGCGACCGCCCAGATCGCCGCGAGCACGCTGACGATCAGGATCAGGACGGCGCCCCGGGACGCCGGTTTGGTACCGGTAGCACCGACATCCACGGCCACACGATTGGCGGATCGCTGGTTGTTTCCTGTCCGGGCCATTGACTCCTCGTTCTCCGCAGCGGGTCACGTCCCGTTGGGCGTCGGGACGCCGGCATCCGTGGGGGATGCCCCGTGCTTCAGGCTCTGCGGGCAGGCTCCGGTCTCCCGGTTCCCGCCCATCCCCCATCTACGTGTGGCGGCGGGGTTCGGATGAACGTCTCGGGCCGAATTTGTCGGGCAGTTTCCACCGGGCCCGGCCACATGGCCCCTGAGCTGGGTGGACACCATGTGGTAACGGGCAACTAAGCAAAAAATAAGGTCCGTCGTAGAGTGACCCGGCGCACCGGCTGAACCTTTCGGCGTCCGGGCACGAACCATCTGGCGAGGATGTCAGGCGGCAGGTGCGAGCGCTTCTGCGAAGGAGGACGGATCATGCGACACCGGGCAGCCCGACAGGCACTGGTTGCCGCGTCCCTGACCTGCGTGCTTGCCGGATGGACGGCGCCGGCGTGGGCCGACGTCGACGGCTTCCGCGTGACCATCGGCCAGGCGCCGGGCACCATCACCATCGGCAAGCAGGCACGCACGCTCACGGCAGTCGTCGCCACCGAGCGGGAGCGGCGCTGCTTCCGGGTGCGCTGGACCCTCGTGATCAAGACCCAGGGGATCAGCCTCGACCAGATCCGGGTCAACCGCATTGAGAACGGGCGGAGTTTCCCGGTACGCGCCCAGTTGCGCGACGACGAGGCCCGGGTCGTCGACGCGCGGGCCGACCCGGGCCAGCTCTGCCGGAACCGGAAGGTCACCGGCCGCTGGGACATCTCGTTCGTCGGCCCCGACGACGGCCGGGTCACCTTCGAGGCGCAGGCGCTCGACGGCGGGCGCAAGCTGAGCTCGGCCGAGGCGAGCAGCCGGGTGGTGACCGCGGTCGCGGCGAAGCCCAGCGCCGGCCCGTCGGCCGCGCCGTCCCCGGACGAGGAGCAGGAGGCGGTCGCCGACGACCGGGCCGCTCCGGCCGACGACGCCACCTCGGCCGCGGCGCTCAACCCGGCCTCGGGCACGCCCAGCGCGCTCGGCCCCGGCCTGATCATCGGGGCGGTGCTGGTCTTCCTGGGCGTGGCGCTGCTGCTGCGGATCCGCACCCGCAACCGCCGGGAGGCGCCGGCCTGGCAGGCCGAGACCCAGGCCCTGCCGACGGGCTTCTCCTCGATGCCGCCGCCACGCCGCCGCCGGCGCTGAATTTTCAGTTAAGACTGTTTACTGATGCGCCCGCCGCGGGCTACCGTCGGCACATGCGCCGGACATCGATCCTCCTCGCTGCGCTCCTGGTGCTCGCCGGCTGCGGCGGCGCGCCGTCGTCGCCCTCGCCCGCCACGACCGCGGCGCACACCGGCGGGGCGGGGCAGCGGCATGCGGCGGCGGATGTCGAGTTCGTCCGCGCGCTGATCCCGCACCACGAGGCGGGGATCGCGCTGGCGCGGGCGGCGGCTTCGCGGCCGGCGGCCCGGACGCTGGCCGAGGCCATCATCGTCACCCAGCAGGACGAGGTCGTGCGGATGACGGCCTGGCTGCACGAATGGGGGGCGCCGGAGCCCGCGGCCCCGGGCTCGGCACCGGGCTCGGCACCGGCCTCTGCATCGGCTCCGGCCTCTCCCCCGGCCGATCCCGGTCACCCGGCCGATCCGCTGCGGGCGCTGATCGCCCACCAGCAGGAAGCGATCAAGCTGGCCCAGGCGGAACAGGCGAACGGGACGAACCCGGCGGCGCTGGCGTTCGCCCGGCAGGTGATCGAGTCGCGGGCGGCGCAGATCGAGCAACTGCGCGAGTATCTGACCTGAGACGTGCGTTCGGAGCGCCGGCTGGGTGGCGACTGTGGATCGGGTCACGGTATGCGTTCAAATGATCCACGATGGGTTGCCGTAGTGGGCGATTTCGCATAGAACTTCGTGCATGCGGCCCAGGGAGATCGCGGAGGCTTGGTTCGACATGTGCCGGGAGGGGGACGAGCGACGTTTTGCCGAACTGGCCACCGACGACTTCCTCTGCCACGGGCCGGGCGGCACGGGCGACCGGGCGACGTTCATCGACTGGCTGCACTGGTATCCGACCGCCTTCGCGGACCAGCGGCCCACCCTCGAGGACGTGATCGCCGACGGCGACCGGGTGGTGGCGCGCTACGTGGTGCGGTCCACCTATCGGGGCGGTTATCTGGATCTGCCGGCGCGGGGTCAGCACGTCGAGGAGACCGGGATCATCATCTACCGGCTGGCCGGCGGGCGGGTGGCCGAGACGTGGTTCGAGGGCAACGATCTCGAGGTCGCCCAGCAGCTCGGCGGCCGGGTGCAGATGCAACTGGACGACCGCTTCGGCTGATCCGCTCCCGGGCTCACGCGTGCGCCTCGAGCCAGGGCAGCAGGATCGGGAGGACCCGGTCGCTCCGCATGGCCGTCATGTGGTCGGCGCCGGGGACCGTCTCGACGGTCCAGCCGAGGGCGACCAGCTCGGCCCGGTGCTCAGCGAGGGGGCCGGCGATGTCCACGACCAGGTCGTCCCACTGCGACCCGTACGCGATGATGTCCTTCTCTCCCGCGAAAGCCAGGCGCGGGACGGTCAGCCCGGCGAGGGCCGCCCGCTCGTCGAAGTCCTGCAGCGACCCGTACATGGTCACGTACTGCAGGGTCTGGTCGGGCGTGCGGGTGAACGGGACGCTGTCCCAGTCGCCAGGGGTCGGCTCGCCGACCGGGGCGGGCGGGTCGAGCGCCATCCGGTGGGCGACCCGGGTGACGGCGAGCATCCCTTCGTAGGGACCGCCGAGCGGCGGGTAACCACCCATGGCCAGCGCGGTGAGCCGGTCGGTGCGGACGGCGAGCTGGAGGCCGGCCAGGGCGAGCCAGGAGTAGCCGTAGTAGGCGAACCGGCCGGCGCCGCCCGCGTCGGCGATGGCCAGCAGATCCGCGGCGAGGGCGGCGGGGGTCAGCGTACGCGGCTTGGGGTGCTCGGTCAGATGGGCCTCGTAGTCGGCGGCGATCACCCGGAGCCCGGCCGCCGCCAGGGCGGTGGCCAGGGCGTGCCCGGTGTTGGGCTCGCCGCCCCAGGCCCGGATCTCGTCGGCCGCCGGGCCCTCGAGCAGGCGGGTGCCGACCGGCAGCAGGACGGCCGGGTCGCCGGGAGAGCCCAGCACGGTGACGTCGATGATGGATCCGTCGTGCGTTCGCGCGGTAGCCACGCGAAACACTATACACTGTAAGGACTATGGTGACACCCAACGTCGAAGCGCACGTCCGCCGGCTCTGGCGGCATCGCGGCACGACCCTGCCCACCCCTCGTCGCGGGCCCCGGCAGCAGCTCGGCCTCGACGAGATCCTCGACGTGGCGGTCGCGCTGGCCGACGCGGAGGGGCTCGGCGCGGTCTCCACCCGGGCGGTCGCGTCGCGCTTCGGCAAGACGGCGATGGCGCTCTACCCCTACGTCGGCACCAAGGAGCAGCTGCTCGCGCTGATGCAGGACCACGCGTGCCCGCTGCCGGCCTGGACCGACCCCGCGACCGGCCTGGCCGACGATCTCGAGGCGTGGGCGCTGGCGTTCTTCGAGGTCCACCTCGCGCACCCCTGGCTCGCCGCGCTGTCGTGGGCCGATTCCGCACAGGGCCCGCACGAGCGCGATTGGATGGAACGCCTGCTGGGCGTCTTCGAACGCTGGGCGGTGCCGTCGCGCTTGCGGCCGCAAGCGATCACCATGGCGTACGCGACGGTGCGCGCCTGCGCGGAGACGGCGGCCGCCTATCGACGGCTCGGGTCGTCGGGCGCCGCGGCGTGGCGGGAGCGCGCCGAGGCGACCGCGGCGCTGCTGCCCGGCCTGCCGTCCCGCTATCCGCTCACCGCCGCGCTGCCGCCGCTGACGACGCAGTGGGCGGACGCGCCTCGCGCCGGGCTGGTGGCCGCCATCCGCCTGCTGGCGTCCGCGCTGGATGGCGCGCCCTGATCAGCTGCTGCCGCGCCGGTCCTGGACGCCGCTGTCCCCGGACCACCGGATCATGCCGGGCGCGCTCGAACGGATCGCCTGAGTGGCTCACCCGCCCGGCCGGGTGACTCACGCGTCGGCGGGCTTGTCCCGGTCGCCTGTGGCTTGCGCCAGTAGTGCGGCGAGGCCGGCGTTCCCGGCGGCCAGGATCTCCAGGCGCTGGGCCCGGTCGGAACGCCGCAGGCGGGCGAGCATCGCGGTCAGCGACGCGCTCGCCGGCGGGCTGGCCAGGATGGCCCGCAGGACCCGCGCCTGGAGGGCGTCGTCCAGGTCGGTGAGCGTCCAGACGAACAGCCGGGCCAGCAGACCGTCGCGGTTGCCGCCCAGGTCGGCGAGCTCGGGGGCGATCAGGCATCGGATGGCGAAGATCGATGCCCGGCGGTCGGCGTCGCCGATCACCCGCTCGACGACGGCCAGCACGTCCCGCGGGCGCAGGCGGGAGACGTCGGCCAGCAGGGAATGCAGCAGAACGGTGGCGGTGCTGCCGCCGGCGAAGTCCACCGCCGCCACGGCCACCGCCGCGCGACGGTAGGCGCGGGCCAGGTCCGCCGGGTTGTCCGTGCGGGCGGAGGTCAGCCACAGCTGGATCAGGCTGCGGGCGACCGATTCCCGCTCCGGGTGGGCGACGAAGGTGGTGATCGCCTCCGGCGTCTGCCAGAGCATCGGCTCGACCGCGTGCAGGAGGGCATCGTCGCTCAGGTTGTTGCTCAGGTGCATCGACTTGAGCGCGGCGTCCACCGGGAAGTTGCCGGCGTAGTCGTCCGGCCGCGGATGGCCGGGCGCGAAGCGGTTGGACCAGTCGGCGTCGATGGCTCCGACGCCGGCGCGGCCCGTGCCGAGGACGATGTCGCGGCGGCCCTCGTGCCACTCGCGGCGGACGGTGAGGTTTTCCAGGGCCTCCAGCCACATGCCGCTCGGGCAGGCGGCGCGCCATTGCAGGGCGGTTCCGCGCAGCCAGTCGGCGGGGTCGGCGGCCTGCGTGAACAGGTCGGAGGCGCGCAGCTCGCCGCCGCACGCCAGGACCAGCAGGACCAGGTTGAGCGAGTAGATGGACATCCAGTGGTCGATGCGCTTGTCGACGGGCTGGTAGCGGCTCGGGGTGAAGACCGGCCGGGTCACGGCCTGGGCGGTGCGGCGGACCAGGATGGCGCGGACGACGGCGCGCTCGTCGTCGCCGATCAGGCCCCGGACGAACGGCAGCACGGTGTTGCGGGCGGTCAGCGGGGTGAAACCGAGCAGGGCCTGGAGCGGGTCGTCCTCCTGGCGGTCGCGCAGGCGCAGGCCGCGGACCATCTCCTGGGCGGCGCTGAGCGGGGTGCGGAAGCCGGCCGGGCCGGCCGGGCGGGAGGGCGCGAGGTCGAGGGCGGCGAGGTCGTCATCGAGCTCGCGGGCGGTGACCCAGAGGCGGTTGCGGTTGAACATCGCGAAGGCGACCACGGCGAGGCGGACCAGTTCCTCCTCGACGAGCTCGGCGGTGCGGTCACCGTGGACTCTTCGCACCTCGCGCTCGGCGAAGCGGGTGAGCAGGCGCTCGTAGAGCTGGCCGCTGTCGAACGCGGCGGCGTCGTCGCGCAGGGCGTTGCCGTCGGCGTCGTAGAGGGCCAGCATCAGCAGCAGGAGCGGCTGCTCGGCCAGGCCGCGGACGCGGGTCAGGGCCTCGATGTCGAGCGGGGCCGGGAGGCGGCCGCGGTTGGCGGTGTTCCACACGTCGGCCCAGCGTCCGATCTGGTCGTCGTCGAACGGCTCCAGCCGCACCACCAGGGTGCCGCCGGGCAGCCGGGTCCGGTCGGCCACCGCGATCCGGCTGGTCACCACCACCGCGACCGGGCGGTCCAGGGTGGCCTCGCGCTCCTGGAACGCGGCGACCCGCTCGAGGAAGTCGGACTGGTGCAGGCCGGTCGTCTGGAGCAGCTCGTCGAGGCCGTCGAGCAGGATCACCGGTAGCGCCTCGCGGGACTCGCGGGCCAGGGCGGCCCAGGCGACGGTCTCGCCGATCGCGCGGCGCAGGGCGGCCTCCACCTGCTCCTGGACGTCGGCCTCGGCGGGTACGTCGCGCAGTGGCACCCGGACGACGAAGAAGTCGCTCGCCGGCAGCCGGGCCGCGAGGATCTTGGTGAGCGAGGACTTGCCCGCGCCGGGCTGGCCGAGCAGCAGCATCGGCGCCCCGGCCGCCTGCCCGGTGGTCAGACAGGTGGCGAGGAACGTGGGGAAGTCGGACCGGACGGCGGTGTCGGTCCACCAGGACTCCGCCGACGGGCGGGCGGCGGGGCCGACCTCCTTGACCCGGAAGTGCGGGTCGATGTATGCGTCGCCGAGCGGAGGAAGGACGAGGCGGTCGGCGTCGCCGCGGAACACCGGGCGGGACAGCTCGGCGCGGTAGACGCGCGCGAGGGCGGCGCGGTGGGCGCCCGGGTCGCTGCCGGAGGTGGCGCGCGACAGCAGAACTTCGAGGCGTTCCAGGCCGCGGGCCGACGCCCGGGCCTCGAGCTTGCCGGCCCAGATGGCGAACTCGGGGATCTGCTCGGCGAGCCGCCGATGCGCCCGGTCGTAGAGGTCGACCGCCCGGCCGATCATCCGAGGGTCGGCGGTCGCGGCGGCCCGCTCCCGATACCACTGGCGCAGGTCGTCGAGGAGGCGGTCGTAGGAGCGATCGGCCGACGGCATCGGAATTTGGCTCGTGACGAGGCGATAGATCATCGTCTCGCCGGGCGGGGCGCCGGCCGCCGAGAGTTGTTCGTCGCGGCTCGCGTCCAGGGACTCCCCGCGGTCGAAATCGTCCGTGGCATCGAAGAAGGCGGTCACGACCAGCACGGCGTGCGCGGCGAGGAGTCGCTGACTGCGGTCGTGGCGCCCCAGACCCCGTACGGAATCATTGATCTTGGCGCTCAGCAGACCGCTCAGCCGGGCCATCTCGGCCTTGGCGTCGAAGAAGCCGAGCGCGGCGTCGCTCCCGCCCAGCGTCGCGACGCTCAGCAGACCGCCCAGCAGGTTGTCGGCCGCGGTCGCGAGCGGGCCCTTGCCACCCAGGAGCTTGACCGCGTCGGCATAGGACAGTCCCTTCGGCATCAGCCCATTCTGGCCGACCTATGCCGCGGCCGGGACCCGCGCGAAGTCGGGGTCGGCCACCGGCCGGCCGTAGAGGTAGCCCTGCAGGTAGCGGTATCCCAGCCGGGTAAGCGCCGCCGCCTGCTCGGCGGTCTCGACGCCCTCGGCCACCGCGACCAGGCCGAGGCCGTCGGTGAGCCGGATGAGCGTCTCGGCGATGACCGCCTGCCGGCCGGCCGCGGTGACGTCGTCGACGAACGACTTGTCGACCTTGATGGTGTCGACCGGGACGGTCTGGAGCAGGCCGAGCGACGAGTGGCCGGTGCCGAAGTCGTCGAGCGCGATCCGTACGCCCAGCGCCTTCAGCTCGTGCAGCGCGGTCACCGCCGGGCCGCCCTCGAACACCGCCGTCTCGGTCACCTCGACGGCGAGGCAGGAGGCCGGCAGCCCGGTCGCGGCCAGCACCGACGCCACGAAGGCGGCGAAGCCGGGCCGGGCGAGCTGCTTGGCCGACACGTTGACGCTGACCCGGGCGGGCGCGTCGGTGCCGAGCTCCGCCCGCCAGGTGGCCAGTCGCAGGCACGCGGTCCGCAGCACCCACGCGCCCAGCT
Source organism: Paractinoplanes rhizophilus (assembly GCF_042664765.1). Classification (NCBI taxonomy): domain Bacteria; kingdom Bacillati; phylum Actinomycetota; class Actinomycetes; order Micromonosporales; family Micromonosporaceae; genus Paractinoplanes; species Paractinoplanes rhizophilus. The sequence continues at coordinate 181,671 of NZ_JBHTBJ010000006.1, read as the reverse complement.
CGACGATCAGCCCGTTCTGCTCGGCGACCGGGATGAACTCGGCCGGGCTGACCATGCCCCGGACCGGGTGCTGCCAGCGCACCAGCGCCTCCACGGCGTGCACCCGCCCGGAGGGCATCTCGACGATCGGCTGGTAGACCATGTGGAACTGCCCGGAGTCCAGGGCGGTGCGCAGCTCGGCGCCGAGCCGCGCGAACGCGGTCGAGCGCTCGTCGAGCGCCTGGTCCCAGCGGCGTACCGTGACGCCGGCGACCTTCGCGGCGTGCATCGCCGACTCGGCCTGGCGCAGCAGCTCCACCGGGCCGAGGCCGGCGCCGCCGCTGAGCCCGATGCCGACGCCGACCAGCAGGTCGCGACCGTCGGCGCGGACCGGCGCGCGCAGCGCGGACACCATCTCCTCCGCCATCCGCTGCGCGTCGGCCGGGTCGGCGTCGGCCAGCAGCACCGCGAACTCGTCGCCACCGGTCCGGGCCACCAGCGCCCCGGCGGGCGCGGCGGCGATCAGCCGCTCGGCGAGGGCGGCCAGCACCTCGTCGCCGGCCGGGCGGCCGAGCTCGTCGTTGACGCTCTTGAACCCATTGAGGCCGAGCAGCGCCACCTGCGGGCACGCGGTCGCCGGGGCGTCACGCAGCTCCTGCTCGAGGCGGCGGCGGTTGGCCAGCCCGGTGAGATCGTCGGCCATGGCGAGCCGCTCCAGCTCGCCGGCCTGCCGGCCCAGCGCACGCATGAACTGCGCCATCCGGACGAAGACCAGCAGGAACAGCAGCACGGAGCCGACCGCGAGGGCACGCCGGTCGATGCCGTCGGCGCCGACCCCGGGCAGCAGCAGCAGGGCGGGCGCGATGATCGTGGCGACGCCGAACGCGACCAGCCGGGCCGGCCGCAGGCCCGAGCCGATCGCCGCGCCGGCCCCGGGCGACGTCATCGAGGGGTGCAGCGCGGCGGCGGCCCAGCCGAGGTAGGAGAGCAGGAACCCGACGTTGATCCATGGGATGTCGGCGTCCCAGTAGAGCGAGACCAGGGAGTAGGCGGTGTCGGCGGCGAGCACCAGCACCGCGGCCGCACCGATCAGCCGGGTGCTGGCGTTGCGGCCGCTCCCGCCGGTGAACAGCCGGGCGAGCATGGCCAGCAGCAGGACGTCGGCGGCCGGATAGGTGGTGCTGATCCATCGCTCGAGCATCGAGGTGGCCGACCCGGCCGCGACCGGGTGCAGCACGAAGACCCAGAACGCCAGGCCCAGCCCGACGGCGATGATCGCGGCCTCGATGAAGCCGGCCGAGCCCCGGCTGCCCCGCCGGCGCATGAGCAGCACCAGGCCGATGGCCACCGCCGGGTACGCGGCGAGGTAGAACACGTCGGCGAACGACGGGTACGGCTCCTCGTGCAGGACGAGGTCGTAATACTCGTAGACGAAGTCGCCCACCACCGAGACGAGCTGACCGGCGGCGAACCAGTACCACATGGCGGGCCGCTCCGGCCGGTGCAGGCGCACGCCGGCCAGGATGGCGAGCCCCGAGACGAGGCCGATCCCGTCGTAGGCGAACGTGGACGCCAGCGAGTCGGCGGGCAGCATGAAGTAGCCGATGATCGCCGCTGTCCCGACGGCGACCCACCAGTGCCAGATCCGCGCTTGCCTCACGTCCGTGTATCGGCCGCGCCCGCCGCCACATGAGGGACTTTTTTCGGGATTCGGCTTGGCACTCCCTCGCCAGGAGTGCTAAATAATGAGTTGTCGCTGCTGGTCGATCGCGGTGATGCACCGCGAGTCCCGCCGCAGCGGCCTCGGCAGAACCGATCTTTAGCCGAGCGCCACGGGTCCGCCGGAAAGCCCGGCGGACGGACGGAGGAGGTGTTCGTGGTGCTGACTTTCGATCCTTTCCGCGACTTCGACCGCCTGGCCGGCCAGATCCTCGGCGGCCCGCCCGTCGCCGGCGCCGCCACCCTGGCGATGCCGATGGACCTGTACCGGTCGGGTGACCACTTCGTGCTGCACTGCGACCTGGCCGGTATCGATCCGGGATCGGTCGACGTCAGCGTCGACAAGCGGGTGCTGGTCATCCGCGCCGAGCGCTCCGCGCGCACCGACGACGACGTGCAGTGGGTCCGCCGCGAGCGGCCGACCGGCACCTTCGAGCGACGCATCAGCCTCGGCGACGGGCTCGACCTCGACCAGGTCAGCGCGACCTGGCAGGACGGCGTCCTGACGCTCACCATTCCGGTGGCCGAGGCCGCCAAGCCGCGCCGCATCGCCATCACGACCGGCGCCGAGCGCGGCCCCGCTGTGGTCGAGGGCACCGCGGCCGAGACCCCCGCGCTCACCAAGCACTGACCCCCTCGCACCGGCGGGCGGGCGGGAGGTGCTCCCGCCCGCCCATCACAGCCGCGACCGCGTCAAGCGCATCGTCGGGACGAGCCCGCGTCAGGACCGGCGGAACTTCAGCACGTCCAGGACAAACCACTCGTCGTCGTGATGGATCACGGTTTCCAGGCGCTGCCGCAGCAACTCGTGGACGTGCGCGCCGTCGTACGTGCCGCCGCTGGGGTCCCGATAGTGCACCGCGACGAGCTCGCCGTCCGGCTCCAGGCGCTCGATGAGCCCGGTGAGCAGCTCGTCGAGGTCGCCGGCCGACAGGTAGTAGAGCAGGTCGCCGACGACTATCAGGTCGAACGTGCCGCCGGGCAGGTCGGCCGGCAGCACCGCCCGCTGAACCGTGACGTGCGGGAAGTCGCGCACCGCCGCGGCCGCCGTGCGCACCGCCTCGGGCACCGCGTCGACCGCGAGGATCTCGTCGCAGCGCGGCGCCAGCAGCCGGGTGAGCAGGCCGACCGCGCAGCCCGGCTCGTAGCAGCGGCGGTAGCGCTCGCGGGTCAGGCTGGCCGTGGTCACCGCGTATTTGCGCTGGTCGGACCACTTGGTGGCATTGTCCCAGGGGTCGGTCTTGGCCTCGTACATGCCTACGAAGTGGTCCAGCGGGACCGACCGGGCGGGCGGCCGCGGTGCGTCGTGCGCTCGTGTCACGGTCGGGATTCTGCCAGCCCGCCCGGCGGGGTCGCGGCTGGCCGGTATCGCACATGCGGCCCGCGGCGCGGCATTTCGAGAGATCATGACGGGGTGAGCGGCCGCACCTTCGGGATCCTGTCGCCCTTCGTCGGGGGCGATTACTACGGGGCGATCATCGAGGGGATCAACGCGGCGGCCGCGGACGGCGGCGACCGGATCATGGCGATCCAGACGCTCGACCCGGGCGCGCACAGCGCGGACCGGGCCGGGATCCCGGATTTCCGCAAGCCGTTGTCGTGGCGGCACCTGGCCGGGCTGGTGGTGCTGCCGGGTGCGGTGGACACCGCGTACGCGACGCAGGCGCGCGCGTCCGGCCTGCCGGTGGTCTTCGTGGCCCAGGAGGCGGACGGCAGCGGGTGCTCGGCGGTCCTGGCCGACAACCGCAGCGGCGTACGCGATGCCGTCGCCCACCTGATCGCCCACGGCCATGAGCGGATCGCCTTCGCCGGCCACCTCTCGCATTTCGATCTCCGTGAGCGGCACGAGGGGTACCGGGAGGGTCTGCTCGCGCACGGTCTCGCCCCGCGGCCCGGCCTGCTGTTCGAGACCGGCGACAACCACGAGAGCGGCGGCGAGGCCGTGGCGGACGCGCTGATCCGGGCCGGGATGCCGGCCACCGCGATCGTGCTCGGCACCGACCGCAACGCGATCGGCCTGGCCGCCCGCATGTCCGCCGCGGGTTACGACCTGCCCCGCGAGCTGGCGGTGGTGGGCTTCGACGACATCGCCGACGCCGCCTACATGCGGCCCAGCCTGTCCACCATCCGCCAGCCGCTGGACGTCCTCGGCACCACCGTCTATGAGCTACTCCTGGCCCTGTTATCCGATATTTCGCCACAAACGCGATACGTCACCACGGCGTTTGTCCGGCGCGACTCCTGCGGCTGCCCCGCTCAAGGGCTCCCGGTGTCGGAGCCGGCGGCGCGGGCGCTTTTCGGCCAGGTGCAATACCTGCAAGACAACCTCAACATCCAGTACGAGCTGGGCATCGAGCTGCTCGGCACGCACGAGCGCGACCCCCGGTCCCTCGCCTGGCTGGGCCAGACCCCGGCCATCGCCGGCTCCCTCGGCCTGTGGACGCCGGGCGACGAGACCCGCCTCGAGATCGTCGGCGACTTCCGGGCCGGCTGCGACACCGGCGCGGCCATCGGCGCCGACGAGTTCCCGCCGCCGCAACTCTTCGACAAGACCGACGGCCCGGCCGGCGACATCGTCTTCGTGGTGCCGGTGCGCAGCCGGCACCGCGACTGGGGCGTGCTCGCCGCCGTCGGCCGCATCCAGTCCACCACCCCGCCCGGCCGCGAGATGATGAACCAGTCCGGCGCGCTGCTGGCCGCCGCCCTCGACTACGAGGTGATGATGGCCGCGCTGCGCGCGCAGGAGGAGAGCCTGCGCAACGCGGCCCTGCACGACCACCTGACCGGCCTGCCCAACCGGGTGCTGCTCGAGGACCGGATGGAGCAGGCCGGGCTGCGGGCCGCCCGCCAGCCCGGCTACCGGTTCGCGATCCTGCTGCTCGACCTCGACGGCTTCAAGGCGGTCAACGACACCCTCGGCCACGCGGTGGGCGACCTGCTGCTGGTCGAGGTGGCGCGCCGGCTCACCGGCCTGCTGCGCAAGTCCGACACGGTGGCCCGCCTCGGCGGCGACGAGTTCGTGGTGCTGCTCGACGGCGCCACCGCGGTCCAGTCGGTGATCGCGAACATCACAGCGACCCTCTCCGCGCCGTTCTTCCTCGACGGCGAGCGGGTCGCGGTCGGCTGCAGCATCGGGGTCGCGGTGTCCGGCGAGGGCGGCGCCGACCCCGACCACCTGCTGCGCGAGGCCGACGCGGAGATGTACAAGGCGAAGTCCGCGGCGAAGCGCGCCAACTCGCGTTAGTTGTCCTAAACCCGCTCCCCCGGCTGCCGATGTGACGGTCAGCGAGGAAAAGGCCGGGAGTTGCGTGTGGGCAAGGAACGGGGCTTCAGCACCGTCGAGATGATCGTCGCGGTGGCGGTCGTGACCATCACCATGGTCGCGAGCGCCCCGTTCTTCGTGAACGGCCTGGCCGCCGTCGCCCGGCAGCGCTCCCGGCAGGGCGCGATCCAGCTCGCCGAGACCGCCATGGAACAGGTGCGCGGTCTCAAGGGCAGCGCGCTGCTGGCCGGCCGGAGCGTTATAGCCACCCAGGCGCAGTTCGATGCCGCCCTGAACGACAAGGCCATCCGGGATTTGGTCCGGCCGTACCTCAAGACGATGCAGGTGGCCGCCGACCCCACCCTGGAGGCCAGCTCGCAGCGCGGGGCCGACGCGCCGATCTCCACGTCGCCCCGGTACATCACCGTCGGGGGCACGGAATACCGGCAGAACATCTACGTCGGCCAGTGCGAGGTCTACCTGACCGGCACCAGCGAGTGCGTCTATCCGAAGGGCGCGGGCGCCCCGGCCGACCCCACCGACATCCTCCAGTTCTTCCGGGTGGTGGTGCTCGAGACCTGGACGGTCCGCGGCTGCCCGGGCGGCACCTGCAGCTACGTCGCCACCACGCTGGTGTCCCGCTCCTCCGAGCCGACGTTCGACTTCAACCGCCCGGCCCCGCAGGTCATGGCCAACAACCAGACCTGGTACCTGGGCGACCCGGTCTCGTACCAACTGAAGGCGCGCGGCGGTCAGCTGCCGAACAAATGGACGATCGGCGCGCTCCCGGCCGGCCTGGGGCTGCTCCCGAACGGGATGATCACCGGAACCGCGACCCCGGCCGGGGTGGTGGCGACCACGGCGACGGTCACCGACAAGGCGAACCGCAGCAACACCGGCCCGGTCACGTTCACCGTGGTCCGCCCGCCCGCTCCGGTGGTGCCGGCGAGCGTCACCAGCCGGGTCGGCGACGCGTACAGCCTGCCCCTGTCCGCCGTCGACGGCGTGGCGCCGTACTCCTCCTGGACCGCGACCGGCCTCCCGCCCGGCCTGCAGATCGACGCCGGCACCGGCGCCATCACCGGCACCCCGGCCACCGCCGGCGCCTACACCGTGACCGTCACCGTCGCCGACGCCAACCAGCGGACCGGCACGGCCACCTACTCGCACGTCGTCACCCCCGGCCTGACCCTGAACGGCCTGAGCGACCAGACGATCGACCTGAACTCGCAGCTCGACCTCACCGCGATCGCCGAGGGCGGCGACGGCACGTACACCTACAGCGCCGATGGTCTGCCGGACGGGGTGACGATCAAACCGAACGGCAAGCTCAACGGAAAGCCCAAGGAGTCGGGCCGGTTCCTGCCCACTATCACCGTCACCGACGGCAGCGGCGCCACCGCCAGCCGGCGGATCGTCATCATCGTGACCACCAGTGACTCGCTGGTCTTCACCGCTCCCGCGCTGACCGCGCCGGATCAGGCCACGGCCCGGGGCGTCGCGGTGGCGCTCCCCCTGACCACGAACGGGACGTTGTTCGGCCTGCCGCCCCTGCTGACCATCACCGGCCTGCCGCCGGGCCTGACGCTCAACCCGCTGACCGGGGTCATCTCCGGGACCCCGGCCACGGCCGGCGTCTACACGGTGACCGCGACGGCCGCCACCCTGGCCCCGCCGCGCACCAGCGTCCTCACCTTCACCTGGACGATCGTATGAGCGACGACGCGGCCGCGACGCCGGCCGACGAGGGCTACTCGCTGATCGAGGTCATCGTGGCCACCGGCTTCATGCTGATGGTGCTGATGATGGTCGCCGGCGGGCTCTCGCTGATCTACTCCGACTTCAACCGGGCCGACGAGCTCGGCAACGCGCGCGACCAGATCGGCAACAGCTTCCGCCGGCTGGACAAGGAGTTGCGCTACGCCACCTGGGTGAAGGCGGGCGGCCCACCCGGCCGGCCCTACTACCTGAAGTACGCCACCACGACCGACTGCCGGCAGTTGGTCTTCAAGGACCACACCCTGACGCTGTCGAAGTGGGCACCGGCCAGCACGACCGCGGGCGCGCCGACCACGATCGCCACCGACCTGACGGCGATCGAGGGCATCGATCCGTTCACCGTCTACGAGCCCGGCCAGCAGCCGTACGCCACGCCCAACTCGGAGGCCAGCGGCATCGGCGCCGGGGTCGGCAGCGAGTACGAGCTCGAGCACTACCAGATCCGGCTCCGGTTCCTCGGCCAGGTCGGCCGGACGAGCCTGCCGCTGGACGTGCTGTTCACCGCGCAGAACACCACCCGGAACACCCCGGAAAACAACCCCTGCGCCAACGGAGGGCTGTCCTGATGCGGCGTCCGATCTTCCGCGCCCCCTCGCTGCGCCGCGACGAGGGCTCGCTCCCGATGGCCATGCTGGTCGTCACCGTCGCACTGGCCCTCTCGGCCACGATGGTCCCGATCGTGGTCCGCCAGATCAAGAGCACCCAGAACTACGACCAGCGCGGCGCCGCGCTGGACGCCGCCCAGGCCGGCCTCGACGTGATGGTGGCCCGCGTGCGCGCCGCGTCCGACCAGGCGCAGAACGGCTATCTGGAGAACCTGCCGCCGTGCAACCTGACCGGGATCGTGGGGGCGACCGGCGGCGGCATCAAGTCCACGTACCGGGTCACGGTGACCTACCGCGACCGCAACGGCGATGACGTGGCCGCGTGTGCCGTCTACGACGTGCCCACCACCGCGATCGTCGAGTCGGCCGGCACCAACGGCGCGGTGACCCGGACGCTGACCGCCACCTACGTCTTCTCCACCAGCAACACCAACATCCCGGGCGGCCGGATCAAGATCGCCAGCAGCACCCTCGGCGAGCAGTGCCTCGACGCCGGGCCGGCGGCGAGCCCGCCGGCCGGGACCCCGGTCACCGTGCAGAAGTGCGACGGCAGCAGCGAGCAGCAGTTCGGGTACACCGCCGACCTGTACCTCCGGCTGATCTATTCGGAGTCGTCGGCCGCCCCCTCGGGCACCTGTCTGTTCGCCAACTCGACCCGGGTCAGCGGCACCACGCCGGTGGTCTTCCGGCCCTGCCCGACCGTGCGGACCACGAACTTCCAGTGGGCGCTCGACGGCAGCAGCGTCTTCCACGCCACCACCTCGGCCAGCAAGTCCGACGGCAGCTACTGCATGAACATCCGCACCCCCGGGTCGGCCACCGATCACGCCGTCGTCCTCGCCGGCTGCGGCGGCAACAGCACCAAGAACGTCTGGTACTCCGCGACCGGCGTGGGCGCCGGCATGGCCGGCGACGCGACCAACCAGCTGGTCAACTACAAGCAGTTCAGCCGCTGCCTGGACGTGACCAACAAGCAAACCGGCTCGGCATACATGATCGCCTGGTTCTGCAAGCAGGACCCGGGCGCCCTGGTCGACTTCAACCAGCAGTGGGTCCACCCGGTGCCGGTGCTGCCGGAGATCTTCAAAGACGGACCGATCATCGTCAACAACGCCAGCTCCAACAGCAACGCCAACAACAGCTCGCCCAACTACAACTACTGCCTGAAGTCGCCGGGGACCGCGACCTCGACGTCGTGGGTGACCGTGGTGTCGTGCAAGGACGCCGCGACCCAGGCCAAAGCGGAATTGACCTGGCGGGTCTACCACGACACCGGCGATTACGGCACGAGCTACCGGATCATGGACTACAAGAAGAACTGCCTGCAGCCCACCGAGCAGGGCACCGGCATCGCCAACAACTACCACTCCGACGGCACCAGCAAGATCCTGGTCGCCCCGTGCAGCACCGCCGACATCCAGAAGTGGAACGCGCCGGCCAACATCAACCAGCCGACGCCACTGGTCAACCTCACCGAGAAGTAGGCCGTAATCCCCCGCCCGCGGTACAGGTCTGTTCCACCCGGGGCCGGAGCGTGCCTACCGTCGGTGGCATGACAGTCGGTGAGCGGATCAAAGCACGGCGCCTCCTGCGAGGCTGGAGCGTCCGGTACGCGGCCAGCCGGGCCGGCATCTCGCACGCCACCTGGAGCCGGATCGAGCGGGGTCAGCAGGCCGCCGACAACCGGTTCGTGCTGGCGGACATCGCGGCGGCCCTGGAGTGCTCGTCGGCCGAGCTGGTCGGGGTGTCGGTGCCGGCGGCCGACCGGGAGGCGGTGGCGGCGCAGGTGGCCGTGCACGGGATCCGGCAGGCCCTGGTCGACATCGACCTGCGGGAACGCGCCGACCGCCCGGCGCCCCCGGTGGCCGAGCTGAGCCGTACGCTGGAATTGGTCGATGCCCTGCGCCGCGCGTGCGATTACGCCGGCGCCGGCCGTGTTCTGCCGGATCTTCTGCGGGCCGCGCACGCGGCCGCCGCCGGGCCGGAAAGGCCGGCGGCGCTGCGGATCCTCTGCGAGGCGGCGTTCCACGCGTCCGGCGTCGTGCGCAACCTCGGGCACCCGGCCGAGGCCTGGCTGGGGGCCGAACGATCCCGCGAGGCGGCCGAGGCGGCGGACGATCCGGTGCTGCTCGGGTTCGCCGCGTACGCGCGGGCCTGCGCTGCTTCGGCGTGCGGCTCCTATCAGCGCTGCCTCACGCTGGCCTCGGCCGCGATCGACGACCTGCGGCCGCACCTGTCCGGGCGCGGCGCCCTCGAGACGCTCGGCATCCTGCACCTGGTGTGCGCGGACGCGGGGCGCGGGCTCAAGCGCCTCGACGACAGCCGCGGGTGGAGCACGGAGGCGGCGGCGCTGGCCGGCCGGACCGGGGAGTCGGACGAGATGGGGCTGTTCTTCGGGCCCACCAACGTCAACATCTGGCGGGTGGCGATCGAGGTGGACGGCGGGGAGCCCGGTCGGGCCCTCGACATCGCGGGCGGCACCAACCCGGCGGTGATCGACGCGGCCTGCCGGCAGGTGTTCTACTACGCCGACGCGGCGCGGGCGCTGGCGCGGATCAAGGGCAAGGAGCGGGAGGCGGTCCGGTATCTGCTCACCGCCGAGCGGATCGCGCCCCAGCACCTGCACGCGTCGCGGCACGTCCAGGAGACGACCCGGGTGCTGCTCGAACGGTCGGGCGGGACGCAGTTGCGCGGCCTCTGCGAGCGGATGGGCGTGGCATGACCGATCAGGACGTTCTCAGCGCCGCCAGCGCCGGGCGATCAGCAGCCCGGTCAGCGCGGCGGCGGCGAGGAGGAGCACGCCGCCGGTGATCAGGGCGCCGGCCGGGAAGCGGTCCGATTCGCTCGCCCCTGTCCCCTGTGCGGCCGGCATCGCCGAGGGGCGGCTCGGCGGTGCCGGCTGGGTCCCCGGCGGCGCATCGCTCGCCGGTGCCGAGGTGGCCGGGGGCGCGGTCCGGCCGGCCAGCGGGTAGCGCAGCAGGTCGGCCTTGGTTCCGGCCGGCCGGCGGGACACCTCCGAGATGGTCAGCAGTGCGGTCCCGTCCGCCGAGTAGGCGACCGATTCGCCCTGCGGCTCGTCCGGCAGCGGGATCTGGCGGGGCTCGCCGGTCGTGATGGCGCGCACCACATCGCCACCGTCGACGTCAAATTCAAAGGCGTCCGCGTACGTCCGGAGCACCGCGTGCCGGCCGTCGGGGCTCACCGCGCCCCCGGTGATCACCAGCCGGCCGGCGAACGAGAACGGACTGCTCGTGGTGGTGATCGGCAGGGTGACCGAGCCGGCCCGCGCGAGCGGGGTCGTGCGCCCGGCGCGCAGCGCTCCGGCCGGCCGGTAGACGCCCGCCTCCCCCACCGTCTTGGTCACCACGATCGGCGTGCCGTCCGGCGCGATCAGCAGCGCCTCGGCGTTGTGCGCACCGTCCGGATAGGACAGCCGGAACAGTTGCGGCTTGCGGGCGCCCGCGGCCAGCCGCCAGAGGCCGATCGTCTCGCGCTCGGCGTCGTTGTCCCCGATGTCGCCCACCCAGAGCGTCCCGTCCGGGGCGAGGCCCAGGTCCTCGGTGTCCCGGGGGCGGGACGGGTAGCTCACCGTACGCGTCACCCGGCATTTGCCGTCGAGATAGAAGATCTTGCGAGCGGCCGGATCGTCCGAGCCGTCGTTGACCACGATGTATCCGGACTTGCCGGCGGCGAGGCCGGACAGTTCGGTCATCCGATGGTCGCCGACCCGGCACACCCGCTGCGGCGCCGCCAGCGCCGCCGCCGGCATGGCCGGCGTGAGCCCGATCCCCACCATTGTCGCGACAAATGCCGTCCCCGCTCGCAGCTTCATCGCGTCCCATTCCAGCAGACCCGGCCCACCCGCGTGCCGTGAGTGCCCAGGCTCAGGCGGGCAGCGCCCCCCTGGGCCGGGAGCGCAGCACGAGGACCAGCTGCACCGCCCCGAGCAGCAGCAGCCAGATGCCGGTCAGCACGACCAGCGTCTTCAGCGACGGCCCCGGCCAGATCAGCACGATCAGCCCGCCCAGGACCGTCAGGCCGCCGAGCACGCCCGCCAGCAGCCGGACCGGGCCGCTGTGGTGCCCGGCGAACGCCTCGATCAGCCCGACGATGCCGCCGATCAGCCAGGTCACCCCGATCAGCGTCGCGATGACCAGCAGCGACAGCACGAGGTGGCGCAGGCAGAGCACGCCGGCGATGACGAACAGCACGCCGATCACCCCGTGCAGCGCCCGGCTCGCGCCGTCGGCGGCGTGCGCGGTGATCGCGTTGACCAGATAGATCGCCCCGTGGAACAGCAGCCAGAGACCGAAGATGATGGCCCCGACGTAGAGCGTGGCCTGGGGCCACACCAGCATCATGATGCCGAGGATCAGGGAAACGGCGGCGCCACCGAGGGCGAGCCACCAGAGCATCTTTTCCGTTCGATCGGCCGAAAGCATTGTCGACATCAGAACCTCCCGACTACTCGCCAGGTCGCCAGATCTCCGCCCGCCAGCTGCGGAATGGGGTCGCGTCGTTCCGTTGCACCACAGGGTAGAGGCTGGACACCGCCTGCCACGAGGGCTGCGCGGACGGTTTCGGCGCCGCGAGGGCGCGCGTCATCGTCTGCAGCAGGTCCAGCAGCGCCTGGTGCAGGTGCGGGTCGGCGACCGTGCCGTGCGGGTCCATGGCCGACTGGGTGAGCGGGATCCGTACGCACGCCGCGGTCAGCACGTTGGCCCCGCAGTGCCCGAGCACCGTCTCCAAGGCCGCGCACGCCCCGTCGTCCTGGCCGGGCACGGCCACCGACAGCCACGCCGCGGGCTTGCCGGTGAGGTCGCCGCCGTCGACCAGCCAGTCGAGCAGGTTCTTGAGGCTGCCGGGGATCGAGCCGGCGAACTCGGGCGTGCTGAACAGCACCGCGTCGGCCGCCGCCACCTGCAACCGCAGAAACGAGATCGCGTCCGGTGGCGAATACTCCCCCGGCACGAAGGCCGGCAGGTCGCGCAGCCCGTCGAAGAGCGAGGCGCTGATCCCGGCCGGCGCGAACCGGGCAGCCGTGCGCAGCGCCGCCGTGTGCAGGGAGTCGGCCCGGGTGTTCCCCGAGATCAGCAGAAGGCGCGTCATGCCGGCGACGATACGGCTCCACCATGACGCCCAAGTGTCATGGCAGCGGGTGGCGGGGGTCACAATGTGCCCCACGTGAGGCACGATGGCAGGCATGACTTCTGTACGGCTGCTGGTAGGCACACGCAAGGGCGCGTTCACGCTGACCGCGGACGGCACGCGCAAGGACTGGACGGTGAGCGGGCCGCACTTCGGCGGCTGGGAGATCTACCACGTCAACGGCTCCGCGGCCGACCCCGACCGGCTGTGGGCGTCCCAGTCGTCGGGCTGGTTCGGGCAGATCATCCAGCGCTCCGACGACGGCGGCGAGTCCTGGAATCCGGTGGGCAACGACTTCGCGTACGAGGGTGAGACCGGCGACCACCTCTGGTACGACGGCAACCCCCGACCCTGGGAGTTCAAGCGGATCTGGCACCTCGAGCCGTCCCGCACCGACCCCGACGTGGTCTACGCCGGCGCCGAGGACGCCGCGCTGTACCGCTCGGCCGACGGCGGGGCCACCTGGAGCGAGCTGACCGCCCTGCGTACGCATGAATCCGGCCCCCGCTGGCAGCCCGGCGCCGGCGGCCTGTGCCTGCACACCATCCTGCTCGATCCGGCGAACCCCGACCGCATCTTCGTCGCCATCTCGGCGGCCGGCGCCTTCCGCACCGACGACGGCGGCAAGTCCTGGCAGCCGATCAACCGCGGGCTGCGCTCGGAACAGCTCCCCGACGAGGACGCCGAGGTCGGCCACTGCGTGCACCGCCTCGCCATGCATCCGTCCCGCCCCGACGTGCTGTTCATGCAGAAGCACTGGGACGTGATGCGCACCGACGACGCCGGCGGCAACTGGCGCGAGATCAGCGGCGACCTGCCCACCGACTTCGGCTTCCCGATCGCCGTGCACGCCCACGAGCCCGAGACCGTCTATGTCGTGCCGATCACCAGCGACTCCGAGCACTACGTCCCCGATGCGCGCCTGCGCGTCTACCGCAGCCGCACCGGCGGCGGCGAGTGGGAGCCGCTGACCAACGGCCTGCCGCAGGAGAACTGCTACGTCAACGTCCTGCGCGACGCGATGGCCGTCGACACCCTCGACGACTGCGGCATCTACTTCGGCACGTCCGGCGGCCAGGTCTACGGCTCCCCCGACGGCGGCGACTCGTGGCGGCCGATCGTCCGCGACCTGCCGCCGGTCCTCTCGGTCGAGGCCCAGGTGCTGCCGTGATCCGCGTCGTCCTGCCGCCCCACCTGCGCAGCCTGGCCCGGGTCACCGGCGAGGTCGCGGTGCAGGTGTCCGGCGAGGTGACCCAGCGCGTGGTGCTGGACGCGGTCGAGGAGCAGTACCCGATGCTGCGCGGCACGATGCGCGACCGCTCGACCGGGAAGCGGCGCGCCCTGGTGCGCTTCTTCGCGTGTTCCGAGGACCTGTCCAACGAGTCGCCGGACGCCCCGCTCCCCGACCGGGTGGCGTCCGGCGAGGAGCCGTTCCTGGTGGTGGGCGCCATGGCCGGCGGCTGACACGGCCACGTCGTTGTCCCTGATCGGCACCGGCGCCGCCCCGCTGTCGCACCACTGACCACCGCGCCCTGGCCCGTCGCGCTGCGCCTCACGATGGGCGCTGCCCCACGGATGCGCGTTGCCCGACGGATGCGCGCCGCCTCACGATGCGCGCCGCCTGACCATGGGCGCCGCCTCACGATGCGCGCCGCCTCACCATGGGCGCCGCCTCACGATGCGCGCCGCCTCACGATGCGCGCCGCCTCACGATGCGCGCCGCCTCACGATGCGCGCCGCCTCACGATGCGCGCCGCCTCACGATGCGCGCCGCCTCACGATGCGTGCCGCCTCACGATGCGTGCCGCCTCACGATGCGTGCCGCTCCCATGATGTGGTGCTCGCTTCCGGTTGGCGGGACCGGTTCTCACGTCGTGGCGATGCGTCCCGCCCGGTGGACGAGCGGGTCACTGCGTGAGACGTCGGGCGCGCGCGCGTCCAACTTATCCGGCTATTTCTGGCGGGAGTTGATCGAGCGGGACAGCGTTGGGGACTTCGCGTTCGCCCCGCGCCGCAAGTTATCAAGATCCAAACTCATCGAGGCACAACGGGCGCACAGGCTCAGCGCCCACGTGCGGAAGCTCGGCCGCCTCGATCGCGCTCGCCACCAGGTCGTCCGACGTCACATCGCGTCACGAGCCCCACCATCAGCGCGTCACGAGCCCCAGCATCAGAGCGTCGCGAGTCCCAGCATCAGGGCGTCACGAGCCCCAGCATCAGGGCGTCACGAGCCCCAGCATCAGGGCGTCACGAGCCCCAGCATCAGGGCGTCACGAGCCCCAGCATCAGGGCGTCACGAGCGGCCCGCGAAGAACGACACCGCCTCGGCGATGGCCAGGTCGGTCAGGGCCGGGTCGTGCCGGGCGCCGACGTCGCGCATGAAGGCGTGCTCGCCGCCCCGATAGATGTGCAGCTCCACGTCGTCCAGCCCGGCCGCGTACAGCGCCGACACGATCTGCGAGCGGGCCTCGGCCGGCACGTGCGGGTCGCGCGAGCCGAACACGACCATCAGGCGGCCGGTGACGTCGGCCGCGCGGGACAGCGAGTCGGCCACGTCCGCGCCGAGCGCGCCGTTCTGCAGCCCGGTCGGGTAGAAGCAGACCGTCGCCGCCACGCGCGGGTCGAACGCCGCCCGGAACGCCAGGTGCCCGCCGATGCAGAAGCCGGTCACGAACAGGGCCGTGACGTCGTCGCGCGCCGCCAGGTGGCCGAGCACCGCGCCGCGATCGGCGTCGAACGTCGCGGTGGGCGTCGCGGCCGCGCCGGCCAGGCCGGCCGCCTTGCCGGCGTCGTCGAACTCGAGCGCGACGCCCGCCAGCTCGCCGTGCGGATAGATTTCCGGTACGGCGACGACGAAGCCCGCCGCGGCGAAGCGCCGGGCCGTCCGCAGCGTCGACTCGGTCAGCTGGAAGATGTCCGTGTAGAGCAGGAGCCCGGGCCACGCACCGTCCCCGGCCGGCCGGATCACCCGGGTGCGGATGTCTCCGGCGACGGTCACGTCGTCCTCGCGTACCTTCATGCCGAGTGACCCTAGCGGCGCGCCCCGGGCGGGGGTGCGCATTTGCCGGCCGAGTCGCCGCGCGGCGTACCCGGAACGCCGCGCCCGGAGCGGGTCAGCCGTTGTAATACCGCGGCCGGTAACCGCGGCGAGTTCCCTTGAGAAGCTGGCGGGTCAGCAACGCGCCCGCGGCGAGCCCGCCGCCGAGCGCGGCCAGGATGACCGGCGTGTTCGACACCGGCGCCGGCGGCTGCGCCGGGCGGGCGGCCGCGGCCGGGGCCGCGCTGGTGGCGTTGGGCGCCGGCACCGTCGGCAGCGCCCGGTAGTCGACGATGTTGCTGGACTCGAGCAGCGTCAGGTGCGTCATCACGAACTGGTTGGCCTGCTGGGCGAGCCGCCGCACGGTGTCGTTGCGGGTGCCGGCCCGGATCGACGCGATCGCCGGGAAGATCTTGCCGTGCGCGGCGCGGAGCCGGTCGATGTAGATCTGGTCGAACTCCTCGAACTCGGCGTCGCGCATCTCCGCCAGCCACTTCTGCTGGTCGGCGTTGGGCTTGTCGGGGAGTTTGATCTTGAGTTTCCGGGCCGCCGTACGGGTCAGCTCGTCCAGGGCCACGTGCTGGGCCGAGATGCTCTTCCCGATCGACCTGATGCGCGGGCTGTCCGACTTCCGTTGCGCCATCTCGCCGGCCGGGATCTCCCACAGCCCCGCCAGGCGCACCTTGGTGACGAAGTCGCGATCGGCCGCCGAGAGCGTGCCCTCGCCCTTGTCGGTGAGCAGCCCGTTGGGCGGAACCGGCACGGCCGGCTCCGCGCGGGCCAGGTCCGGGTCGAGCAGGACCAGCGCGAACGCGGCGACGACCGGGCCCCACAGGCGTTGCCACTTCGACATACCGACCTCCGACAGCGTCCGCGCGGGCTATTGACATCAACTACGCGTCATGGAGCGGAAAGGATCAACCCGGATGGCACCCGGCGGCCCTACTGGCCGGCGGCCCGGCGCGCCGTGTACTCGGCGCGGCGCGTGGGGTACTGGATGAGGTTGTCCGGCACCTCGTCCATCTGGTTCTGCCAGCGGTCGCGACGGTTGTCCCCGAGGTCCTCGTCGTACTGCGGGCGCCGGATGAACTGGCGGCCGTAGTCCATCATGCCGTCGAGCAGCCGGTCGACGTCCCGGGGCGGCCGCACCACGAGCCGCATGAACTGGCTGGTCATGCCCAGCTTGTTGCCGCACTCGCGGGTGTAGACGCCGTGGTTGGCGACCAGGAAGTCGCGCAGCGCCACGCCCGACCATTCGGTCGGCAGCTTCACCAGGATGAAGTTGCCCTGCGACGGGAAGACCGTCAATCCGGGTACGCGCGCGAGCTCCCCCGCCATCTGGCGACGGTCCCGGCTCAGCAGGCGCAGGCTGTCCTCGTACTCCTCCTCGTGCTCTTGAATCATGAACACGACCTTCTCGGCCAGCGAATTCAGGTTCCACTTGGGCAGCGCCTTGCCGATGGCGCCGGCGATGGCCGGGTTCGCCAGCATGTACCCGAAGCGAATGCCGTGCAGGCCGAAGTTCTTCCCGAGGCTCTTGAGCACGACCGTGTTCGGCCGGATCACCGCGTCGGGCCCCACCGAGGGGTACTGCTCGGCGTCGGAGAAGTCGATGAACGACTCGTCGATCACTACGAGGTCGAGGTCGCCCAGCATGTCCATGAAGCGGATGACGTCGCGGCGCGGGATGTAGTTGCCGTCCGGGTTGTTGACGTTGCAGATCACCGCGACCCGGGAGTTGCGCTCGCGGATGAACCGCACGTAGTCGTCCAGGTTGAGCCGGAAGCCGTCGCGCTCCTGCAGCGGGAACATGTCGACCCGCTTGCCGGTCTCGAACGGCTGGTCGGTCCAGCGCCCGAAGGTCGGGATCGGGATCGCCACGCTCTCTTTGATCAGCAGGTGGTCGATCCACGTGATCAGCTCGGTCGAGCCGTTGGCCATCGCGACCGTCTGCGGGTGCAGGCCGAGCACGCTGGCCAGCTTCTTGGTGATGTCGGTCGAGCTCGACGGATAGTACTTGAGGATGTTCTTCAGGTCGCGGGACAGCTCGTCGAACATCTCCGGAGTCGGGAAGTACGGGTTGCAGGGGATGCAGAAGTCGACGATCTCGACGCCCTCGCCCGCGCTTCGAGCGAGATCGAAATAGGACGCACTGTGGGCTCCCTTGTGCAGGATCGAGGTGTCGATTCCGCTCCCGGCCATCGATGCTCCTTCTCCGGTCCTCCGGCTGCGCTGCCGAAGACCAGTACGGGCCGGGCGCGGAATTCGTTCAGATCGATCAGCCGCCGGCGCCCACCCAGAAGTCGATCTCGCGCCGCGCCGGGCCGCCCTCCTTGAGGTACCAGTTCTGCCAGCTGTCCCGGTCGACCAGGCCCTTCCATCGCTTCGCGGCCGGCTGGATCTGCCGCCGGAAGCGCCACCGGTACTGGTTGTAGACGCTCATGATGTTCGTGGCATACGCGCCGGCCACCCCGGGCGCGTCCCGGATCACCAGCAGGTTCTCGTCGTTGGTGCCACTCGCCCGGGGGCCGAGGTTGTGCGAGCCGGTGATCACCGCCGGGCGGTCGCCGAACGGGTCGACGACGATCACCTTGCTGTGCACCATGGCGAACGCCCGGTCGAGCTTCTTAAGCTCGGCCCGGAAGAACTCGGTGGCCTGGTCGATCGCCGCCGGCAGCACCACGTCGTAGTCGGCGTACTCACGGTTGCTCTGGTCGAACAGGCCGACCGGGTTGGGCTTGGTGCTCGGGTCCTGGTTGAGCACACCGCGGAAGTACAGCCGCTTCCCGGCGTGCGGCGAGCGGGCCAGGTCGAGGATCGCGTTCAGCAGCGACTCGCGCGGGCCGGGGTTGAACATGAGGAACAGCACGGCCTGCTGCGCGCCGGCCACGATCTTGCGGGCGTCGACCAGGTCGGCGTGCTCGATCGTCGGGGTGAACCACAGGCGTACGCCCGCCTTGCCCACCTGCTGATCGCGCGGCGCCGTGTTGGCCTGTCTCAGCGACGCCGGCGTCGCGGCGCCCGCCTCGCGCAGGAGATCCCACTGGGCGCGATACTCCGCGGCCAGCCGCGGGTCGTCGATCAGCACCGAGTTGTTGGCCTGCGTGCACAGCCCGGTCATGGTCCAGTTCTGGCTGCCGGTCCACACCCAGCGGGGCGTGCCGTCGTCGTCGCCGATCACCAGGAACTTGTTGTGGCCCAGGGCCCGGGGCGCGGTCATCCGGTCGTACACGTCGACCTGGCCGGCCGCCAGCGCGGCCCGGCCCTCGGCGTTCTGGTCCTGGCCCTTCTTGTCGACGCTGCCGTTCGCCAGCACCACGTGCGCGCGCGCACCGAGCCGGACCAGGGCGCCGGTCAGCTGCGGGTCGTCCAGCTCGTAGAGCGCGGCGTGCACCGTCCGGCCCGCCGTGGCCGCCTCGGCCAGCAGCCCGAAGAGCCGGTCGCCCAGCGGGCCGGCGAGGTATTCGCGCAGCTTGTCGCCGGGCGTGGCGATCATCCGGTCGAGGTATTCGTTCTGCAGGTCGTGTCCGGTGACGCCGAGCCGCCGCGAGACCCACTGCGAGGCCACGATGCCCCGGTTGAACAGCACCTCGATGCCCGGGGACACCGCGTGCGACAGCACGACCGGCTCGGTCCAGTCGCTCGCGTTGTCCGTGTCGGGGCGCAGGTTGTCCTTGTCCGGCCCGACCATCGGCAGCACGCGGTAGGCGAGCTCGTCGCCCGGGTCGGCCATGAAGTCGGTCCACTGGTACTTCTGGATCGGCCAGTTCGTCGAGGCCCGGCGCTCGCCGTCGGCGACCCGCTCGCCCTCGAAGCCGACCCAGGTGCTGACCACCTCTTCGACCCCGTTGCGGCGCCGCAGCAGGCCGAACCCGCGACAGTCGGCGATGAACCCGTCCGGCTTCCACGCGATGAAGACGTCGTCGCCGTTGTGATAGACCCTGACCTTCATGGCCGCCCCCCAGCAGACCAGGTCATCGTCGCACGCCGGCGCCCGCACCAGGCCGTCCGCATTCCGACACGAGCCGGGCTCCCGGGTTGCTACCGGCTCACGCCGGGCCACATCGGACTATGGCGCCCCGCGGGCGAACGCCCGGGCGGTCGTCAGCCGTGGCGGGCATCGCGGCTGTCGCCGGAATGCGTGGGCGCTCGCCCTGCCCGGGGATCGACCGGAACCGTCAGCGACGGCAACGGCTTGGGCCTCTTGAGAATTCTGGCTTGCCGGGAGTATCGGAGGCGGCCCGCATTCCTGGAGGCCCGGGCGCTTTCCAGAATCAGTCCCCGGAGCTCGTCGATGTCGCGCCGCACCGAGGACAATTCCTCGGCCAGATGCGCGGCGCCGGCCTCCCGCCGGGCCGCCAGCGCCTCGATCAGCAGAGTCCGCATGAACATCGAGACCGGCACATGCTCCGCCGCCGCGGCGGTGCGAATCTCGTGCAGGAGCGACCGGTGAAGCCGCAGCGACGTTCCCACGAGCGGGTCGTCGGCGGACGTCTCGTCCCAGACAGCAGCCCCCTCGGCCACGGCCGACTCGACCTCGTCGCCGACATCGTGCTCGTCGTAGTGTTCCCGGGTCTCACCGAAACGGGACTCATCGAAATCGGCCACCGTCATCGCCCCTTCCGTGCGAACAAGCGACGCTCGTTCTCCTTCATGTCTCGCGCGGTCACGATATAGATCTGATCCTCGCCGGACCGAGCGGTGACGATCAGCAGATAACGCCCCGCGGCGGTCTGCCCGAGCACGAGGTAGGTGCTTTGCCGGCCCGGAACCCGAAGACGTGGACGGCCATAAAGAACCTCCTCCACCTCGTCGGGGGTGACGTTGTGCTTGGCGATGTGATCTTCGGATGTGCCGGTCCAGAGAATGACTCCGTTGGTCCAATGTACCACGGCGTAATACATACGACCGGCAATCAAGATCAAGCAAATCCTCGTCCCGGAGCCGCATGGTGCGCGCAAACGGGCGCTTGCGTACATACGACGACGGCTCCGCGATGTCGCGGAGCCGTCGTGGTAGCCGTGTGAACCGTGGGGTTCAGCCCTTGCGGAGCCGCCTCTTCAGGGCGCGGGCGAACTGCCGCGGATGACGGACCTTCGCGACCTTCCGGGTCACCTCGTGCAGGCGCATGGCCGGCGAGTTGCGGAGCTTGCGCAGCTCGTCGCGGATCGTGCGGAGCTGCTGCTCGCGGGTGCGCAGGCTCTGGTCGCGGAAGCGCATCGTGCGCTCCAGGCCGAAGACCTTGCCGGCCAGCTCGACGGCCCGGAGCCGGTCGGCCTCGGCGTCGGCGAGGACGGTGCGCAGGTCGGGCTCGTCGGCGGGCGGCTCGGCGAGCCGGTCGGCGATCTCGCGGCCGCGCTTGAGGACGCCCGGGGTGGCCTCGATGCCGGACATGCCCAGCCAGGTGGCGACCAAGTCGTCGCTCTCGACGGTCCACGGCGGCCACGGGTGGCGGCGGTGGGCGCGGACCAGCCGGTCGCGCAGGCGATGGTAGGCGGCCGCCAGCAGCTCGGCCCGGCCGTCGTTCTCGACCGGCACCAGGCCGCGCACGCCGCGGGTGAAGCCACCGTCGTCGGGGAACAGGTCGTCGAGGAGGATCAGGCCCTCGGCCGCGCCGCCCCACTCGCCGAGCCGGGCGGCGAAGGCGCGGAAGCCGGGCACGTCCTCGGCCGCGGCCAGGCGGAACAGCAGGGTCTCCACCGACTCGGTGTCCGGCAGCCGGCTGGCGTAGACGACCGGGGCGGAACCGCTGACGCTCAGGGTCCACCCGGTCTCGTCCAGGTCGGCGAGCAGCACGCCGGGCGCGTACGCGGTGTGGGTCGCCCCGCCGTCGCCGAGCACCGCGAGCCAGCCGGGCGCGACCGCGCCCAGCAGACCGGCCCGCGCGGCGGCGGAAGCCCCGTCGCCGACCGAGGCGAGCAGCGGCGTGTGCCCCGCGGCGGCGGCCAGCCCGGTGACCGCGAGCGAGGCGCCGGGCCGGCCGGGCCGGGTCGCGGCCGCCGCCTCGACGTCGAGCAGGGTGTGGATGGTGCCGGCCTCGTCGAAGGCGGCGTAGAGCCGGGTCAGCCCATCGCCGAGCGCGGCGGTCACCTGGGCCGGGGAGGTGGGGCGCTCGGGATCGTCGTGCAGCGGCCGCCACTCGTCGTCGCCGTGCCGGGCGTCGAGCGGGCGCCGATCGTAGAGCCCGGTCAGCGCGAACTCGTTCTCGACCGCGACGACGGCCAGCGCGCCGCCGGCGCACAGGCGGCGCAGCTCGGCGAGCCGCTGCGGCCAGTTCAGCGCGGGCGAGTCGGCGCCGAGCACCCGGTCGAGGCCGTCGGCCGCGATGACCACGTCGAACGGCGCGACGCCGACCAGGCCGTCGAGCGCGCCGGTGATCACGGTGACCGCCGGCGACGGGATCGCGGCGCGCAGCTCCTGCGCGTCGCTGACCGAGCGGACGAGCACGGTGAGCGCCGCCGCGCGGGCGGCGACCAGCGAGATCAGCTCGGTGGTGTGCGGCCCGGCGATCAGGGCCCGGTCGATGGAGGCCGGCAGCAGGTCGTCGAGCAGGGCCAGCAGGGTGGGGCCGCCGGCCGGCGCGCGGTAGCCGGTGTAGTCGGTCCACGGCTGGAGCTCGCCGCGGACGATCTCGACGGCGGGGGTCGGGGCGCTGTCAGTCACGCTGGTTCCAATCGAAGAGCATGCGCATCTCGGCCGGCGGCATCATCCATGCCTTGCCGAGCTCGTCGTCGGTGATGGCCCGGGCGGTCGCCAGGTCGATGTCCTTGCCGAGCATGTCGCCCCAGAGCCGGGCGATGCGGGTCTGGCCGCCGAAGAGCGGGTTGTCGCCCTCGAGCTCCATCGCGTCGCCGTACACGGCCGGCTCGCAACCGGCCGCCACGCCGTAGAAGATGGCGGTCGCCAGCCGGTTGGACGCCACTCGCTTGTATCGGCGGAACGCCTTGAGCTGCTTGTAGAGGAACTGACGGTCGGTGCCCTCGTAGTTCCAGCCGCGCTTGCCGAAGCAGATCACGTCGAAGCCGGCGTCCTCGTAGACGCGGCGCACCTCGGGCCGCTCGTACTCGGTGTAATACAGGCTGATGGTGACCGGCTCGGTCTCGGTCTCCTTGATCTCGTCGATCAGCCGCTGGTGGTCGCCGTGGATCTTGGCGCCCATGCCGGGCGCGTCCCACCCGTGGAACAGGAACCACAGCGTGCCCTTGCGCTCGGCGTCGGGCACCCGGCCGAGATCCGGTTCCAGGTCCATCAGATACAGCATCGGCGCGCCGGTCACGGCGTAGTTGCGCCGGCCGAGAGCGTGGCCGCGCCGGCGGGGCGCGTCGCTCCAGACGAAACGCCAGGCGCCGTCGAAGAATTCGTGTACGGGGTTCCAGCCGCACCCCACGTTCCAGCCGTGCTGGAGGTACCCCGGGATCCGCGGCGGGAACTGGTCGTCCAGCCCGCAGTACCGGGCCAGGATGTGCTGCTGGCCGTAGTAGAAGTTGTGGTGATGCATGGCCGATCAGTCCGTTTCCAGGTGCAGGATGCCGGAACGCGGTCGCAGCGTGAACGGCCCCACCCGCAGCGGCAGGCGCGCCAGCAGGAAGGAGTCGGTCTGCACAGCGTACGGCGTGGCGTCGCCCGGGTCGGCGAACAGCGTCCAGTTGGGCGCGTCGCCGACGCCGGTCATCGCGCCGGCGTCGGCCTCGGCCGACCAGCGGTCGTCGCCGAGGGTGATCGCGCAGGGCGCGTCGATCCCCTCGTCCGAGTTGGGCAGGAACCGCCGCCAGGTGATCCGGTCGTACGAGACGCCGGGCCAGCGCGGGCCGGATACCGTGAGCCGCCGGGTGTCGGCCGACCGCTCGATCCGGTCGGCGGTGACCCGGGCCGGGCCCTCGATGAGGTTGAGGTACTGGCCCGGGGAGCGGGACACGGTGATCACCCGGCCGCCGCGGGCCGCCATCACGCCCGCGCGCAGGCCGGTGATCAGCAGTAGCGTCTGGTCGGCGCCGTCGTGGATGCGCGGCACCAGCACCGTGCGGTCGAGGAACGGGTCGTCCGGGTTGACCGCGTCGATCAGGTCGTCCAGCGCGACCCGGGCGGTGAAGTCGTCCATGGTGACCTCGCGCTGCCCGGGCGCCACGACGCCGCGCTCGCGGCGCAGCGGGACGACGATGTCGCCGGCCGAGCGGGTCAGCCGCAGCTCCGGCCGGCTCAGCCGGGCCGGGATGCGGCCGGTCAGCACCAGGTCGTCGCCGTCCACGCCGGCCGCGGTGAGCTCGGGCGTGCCCGAGCGCAACTGGAGGGTCAGCCGGCCGTCGGGCGTGCGCACCGGCTGGACCCACTTGCCGCCGACCCGGTCGCCGAGCGGATACCCCAGGCCGCCCGGGGTGAGCGCGTCGCGGCGCCGCACCCAGCCGGAGCGCATGTCGACCGCTATCCAGGCCGACTTGGCCCAGTCGGGCAGCCCGGCGATCACGCGCCGCGGGATGCGGGTCTCGAAGGCGAGCGGCTCCTCCGGGCCCGGCCGGTCGGTGAGGGTGACCGGCAGGCGGTGCTCGCGGCGGCCGCAGACCAGCGCCAGCCGCAGCGTGGTGTTGGTGGTGTCGACCGGCAGGTGGGCGATCTCGGCGGTGCCGTGCAGGACGAGGTCGTCGCCGGTCCAGTCGAGCGCGGTCACCGAGGTGCGCACGGCGAGCTCGGCCCGGGGCAGCCGGTAGTACGAGGACGGGAGCTGGGAGTCGCGCAGGCCCGGATACTGGCTCTCGTAGCGCCACGGCAGGGTGGGGTGGCGCACGGCCTCGACCCGGCGGTGGTTCTCGGCGCGGAACCGGGCCAGCCGGCGCAGCAGATCGGTGTCGCCCGCCTCGAGCGCTTCGTATTCCAGCCGCTGGAAGGTGGTGGCCTCGGCGAGCACCTCGGGCAGCAGCCGGGAGCTGAGCCGGCGGCCGAGCGCGACCAGCGGGCCGAGATCGTCGTCGTCGGCGGTCGCGAACGCCTGCACGATGGTGGCCAGATCCATCTCGGCGAAGTGCCGGTGCACCAGGCCGCGCAGCTCGTGCGCCCGCTTGTCGAGCAGGTCGAGCACCATCTCGGCCGACGTCACCCGGTCGGCCAGGTTGCCGTACTGGAACTTGAGCTGGGTGATCGACTCGCCGGACTCGCGCTCGCGCCAGTAGTAGACCGGCGCGGCCACGCAGTCGACCGTGATCGCCTCGAGGTGGGCGCGCAGGGTGATCGGGTAGTCCTCGTACCGGATGGCGGGGAACTCGAACTTGAACTGATCCCAGAACGTGCGCCGGTACACCTTGTTCCACACCATCCGGTCGGTGGCGAGGGACGGATGATCGAAGACGTGGGTGGCGGGCTTGTTCGCCGCGAACGGGATGCGATGCACATACGACTGGCGCACGCCGTAGGTGTTGTTGAAACGGCGGGCGTTGCCCGCGGCGAGCGACGAGGAGGTCGCGTCGAGGGAGCGGACCATTATCTCGTACGCGTGGCGCGGCACCAGATCGTCGCTGTCCACGAACGTCAGGTAGTCGCCCTGGGCGTGCTGGACGCCGGTGTTGCGGGCCGGGCCGAGGCCCTGATTTTCCTGCGTGACGATGCGGAACCGGCCGTCGCGCGCGCAGAAGTCACGGGCGGCCTCCACGCTGGCATCCTTCGACCCGTCGTCGACGAGGATGACCTCGAAGTCGCCGAGCGTCTGGCGCGCGAGGGAGTCCAGGCAGTCGGCGATGTAGCGCTCGACGTTGTAGAACGGGACGACGATGCTGAGCCTCGGGGTCACCACCACGTGCCCTGCTGGGTTCCGGTCGAGTGGGCACGGAAGACGCGACGCAGCATGACCCCAGATCCTAGCGGCACCGCCAAACCGGCCGGTCGCGTGACGCAGGTCACTATCGGGACGAATGCGCAGGAAGCGGATTGGATCAGTCCTCGCCGGACGATCCGGATTCCCGAAGTTGTCGTACCTCCGCCGTAATCTCCGTCGAAGTAAGCGCAACCCTACGGTTCGTGACGAGGGGAGCCCGTCCGATGACGACGCTCGACCACGACGCGGCCGCGGCCACCGGCCGCCGCCTGCGCACTCAGGAGGAGGTGGAGGCGCACATCCGCGCCATCTGCTTCAAGACCGGCCCACCGGCGCTGATCGGCGCCGAGCTCGAATGGACCGTGCACCACACCGCGGCGCCCCGCGCGCCACTCGACCGCGAAACCCTGCGGCAAGCCCTCGGCCGGCACGCCCCGGCCACCCTCGCACCCGGGTTCTCCGCGCCGCCCCGGGCGCCGAGCGCCGGAAAAGGCAGAGCTCCGACGGCGAACGGGTTCTCCCCGCCGCCCGCAGCATCAGGCACTCGACACGGCACAGCACCCCTGCCCGCCGGCAGCTCTCTCACCGTCGAGCCCGGCGGCCAGCTGGAGATCTCCTCCGCCCCGGCCCGCTCGGCCGCCGCCCTGCACGCGGCCGTCACCGCCGATCTCGCCCACCTCACCACCGTGCTCGACGACGCCGGCCTGCGCCTGGGCGAGCACGGCATCGACCCGCACCGCCCGCCCCGACGGATCCTGGACACGCCGCGCTACGCGGCGATGGAGCGGTTCTTCGACGCCCGCGGCCGGCACGGCCGGATCATGATGAGCAGCACCGCGGGCCTGCAAATCTGCCTCGACGCCGGCACGGCGGCCGAGCTGCCCGCCCGTTGGGGCGCGGCGCTGGCGCTGGGCCCGCCGCTGCTGGCCCTGTTCGCCAACTCGGCACGGCACGCCGGGCAGGACACCGGGCTGGCCTCGGCCCGCATGGCGGCCTGGTGGGGGATGGATCCGCGGCTCACCCATCCGCCGGTGGGCCCGCCCGGCGACCCGGCGGCCGGCTGGGTGCGGTACGCGTTGTCGGCCCCGCTGATCTGCGTGCGCCGCGACCACGGCCGCTGGGATCCGCCGCCCGGCGCGACCCTGGCCGACTGGGTGGCCGGCGCGCTGCCCGGCCCGCCGACCACCGACGACGTCGAGTACCACCTGTCCACGCTGTTCCCGCCGGTGCGTCCGCGGGGATACCTGGAGGTCCGCTACCTCGACGCCCAGCCGGGCGGCGAGTGGTTCGCGCCGGTCGCCGTGCTCACCGCGCTGCTCGCCGACCGGCCGACCACCGAGGCGGCGCTCGAGCTGGCGCTGCCGGTCGCGGGGCGCTGGCACACCGCGTACTCGATCGGCCTCGCCGACCCGGCGTTGCGCCGCGCCGCCTCGGCCCTCGCCGAGCTGGCCTGTGCCCGGCTCGGCCCCGGCCTGCCGCCGTCCGTCCGCACCCACGTCATCGAAACCGTCGACCGGCGCCTGAGCGCCGCCGCCGTCGCCGCCAAGGAGACGTCATGACTCTCGAAACCACTGAGGCCGACCGGCTGCGTGACCTGGTCGCGGCCGAGCTGGGCCGGGCCCGCGACCGGACCACCCTGCTGACCGAGGCCGTCGACGAGGGCGACCTCGTCCGGCAGCACTCGCCGCTGATGTCCCCGCTGGTGTGGGATCTGGCCCACGTCGGCAACCAGGAGGAGCTCTGGCTGGTCCGCGACGTCGGCGGGCGCGAGCCGGTGCGCCGCGACATCGACGAGCTCTACGACGCCTTCAAACACCCCCGGCGCGACCGGCCCCAGCTGCCGCTGCTCACCCCGGGCGAGGCCCGCCGGTACGTCGCGACCGTGCGCGACAAGGCTCTCGACGTGCTCACCCGCAGCCGCCTCGAGGGCACGCCCCTGGTCGACCAGGGATTCGCGTTCGGCATGATCGTGCAGCACGAGCAGCAGCACGACGAGACCATGCTCGCCACCCACCAGCTGCGCGGCGGCCCGGCCGTGCTCGACGCCCCGCCGCCGCCGCCGGCGGCCGGGCCGGTGCGCGGTGAGGTGCTGGTCCCGGGCGGGCCGTTCACGATGGGCACCAGCACCGAGGCGTGGGCCCTCGACAACGAGCGCCCGGCGCACCAGGTCTTCGTGCCGGCGTTCCACATCGACCGCGCCGCGGTCACCAACGCGGAGTACGCCGCGTTCATCGCCGACGGCGGCTACGACGACCCCCGGTGGTGGAGCACGGCCGGGTGGGATCACCGCCAGTCGGCCGGTCTGCGCGCCCCGCTGCATTGGGTGCGCGACGGCGACGGCTGGTCCGCCACCCAATTCGGCCGCATCCGGCCGGTCGTGCCGGACGAGCCGGTGGTGCACGTCTGTTTCTACGAGGCCGAGGCCTATGCGGCGTGGGCGGGCAAGCGGCTGCCGACCGAGGCCGAGTGGGAGAAGGCGGCCCGGTTCGACCCGGCGACCGGGCGGTCGCGGCGCTTCCCGTGGGGCGACGACACCCCCACGCCCGAACACGCGAACCTGGGACAACGTCATTTGCGTCCGGCCGCCGCCGGGGCGTACCCGATGGGTGTCTCGCCGTTGGGGGTCCACCAGCTCATCGGGGACGTCTGGGAGTGGGTGGCGACCGACTTCACCGGCTATCCGGGGTTCGCGGCGTTTCCCTATCGGGAGTACTCGGAGGTGTTCTTCGGCAGCGAATACAAAGTGCTGCGCGGCGGATCGTTCGGCACCGACCGGTCGGCCTGCCGGGGGACGTTCCGGAATTGGGACTATCCGATCCGGCGGCAGATCTTCAGCGGGTTCCGCTGCGCGCGGGACGCCTGATGTGCCGGCACCTGGCCTATCTCGGTCCCCCGATGCTCCTGCGCGAGCTGCTGTTCGATCCGCCGCATGCGCTGGTCCGGCAGTCCTGGGCGCCGCGCGACATGCGGGGCGGCGGGACGATCAACGCGGACGGGTTCGGCGTCGGGTGGCACACGCCGGCCGGGGTGGTGCGCTACCGGCGGCCCACCCCGATCTGGAGCGACACGGCGCTGCCGGGGCTCGCGGCCTCGGTGGCGTCGACCGGCGTGCTCGCGGCGGTGCGCAGCGCGACCGTCGGCATGCCGGTGACCGAGACCGCGGCCGCGCCGTTCGGCGACGGCCCCTGGTTGTTCAGCCACAACGGGGTCGTCGCCGGATGGCCCGCCTCGATGGAGAAACTGGCCGGAACGCTGCCGGCGGTCGACTTGTTGACGCTGGACGCGCCGACCGACGCGGCGCTGCTGTGGGTCCTGGTCCGTGATCGGCTGCGGGCCGGCGCGCCGCCCGGCGAGGCGGTGGCCGGGGTGGTGGCCGACGTGCTGCGGGCCGCTCCCGGATCCCGGCTCAACCTGCTGCTGACCGACGGCGAGTCGCTCGTGGCGACCGCCGTCGGCCATGCCCTGTCCGTTCTCGATCTGCCCGGGGCGGTGGTGGTGGCGTCGGAGCCGCTCGACGACCGTCCCGCCTGGCGCCCGGTCCCCGAGGGGACGCTGCTGCGCGCCACCGCCACCGACCTGACCAGCACTGTCCTGGGAGAGACATGAACGAGCTCGAAGTCCATCTCGACGCCGACGACCTCGCCCGCGCCCTTCGCGCCGACGTGACCGCCGGCCTCACCGACGAGCCGAAATGGCTGCCGCCCAAGTGGTTCTACGACGCCCGGGGCAGCGAGCTCTTCGAGCTGATCACCGAGCTGCCGGAGTATTACCCGACCCGCTGCGAGCGCCAGATCCTCACCGACCGGGCGCCCGAGATCGCCCGGCACACCCGGGCCACCGCGCTGCTCGAGCTGGGCTCCGGGTACTCGACCAAGACGCGGTTGCTGCTCGACGCGCTCACGGCCGAGGGAACGCTGTCGACCTTCGTGCCGATGGACGTCTCCCCCACCGCCCTGGAGGCGGCGGCCGAGCAGATCACCGCGGACTTCCCGGGCCTGCGGGTGCACAACATCGTCGGCGACCTCACCCGTCACCTCAAGCACCTGCCGGCCGAGGGCAACCGCCTGATCGCGTTCCTCGGCGGCACGATCGGCAACCTGATCCCGGCGGAGCGCCGGACGTTCTTCGAGGATGTGCGCTCGGTGCTGGAGCCGGGCGAACACCTGCTGCTCGGCACCGACCTGGTCAAGAGCCCGAGCGTGGTGGTGCCCGCTTACGACGACGCCCAGGGCGTGACCGCCGAGTTCAACCGCAACGTGCTGCGGGTGCTCAACGGCAGCCTCGGCGCCGACTTCGACCTGGACGGCTTCGCCCACGTCGCGCTGTGGGATCCCGAGCAGGAGTGGATCGAGATGCGCCTGCGCGCCCGCTGGCCGATGCGGGTCACGATCCCCGGCGTCGGCCTGGAGGTCGGCTTCGCGGCCGGCGAGGAGATCCGCACCGAGGTGTCCGCGAAGTTCCGCCGCGAGGGCGTCGAGCGGGAGCTGGCCGAGGCCGGCTTCGCGCTGGACCACTGGTGGACCGACCGGGACGGGCTCTTCGCGGTGTCGCTCGCCCGGGCGATCTGATTTCCCGGAAATCACACCCATCCGTCCGCCCTTCGCCGACGAATGCCAGGCGCAAGCTTCCGGACTCGGCGAAGGGCGGACACCCATGGCGGAGCGCGGCACCAGCCGCCGGCCCGATCATTTGTCGGCGGTGCCCGGCACGGGCCCGGAGAAGGCGCCGGAGAAGGGCTCGGAGCCGGCCGATCTGCTGCGCGCGGTGGCGCGCGGCGACGAGAAGGCGTTCGCCCGCCTCTACGATCTGGTCGCGCCGCGCGTCTACGGCCTGATCCGGCGGGTGCTGCGCGATCCGGCGCAGTCCGAGGAGGTGGCGCAGGAGGTGCTGGTCGAGGTGTGGCGCACCGCCGCCCGCTTCGACCCGGCCCGCGGCTCGGCGACGTCGTGGATCTGCACGATCGCGCACCGCCGGGCCGTCGACCGGGTGCGCGCCGAGCAGTCCGCGGCCGAGCGGCTCGCCTTCGTCGGCCGCGCCCAGGTGGACATCCCCTACGACAGCGTGGCCGACGAGGTCTCCGGCCGCCTGGAACGCCAGCAGGTCCGCCGCTGCCTCGGCGACCTCACCGAGCTGCAGCGCCAGGCGGTGACCCTCGCCTACTACCAGGGCCACACCTATCCGCAGGTGGCCGAGCTGCTGGGCGCGCCACTGCCGACGGTCAAGACCCGCATGCGCGACGGCCTCATCCGCCTCCGCGACTGCCTCGGTGCGGAGGTGCCGGCATGATCCACGGTCTGCTCGGCCCCTACGTGCTCGACGCGGTGGACGACATCGAGCGCGCCACCTTCGAGCGCCACCTGCGCGAGTGCGACGTCTGCCGCGCCGACGTCGAAGAGCTGCGCGAGGCCTCGGCCCGTCTCGCCGACGGCGCCTGGTCGGTTCCCCCGCCCGCCCTGCGCGACAACGTCCTGTCCGCGATCACCTCGGTCCGCCAGATCGCGCCGGTCTCGCCGGCCCCGGTGCGGGCCGCGCGGCCGCGCCGGCGCCTGCGGGTGGTCGCGGCCGCGGCGGCCGTCGTGGTCGCGGTCGCCGGCGCGGCGACGGTCGCGTCGGTGATCCAAAACGATCGCGTACGCCGGGCGCACGATCGCGCCGAGACGGCTCAGGCCGCGGAGGCCCGCGTGCGGGCCGTGCTCGCCGCGCCCGACCTCGTGGTCCGCGAGGAGCCGGTGACCGGCGGCGGCCGGGTGACGGTCGCCTCCTCCAGGCTGCACGACGCCGGGGTCATCATGCTGGCCGCCGGCTCCGCCCCGGCCGGGGGCAAGGTCTATCAGCTCTGGACGATCCGCTCCCAGCAGCCGGTGAACGAGGGCGCCCTCGCGCCCGGCCAGACCACCTCGGTCGAGTTCGTCGACGGCATGTCCCAGGCCTCCGACGTGGGCGTCTCGATCGAGCCGCCGGGCGGCTCGACCAGCCCGACGACTCCCCTGGCGGCCGACGTGAAGCTCTGATCCCGCTGTCTCGCAGGACACATATCCCGGCGAAATATCGGGGTGGGCGGGCCCGTTACACCGGTGCGACTCGATGGAGGGCTGAGCAATGAAGACCGGAATCCACCCCGACTACCACCCCGTCGTGTACCGCGACCGGGACGCCGGCTTCGCGTTCCTGACCCGCTCGACGGAGCGGAGCGAGAAGACCGTCGAGTGGTCGGATGGCAAGACCTACCCGGTGGTCGACGTGCAGATCTCCGCCGCCAGCCACCCGTTCTGGACCGGCCGCGGCCGGGTGCTCGACACCGCGGGCCGGATCGAGAAGTTCCGCGCCAAGTACGCGAAGTACAGCAAGTAATCGGGGTTTGTGGCGGCCGCCCTCGCGATCACGCGAGGGCGGCCGCTTCGTGTCACCGGCCGCACGGTGTTAGGCCGAGCACTGCGGAGACGCGTAGCGGCCGGTCGTCGTGACGGTGGTCAGAACCTTTCCGCCGTACGTGATGGAGCAAGTCACCTCGCCGGTGCCGCCCTTCTTGCGCTGCGCGACCAGGACCAGCGGGCGGCGGTCGCCGGTCATCGTGAACGTCGTGCGCCACGGCAACGGCACCCCGCTCCGGGTGATGATGTCGCCGTCCTCGTCGGTGAACTGAACGCTGCCGACGTCGCCGGCGCTGCCCGACACCTCGTAGACGACCGTTCTGGTCACGGGCTGCGGCGGGGCGACCTCGATCTGCTCGCGGGGAGCCGCCGGAGCGGTGGCGGGCGGCGCCGGCGACAACGACAGCCACGACGTCAGCGCGGCCCCGATCCCGGCCGCGAGCAGGAGCGAGAGGCCGGCGACGACCGCGACCACCCGCGTCCCGCCGCGCCGCGCCACCTCGGGCGCGGGCGCCGGAACGAGGTCGTCGGGCACCGGCGACGGCTCGGGCCACTCTCGATCGAAGTTCGCCACGGCTCTCAGGGTAGGAACCGGCCGCCATCGGGAGTTGAGAAGAAATCTTTGCAAAGATATCTTCTCAGACGTGCGAGTTCTCACCGACGTCGATGCGCTCAAGGCGCTCGCCCATCCGCTGCGGCAGCAGATGCTCACCCGGCTCCAACGGCAGGGTCCGGCCACCTCGGCCGACCTCGCCGGGGAGTTCGGCGCCGACCGGGGCGCGACCAGCTATCACCTCCGCCAGCTCGAGCGATTCGGCTTCATCTCGGAGGACACCGCCCGGTCCCGGGGGCGGCGGCGCTACTGGCGGGCCATCCCGCAGGACATCCGGCTGCCGCGCTCCGCCGACGACCCCGAGGTCGCGGCGGCGGCCGACGAGGTGGGCCGGCAGTGGTTCGAGCGGTCCGGGCGCGAGCTTCTCGCCTATCTCCAGGACCGTGACGCGTACGGCGAATTCACCGACGCCGCCCAGCACTCGTACGGCAGCACCACACTGACTCCCGCGGAGCTGGCCCAGTTCGGCGAGGAGTACCTCGCGCTGCTCTCGAAATGGCACCGCGAGCCCCGTCCGGCCACTTCCGGCGCCCGGCACATCGCGGTCATCTTCCACGCGTTCCCCACCGCCGACGACCACGGCGAGCCGGATCCGCCGGCCGCGCCGTGAGTGGCAGTGCCGTGGGTGCCGCGCCGGTGATTCCGCTGCGGCGGAACCGGGACTTCGCCGCGTTGTGGGGCGGGCAGGTCGTCTCGGCGCTCGGCGCCCAGATCGGCGGCACCGCCATGCCCCTGCTGGTCCTCGCGACCGGCGGCTCGCCGGCCGACGCGGGCCTGGTCGCCGCGGCCGGAACGCTGCCCTTCCTGGTCGCCAACCTGCCGGCTGGGCCGCTCGTCGACTGCGCCGACCGGCGCACCATCCTGCTGGCAAGCGAGCTCGCGGCGGCCGCCGCGGTGGCGAGCGTGCCGATCGCGCTCTGGTGGGGCACGCTCACGGTCGCGCATCTCGCCGTCGCCGCCTTCGTGCAGGGCCTCTGCTCGGTCTTCTTCGGGCTCGCCGAGCGGGCGGCCCTCCCGCTGATCGTGCCCGCCGCGCAGCTGCCCGCCGCGATGGCCCAGAACGAGGCCCGCGCCCGCGGCGCCGCCCTGATCGGGCCGCCGCTGGGCGGTCTGCTCTTCGCGGCCGGCCGGGCGGTGCCGTTCCTGGTGGACGCGATCTCCTACTTGGTCTCGGCCGTGGCCCTGCTGTTCGTCCGCAGGGACCTGCGCGCCCGCGCGACCACCGCCGCCCAGCCGCCGCCATCCGCGCCCGCCGACCACCTCCCCGCCCGCGCGACCCCCGCCACTGAGCCGCTGTGGCGGGAAGCCCTCGAAGGCCTGCGCTGGACCTGGCGGCAGCCGTTGATCCGGGCGGCGATCGGCCTGCTCGCCGTGAGCAACCTGGTCTTCCAGGCGCTCGTGCTGATCCTCATCGTGCTGGCCCACGACCGCGGCGCCACCGAGGTCGGCCTGATGCTCGGCGTCTACAGCGCCGGCGGCCTGGCCGGCGCGCTCGCCGCGACCCGGCTGCACCGCCACCTCAGCGCCCGGCAGGTCATCGTCGGCGTCAACTGGGTGTGGGCCGCGCTGCTGCCGCTCTTCGCGGTGGCCGCCAACCCGCTGCAGCTCGGCCTGATCGGCGCGGCCTGCGCGTTCGTCGGCCCACTGTGGAACGTGGTGCTGATGGCCTATGCCGCGGTCCTGGTCCCCAACCAGCTCCTCGGCCGGGTGCTGAGCGCCGCCATGACCGTCACGTGAGGCGTCATGCCGCTGGCCTCGCTGCTCGCCGGCTTCCTGCTGACCACGCTCCCCGCGAGAGGCGCCGTCGGGGTGCTGGCCGCCGTGATGCTCACGGCCGCCGTCGCCGCGACCGCCAGCCGCGCCGTGCGAACCGCGCCGCCGCTGCCCAGCGACCCCAGCCGCACACCGTGACACCACCCTGGCCCAACCAGCGATCCCGGCCGCACACCATGACACCGCCCCGGCCCAACCGGCGATCCCGGCCGCGCACCGTGGCGCCGCCCCGGCCCCAACCGGCGATCCCGGTCGCACACCGTGGCGCCGAACGCCGGCCCCGGTCCGGCCCCGGCTAACGATCCTGGTCGGACACCGTGATGCCGAGCGCCCCGGCCAGCGCGTAGGACAGCGCCAGCAGGTCGTCGGGGTGCACGATCGCCCCCGCCCAACTGGTCAGGCCGCCGATCCCCTGCAACTCGCAGCTCCGGAACCGGGCCCCGGCCATCGTCGCGTTGTGGAACTGCGCCCGCGACAGATCGCACCGGGTGAAGGCGGCGCCGCGCAGATCCGCATGGGCGAAGTCGGCGCCCGCCAGGTTGCAGTCGGTGAAGGTCACCACGTCGAACCGGGCGAACCGCCAATTCGTCAGATCCACCTTGCAGTCGGCGAACGTGACGTCGCTGACCAGCCCGTCGTTCCAGGCCAGGCCGGTCATCCGGGACCCGGTCACGCCGACCCGTTCGAGCACGCCACGCTCGCCGCGCACGTTGGACAGGTCCGAGACGTCGAACGAACAGTCGACGAATCGCGCCGAGGCCAGGTGCGAGCCGGCGAGCGAGGCCCGGACGAAGCGGCACTCGACGAACTCCACCGCCCCGGCCACCGTGCCCGAGAGGTCGGCGTCGTGGTAGGCGGCGGCCGACACGGTCTGCTCGTCCTCGAGCTCGAGCTGCACGCCCGAGGCGGGCACGAGCGAAGCGGGCGGCGAAGGCGGGCGCGGTGGCCCCTGGCGGATGCGGCGCGGCGGCACGCCGTCACCCTACGAGGGCGGGCCGCGCCGCCCCCGGCCGGTCCGCGGCTGTCACTGTGCGATCAGGCGCCCGCCGGCCAGGCGGAGGCGCCGGCCGACGCCGATCTCCGCCAGGAAGCGCCCGTCGTGCGACACCACGATGAACGCGCCGCGATACGAGTTCAGCGCGCTCTCCAGCTGCGCCACGCTGACCAGATCCAGGTTGTTCGTCGGCTCGTCGAGCAGCAGCAGGTGCGGGGCCGGCTCGGCGCACAGCACGCAGGCCAGGGTCGCCCGCAGCCGCTCGCCCCCGGAGAGCACCCGCACCGGCCTGGTCCAGCCGGGCGCGGGCGTCGGCGACCCGCGCGGCGTGCGTGTCGGCGGCCTTGCCCGCGGCCACCTCGGCGCCGCGCTCCATGGTGCCGGCGAAGATCTTCGGCAGGCCCGCGTTCTTGAGTTTGCGGCTCGCCGTCGACGCCCGCCGGGCCGCCCGCTCCCGGGCCTGCTGCAGCTCGCGCTTCTCGCGCTTGACCTCCTGCTCGGCGCTGCGGACGTTCTTCTCGGCCACCTCCTGCGCGGCCGCGGCCGCCCCCTCGTACGCGGAGAAATTGCCCCCGAAAAGCGTGAGGCGAACCGCGGTCGAGCGACGCGATGCGGTTAAGGCTGGCACTCACCGACCGCGTCACGTTTCCGGCGGCTCGATCGTCCCTCCCGGGAAACCCCGACGAGAGGACCGCACCGATGCGCCGTGCCTTCACCGCCCTGGCCGCCCTGAACCTGCTGGTGATCCTGATCCAGTTCTTCCTGGCCGCCGCCGGCGCCTTCACCACCGTCCCGAACGACGAGTCCTTCGACGCGCACCGCGCGCTCGGCTACGTCACGTTCCTGCTGCCGGTGCTGATGATCGTCTTCGCCCCGCTCGCGGGCCTCCCCCGGCGGGTGACCGGCATGTCGGCGCTGGTCGCGGGCCTGGTCACGATTCAGGTGGTGATCGCGAAGGTGGCCGAGGGCCTGGGCGACGACGGCGGGACCACCACGGCCGGCCCGCTGCTGTTCGGCCTGCACGGGGTCAACGGCCTGATCATCTTGGCCGTCTCCGGCACGATCCTGCGCCGGACGGCCCGGCGGTCGGCGCCGGCCGCGGAGGCGAGCCGGCCGGCGTGACCGGCACCGCCCGGCATGCACTCGATGCCCCGGCGACGTACAGTGTTACTCATGAGTAACTTTGCCTTGAGAGACGCGCTCGACGGGCGATGGGCGCATGTCCGGCAGGCGGCCCGGGAGCAGCTCGCCGGGTCGCATTTCGTGGCGGTTCCCGGCGAGACGCTCGAGCAGAGCCGGGAGCGGATCTCCCGGCTGATCCGGGAGCTTCCGACCGACCCGGGCATCGCGGCGGGCTTTCCGATCGCGTACGGCGGAAAGGCCGACCCCGGCGGATCGGTCGTCGCCGCCGAGATGCTCGCCCAGCTCGACCTCTCGTTGATGGTGAAGGCCGGCGTGCAGTGGGGCCTGTTCGGCGGCGCCGTCGTGGCGCTGGGCACCGCGAAGCATCACGACGCGTACCTGCGCGACATCATCTCGGCCGACCTCATGGGCTGTTTCGCGATGACCGAGACCGGCCACGGCTCGGACGTGCAGAATTTGCGCACGACCTGCGCGTACGATCCGCGGACGCAGACCTTCGACCTGCACACGCCGTACGAGGCCGCCCGCAAGGACTACATCGGCAACGCGGCCCGCGACGGCCGGATGGCGGTCGTGTTCGCCCAGCTCATCACCGGCGGGCGCCGGTACGGCGTGCACGCCTGGCTGGTCCCGATCCGCGACGAGGACGGCAACCCGATGCCCGGCGTGACGATCGGCGACGACGGGCCCAAGGCGGGGTTGCTCGGGGTCGACAACGGCCGGCTGAGCTTCGACCACGTCCGTGTGCCGCGCGAGATGCTGCTCGACCGGTACGGTCAGGTGGCGCCGGACGGCACCTACTCGAGCCCGATCGAGAACGACACCCGGCGCTTCTTCACGATGCTCGGCACCCTGGTGCGCGGGCGCGTCGTGGTCGGCGGGTCGGCGTCGGCGGCGACCAAGAGCGCGCTGACCATCGCGATCCGGTACGGCGAGGTTCGGCGGCAGTTCGGTGCGCCCGGCGAGGAGCGGGAGATCGCCCTCAACGACTACCTGGCCCACCAGCGAAAGTTGCTGACCGCGCTGGCGAAGACGTACGCGCTGACTTTCGCCCAGGACGAGCTGGTCGGCGCGTTGCACGAGGTGCAGACCGCGGAGGGCCCGGCCGACGAGCACCGGCAGCGCGAGCTCGAGTCGCGCGCGGCCGGCCTCAAGGCCGCGCAGACATGGCACGCCACCCGCACCATCCAGACCTGCCGCGAGGCGCTGGGCGGGGCCGGCTACCTCGCCGAGAACCGGCTGCCGGGCCTCAAGGCCGACACCGACGTCTTCACCACGTTCGAGGGCGACAACACGGTGTTGCTGCAGCTGGTCGCGAAAGGTTTGCTCACCGGCTACCGGGACGCCTTCGGCTCGCTCGACGGGTGGGGACGGGCAACTTTCGTGGCCGAGCAGGTGCGCGAGATGGTGCTGGAGCGGACGGCGGCGCGGTCGCTGATCCAGCGGCTGGTCGACGCGGTGCCCGGGCGCGACGAGGAGGTGGCGCTCACCGATCGCGGCTGGCACCTGCGGATGTTCGAGGACCGCGAGAAGCACCTGCTCGACGGCGCGATCCGCCGGCTGCGCCGGGGCGCGTCGCGGAAGCCGGAGCGGCAGTTCGACATCTTCAACGACGTGCAGGACCACGTGCTCGAGGTGGCCTCGGCCCATGTCGACCGGGTCGTGCTCGAGGCGTTCGTCGCCGCCGTCGATCGCTTTCCCGAGGAACCACTTCTGGCCAAGATGTGCGACCTGTACGCGCTGAGCGAGATCGAGGCGCACAAGGGCTGGTACCTCGAGCACCAGCGGCTCACCCCGGCCCGCTCGAAGGCCGTCACCGCGCAGGTCAACGCGCTGCTGGCCCAGCTACGCCCGCACCTGCCCGAGCTGGTCGGCGCGTTCGCCGTCCCGGACGAGTGGCTGGCGTGCGCGGCGCTGCGCGAGGAGCCCGGCCGCCAGGAGGTCATGGCGGCCCACGACGACCAGGCCCTCGCGCCGGCGAGCTAGTTCTGGCTGTTGCCGCGCCCGTTGACCCGGTCTCGGGCGCCGCGGGCCGCCGAGCCCGCCAGGTCCGCCGCGCCCCCGCCGGCGCGGCGGAGCAACGACACCAGCGGGTCGGGCGACGTGCGGAAAGTTTCGCCGTAGCTGGCCGCGGCCGCCTTCACGTCGGCGGTGACCGACGCGTCCCGGTCGTCGTCGCGGCGCGGGTAGTCGCCGCCGACGATCCGCGCGTAGTCGCCCGAGTCCACCCAGCGGCGCAGCTCGGCCGCCCGGGCCACCGGGAACGGCTCGCTGTTGAACGCGGTCATGCCCAGCTTGTGCAGGCTGTCGCGCAGGTCGCCGCCGCCCTCGTACTCGGCGGCCTGCTCCAGGAAAGCGGCGGTGTCGATCTGCGAAAGGTCGCCGCCGCCGGCCATTTTCATGAACAGCCGGATCGAGGCGCCCTGGTCCTGCGCCGCCAGCAGCCCCGCGCGGTCGGCGGACAGCTCGGCCTTGCGCCACCACTCGTACATCGCCACGATCACCGCCCGCAGCGCGATCGCGCCGACCGGGATCCAGCTGACGTTCGTCACCCAGCGGGTCAGCAGCGTCAGGATGGTCTGGTAGACGGCGTGGCCGCTGCGCACGTGCCCGATCTCGCGGCCCAGCAGGGTGCGCAGCTCGTCGTCGTCGAGCTTCTCCACCGCCGCCGTGCTGATCGAGATGAACGGCCGGTCCATGCCGATCGCCTGGCCCTGGATGATCGGCGACTGGTGCACGTACAGCTCCGGCGGCTCCGGCACGTCGAGCGTCCGCGCGGCCTCGGTGAACCGCTGATACACCCGGGGGTACTGCCGGTGGTCCACGCGGATCGCGCCGGCCAGGTACGACAGGCGGAACCCCCGCTCGTTCCACATGCCGAAGATCGCCCGCACCACGTCGTCGAAGCCGCGCAGCTCGCGCAGGGCGGTCAGCGCGCCGCGATCGGCCGGGTGCTCCCAGGCCCGCGAACTGATCCCGGTCAGCGTGACCCGCTGCCGCTCCGGCCGGTTGTCGTCGTCCGTCGTCATCGTTTCCCTCCGTGTCGTCGGGTTACGAGCGTCCCCGCCCCCGGCCCGCAAGGGCATCCGCCTCCGGCGGGGATTAACCCCCATCCGGTACGACTTTCGGCCGATGCCCCGAACAGCAGCGGGAGCCTATCGGTACGGCGCAAACGCGCTCGCCCGCTCACAGCCAGGCGCTGGTGTCGAGCTTTCCGGTGGTGCCGAGGTCCATCGGCTCCGGCAGCTTCACCAGCTGCGCGGGCGCGCCCTTGACCGGCGCGACCTCGAGCTCGGCGCCGGTCTGCACGGTGCCCGACGTGACGATGTGGTGCCAGGAGAGCACCGCGCTGGTCCCCTGCCCCGGCTTGAGCGTCATGCGCCGCGGCTCGGCCGGGTAGTGGATGCTCTTTCCCACGGTCACCTTCAGCGGCTGCTGCTTGTCGTCGAGCACGGTGATCTCGGGCCGGCCCCGCAGGGCGTATTCGGTGCTCCCGCAGTTGGTCAGATGCAGGCTGATCTCCCGGTAGCCGGCGGCCGCGTCACCCCGGTCGGCGGTGATGCGCACGCCCGGCGGCGGACACTCCGGCGCGACGACGGCGGAGGGGCTGGCGGTCGGGTCCGGCTCGGGGACGGGCGGGAGAGAACCGCAGGCCGCCGTCGCGAATACGGCGGCCAACGGCAGAAGTCGGATGTTTCGCACGCTCATGGATCTTGCCCCACCCGCGCCAACGCCGGCCCGGGCACCCGCCGCCGGGCCGAAACGTCCGATATCCGGCCCAACCGGACGGTAGCGTCGAGAGCCGATGGCCGCATCGACCGGGGAGGGGCTGACCAGCGCCGAGGCCGCCGCGCGCCGCCGCCGGGGCGAGACGAACGCGCCGGTCAAGGGCGGCTCGCGCAGCTACGCCGACATCTTTCGCACCAACGTGTTCTCGTTCTTCAACGTGATCCTGTTCGGCATCGGCGCCGCGCTGCTGGCCATGGGCCGGTTCAGCGACGCGCTGATCAGCGTCGGGCTGGGCCTGATCAACGCGGTGATCAGCGCGGCCCAGGAGATCCGGGCCAAGCGCAAGCTCGACCGCCTCCAGGTGCTCGAACGCGTCCCGGTGACCGCGCTGCGCGACGGACGGGAGACCGAGATCCCGCCCGACCGGGTGGTGCGCGGCGACGTGCTGCGGGTGCGGGCCGGCGACCAGATCGTGGTGGACGGTCCGCTGCTCGACGGCGGCCGGGTCGAGGCCGACGAGTCGCTGCTGACCGGCGAGTCCGACCCGGTGCCCAAGGCGCCCGGCGACGACCTGCGGTCGGGCAGCCTGTGCGTGGCCGGCGACGGGCTGATGGTCGCGCGGGACGTGGGCGCGGCCAGCTACGCCGGCCGGCTGACGGCCGAGGCCCGGCGGGTGACGACCGACAAGACGCCGTTGCAGCGGCGGGTGGAGTTTCTGGTACGGCTGGTGATGGCGCTGACCGTGCTGATGAGCGGCGCGATCCTCGGGCAGGCCGCGATCGAGGGCTTCTCGCTGCTGCGCGTGGTGCAGATGACGGCCGTGCTGTCCGGCCTGGTGCCCTACGGGCTGTTCTTTCTCATCGCGCTCGCGTACACGGCGGGCGCGGCCGCGATCGCCCGCTCGGGAGCGCTGGTGCAGCAGGTCAACGCGGTCGAGTCGGTCAGCAACGTCGACGTGGTCTGCACCGACAAGACCGGCACCCTTACGACCGGCCGCCTCACGGTCGAGGAGATACACCCTTTCGGCGAACACAGCCGGGCCGAGGTGGAAAGTTTTCTCGGTTCTTTCGCGCGTAGCGCGGCCAACGCGAACCTGACGACGCGGGCGTTGGCGCTTGCGCTCGGCGGGCGAAATTTTCGGGTACGCGACGAAATCGCGTTCGCCTCGTCGCTGCGCTGGTCGGGGCTCGTCGCCGCGGAGGGCACCTGGGTGCTCGGGGCGCCGGACGCGCTCGCCGGGCACCTGACCCCGCCGGTGGCGGCGGACGACGTGGCGAAACACGCCGAGCGCGGTCTCCGCGTACTCGTGCTGGCCAGAGCTCGGGAAAACGGCGCGAAACTGCGCGACGGCGCCGGACGCCCCACCCTGCCGGCGCTGGAGCCGGTGGGCCTGGTCGCCCTCGCCGACGAACTGCGGCCGGAGGTGGGGGAAACCGTCCGGCGGCTGCGGGCGGACGGGGTCGCGCTGAAGGTGCTGTCGGGCGACGATCCGCGCACCGTGGCGTCGATCGCGGTCCGCGCCGGACTCGACGCCGGCGAGCCGGTCGCCGGGGCGGCGCTCGATGCCTGCGACGACCCGGCGCTCGACCGGGTGGTCGCGCGCACGACAGTTTTCGGGCGGGTCGCACCCGAGCACAAGGAAAGAATCGTCCGGTCGCTGCGCCGGCAGCACCACTATGTCGCGATGGTCGGCGACGGGGTGAACGACGCCCGTGCGCTCAAGGGCGCCCAGGTCGGGGTGGCCATGCGCAGCGGCAGCGCGGTCACCCGGGACGTCGCCGACATCGTGCTGGTCGAGGACTCGTTTGCCGCGTTGCCGCCGGCCCAGCGGGAGGGCCGGCGGATCGTCAACGGGATCGGCGTGTCGCTCTACATCTTCCTGGCCCGGGTCGCCACGCAGGGCCTGGTGATCCTCGCGGTCACCATGCTCGGGATCGGCTTTCCCTACTCCCCCACGCAGGTCGGGCTGACCCTGCTCACCGTCGGCGTGCCCACGTTCTTCCTCACCATGTGGGCCGAGCCGTTGCCGCCGGAGCCGAATTTGCTACGCGGGATCGCAAGTTTCGTGGTGCCGGCGGCGGTCATCACGTCGGGATTCGGCACCGCGATCTACGCCGGCCTCTACGAGGCCGTCACCGTGGGGTTCAGCTCCGGCCGGACGCCCACCGAGGTGATCAACGAGTTCGAGAGATACACCGGCCTCACGTACGGGTCGGACACCGACTTCACCGCGGCGGCCGCGACCATCGCCGCGCAGACCGGGCTCTCCACGTTCTTCTGCCTGGCCTCGTTCCTGCTGATCCTCTTGCTCGCCCCGCCGAACCGCGTGTTCGCGGCGTGGACCGCGCCGATCGCGGACCGGCGGCCGGCCTACCTGGTCTGCGGGCTGAGCGTGACGTTCGGGGCGGTGCTGTTCTCGCCGGCGCTGTACACCTATTTCGGCCTGGCCGGCCCGTCGCGGCCGATGTTCGTCATCGTCTTCGCGACGCTGGCGATGTGGTTCGCGGCGCTGAGCCTGGCCTACCGGCTGCGGCTGCTCGACCGGGTGCTGGGGCTCGACCAGTTGCCGAGGGGGTCTACGGGTTCATCACCAGGTCCGCGTTGATGTGCGCGCCCGCCAGCGCGCCGGCCGCCGCCGCCGAGCCGACCTGGGCGGAGATGTCGGTGACGTTGCCGGCCGCCCAGACGCCGGCCACCTCGGTGCGGCCGGTCGGGTCGGCCGGGATGTGCTCGCCCATGCCGCTGGGGTGCTCGACGGTCTTGAGGCCCAGCCCGGCCAGGAACCCGGCGCGGGCGACCGCGCGGGCGGCGACGGCGACCGCGTCCCTCGGCACCGTGCGGCCGGCCAGCCGCACGCCGGTGATGCGGTCCTCGGCGATCTCCAGGCTCTCGACCTCCCCGGTCACGATCCCGATACCCCGGGAGGTCAGCTGCTCGCGCTGCTCGGCGGTGAGCTCCTGGTGGTGGGCGAAGAGGATCACATCGTCGCTGAGCTGGCCGAACAGCAGCGCCTGGTGCACCGACAGCGGCCCGGTGGCCAGCACGCCGATCGCCTGGTCGCGGATCTCCCAGCCGTGGCAGTAGGGGCAGTGCACGACGTCGCGGCCCCAGCGCTCGCGCAGGCCGGGGATGCCGGGCAGCTCGTCGACGAGGCCCGCGGTGACGAGCAGCCGCTTGGCCCGTACGCCGCGCCCGTCGGCCAGGCGCACGTCGAAGCCGTCGCCGTCCCGGGCCACGCCGGCGACCTCCCCGTCCTCGACCTCGCCGCCGTAACCGCGGACCTCCGCACGGCCGCGAGCCAGCAGTTCCAGCGGGTTCATGCCCTCCCGGCCGAGCAGGCCGTGGACGCCCTCGGCCGGGGCGTTGCGCGGCTGCCCCGCGTCGATCACCACCACCGAGCGGCGGGAGCGGGCGAGCATGAGAGCTCCGCTCAGCCCGGCCGCCCCGCCACCGATGACAACCACTTCGTATGCGTCGTTCATGAGTCGACCATGCGCCGCCCTTGTGCCAGACGCAAGCCACCTTGCAGAAACGGCAAGGACGCTCCTGAGACCACTGTCACTTGCTAAGCGGAACGCAGTTCCATATCGTCGAAGCGGAACCAGGATCCACTTATCAGGAGACACCATGACCATCCCCGTCATCTCATTCCGCCCGGTGCTGCTGCCCGCCCCCGGCCGCGGCGACGACCTGCGGCTCCGCGTGTCCGCCCCGGCGACCGGAACCGGCCTGCCCGTCCTCCTCTTCTCGCACGGCTTCGGCGAGTCGATGGACGGTTACGCCCCGCTGGCCGACCATTGGGCCGCCCACGGTTTCGTCGTCGTGCAGCCCACCCACCTGGATTCCCGCACCCTCGGCATCACGCCCGCCGACCCGCGATATCCGGAGATCTGGCGCTTGCGCATCGAGGATCTGACCCGGACCCTCGATCACCTCGACGCTATCG
Source organism: Paractinoplanes rhizophilus (assembly GCF_042664765.1). NCBI lineage: Bacteria > Bacillati > Actinomycetota > Actinomycetes > Micromonosporales > Micromonosporaceae > Paractinoplanes > Paractinoplanes rhizophilus. Next base: position 137,774 of record NZ_JBHTBJ010000006.1, on the reverse strand, counting down.
CGGCCGCCGTGCCCGGCCTGGAAGGCCGGATCGACCCCGGCCGCGTCGCGGTAGCCGGCCACTCGTGGGGCGCGCAGTCGGCCGGCATGCTGCTCGGAGCCGGCGTCCTCGGCGACGCCGCCGCGGGTGCCGTCGCCACCCCCGACCCGCGGGTCAAGGCGGGCGTTCTGCTGGCCGCGGCCGGCACCGGCGGCGCCGACCTGACGCCGTTCGCCGGCGAGCATTTCCCGTTCATGAACCCCGACTTCGCGACCCTCACCACGCCCACCCTGGTGGTGGCCGGCGACAAGGACCAGTCGGCGCTGTCCGTGCGCGGCCCGGACTGGTTCACCGACGCCTACCACCTGAGCCCCGGCGCGACGAGCCTGCTCACCCTGTCCGGCGCGGAGCACTCGCTGGGCGGCATCACCGGCTACCACTCCGCCGAGACCACCGACGAGAGCCCCGAGCGCGTCGCGGTCGTACAGCGGCTGACCACGGCCTTCCTGCGGAACGCGCTCGGCCTGCCCGACTCCGGCTGGGCCTCGGCAGAGGCCGGCGACCAGGGCACCCTCGCATCCAAGTAGTGGCGCGGCCGTGCCCGGCACCCAGGCCGGCATCGCCGGCTCGCCGATCAGGCCGAGGCGAGCCACTTCTCGTGCGCCGCGGTCAGCCGGCGCCAGAGAGCGGCTCGCTCGGCCCGCGTCACGTCGTCGAGGCGGATATCGAAAATTTCCGCCAACGCCGCGAAGTAGTCGGCCGCGCTTTCGAGGACGGTCCGCGAATCGCGGTCGCCGACCCGGGTCAGGACCAACCCGCGCAGGCAGTCGCAGCCGGCGGCGTCGCGGCGCAGAACGGCCAGCGCCCGCACGAAGCCCGACTCCGGCGACGTGGACAGGAAACGGTGCATGTCGTGGAAGGCGGACATCGCCGTCTCGGTTGACCGGAAATCCATCCCCAGGAACGATCCGCTCGGGTCGTGGTCGAACCGCCAGCCGCCGGGCTCGGCGTCGGACGGGCGCAACGCGTACGTGAAAGGACCCTGCCGGAACGCACCCACCGTCAGCGGCACGGGCTCGTGCAGCCCGTCGCCCATGCCGAGATCGGCCAGCCACCGACCGTCCGGCGCGGCCTCGGACGGCAGATCGGAAACGGTCAGCACCAGATGGCTGCCGGTGGCGCCGGCCGTCCCCGACGCGTTGCTCTGCACGCCGCCGAAGTGCCGCGTCACCCGATATCCGAGCGCCAGCAATAGCGCCGAGAACGCCCCGTTGAGATGGAAACAGTAGCCACCGCGCCCGCGCAAGATGCGCGTCACCGACTCCGCCGGGTCCACGGTCGTCGGCCGGCCGAGCCAGATCTCGAGATTCTCGTACGGGATCAGCTCGGCGTGCGCCCGATGCAGCAGATGCAGCCCTTCCACGCTGGGCGGCTGCCCCTCGAGGTGGCCGAGGCGCAGCCGCCGCAGATAGCCGGTGATGTCGATCGAGGCGCTCATCGCGCCATCATCCACGAGAGTCCCGAGACGCAGGTCTCCCCTCCGCTGTGCGGAGGCTCGCAATAGTTGCCGGGGCCCGGGTGTTGTCGCGGTCATGACGACTGTGGGATTCATCGGAAGCGGACTCATCGGGGGCACCGTCGCGCGGCTGGCCGTGACCGCCGGGTACGACGTGGTGCTGAGCAACTCGCGTGGCCCGGAGACGCTGGCCGGTCTCGTACAAGATCTTGGTGACAAGGCGCGGGCGGCGACGCCGGCCGACGCCGCCGGGGCGGATCTGGTGGTGGTGAGCGTGCCGTTCCACGCGCACTCGGCGCTGCCGGTCGAGCAACTTGCCGGAAAGGTGGTGCTCGACACCAACAACTACTACCCGGCGCGCGACGGAAACTTCGCCGAGCTGGACGAGGGCCGGCTCACCAGCGCCGAGTTGGAGCAGCGGCATCTCGCCGGCGCCAAGCTGGTGAAGGTCTTCAACAACATCTTCCATCTGCACCTGGCCTCGCTGGCCCGGCCGCACGGCGCCGCCGACCGCAGCGCGCTGACGATCGCCGGCGACGATGCCGCGGCCAAGCAGGCGGTCACCGAGTTCCTGGACGCGATCGGGTACGACACGGTCGACGTCGGCCCGCTCGCCGAGAGCTGGCGCGTGGAGCCCGGGCAGCCCGTCTACGGCACGCCCTTCGGCTCCTTCGAGGACCCGGCCGGCACGCCGGCGAGCGTGGCCAAGGTCGGCGCCGCGGTGGCCGAGGCCAAGCGCTGACTCGCGCCGGGTGACTCCCCCTACCGGTGCGGAGTCACCCGGGACAGGCCCGGCGGCGGCGCGCGGAAAGTTTCGTCAGCCCTTGTGCTCCCCGAGAAGCCGGGTGGCGAGCACCGCCGCCTGGGTGCGCCGCTCCAGCCCCAGCTTGGCGAGCAGGCTGGACACGTAGTTCTTCACGGTCTTTTCCGCCAGGAACATGCGGTTGGCGATCTCGCGGTTGGTCAGCCCCTCGGCGATGAACTCGAGGATCCGGCGCTCCTGATCGGTCAGCCCGGCCAGCTCGCGCGGCTGCTCCACCCCGTTGCGGATGCGCTCGAGCACCCGCTGGGTGACCGCCGGATCGAGCAGCGACTGCCCCTCGGCGACCCGGCGCACCGCGTCGACCAGGTCGGTGCCGCGGATCTGCTTGAGCACGTACCCGGAGGCCCCGGCCATGATCGCGGCGAACAGCGCCTCGTCGTCCTCGTACGAGGTGAGGATCAGCCCCTTGATCGTCGAGTCGATCGCGCGGACGTCCCGGCACACGTCGATGCCGTTGCCGTCGGGCAGCCGGGCATCGAGCACCGCCACGTCGGGGCGCAGCGCCGGGATGCGCCGGGCGGCCTCCTGCGCCGAGCCGGACTCCCCCACGACCTCGATGTCGCCGTCGGCCTGCAGCAGGTCGACCAGGCCGCGGCGGACCACCTCGTGGTCGTCGAGCAGAAATACGCGGATCATCTGTCATTTCTATCGCGTCGTGGCGCGCGACACCTAGGGACAAAGGTCCCTGGCCGTTAGCCTGGCGCTATGTCGGAGCGTGCGGAACCGCCGTCGCTGGGGCTCGGACCGCTGTCGCGGGTGCGGCTCGACGAGCTGCTGCAGGAGATGCTCGACCGGGTCGGCGAGGTGATGGCCAGCCGGGAACGGCTGCGCGCGCTGCTCGACGCGGTCGTCGGCATCGGCGCCGACCTCGACCTGCGCAGCACCCTGCAGCGCATCGTGGAGTCGGCGTGTGCGCTGGCCGACGCGAAATACGGCGCGCTCGGCGTGATCGGCGCCGACCGCACCGAGCTGGCCGACTTCATCACCCACGGCATCGACCCCGCGACCCACGCCAAGATCGGTGACCTGCCGCACGGCCGCGGCGTGCTCGGGCTCCTGATCACCGATCCGCGCCCGGTGCGGCTGCCGGACATTCGAAAACATCCGCAATCGTACGGGTTTCCCCCGCACCATCCGCCGATGCACAGCTTCCTGGGCGTCCCGGTGCGCATCCGCGACCAGATCTTCGGCAACCTCTACCTGGCCGAGAAGCAGGGGGCTCCCGAGTTCAGCGAGGACGACGAGGAGATCGTGGTGGCCCTGGCCGGCGCGGCCGGCGTCGCCATCGACAACGCCCGGCTCTACGCCCTCGCCCGGCGCCGGGAACGCTGGCTGGCCGCCACCGCCGAGATCACCGCGGTGCTGGTGAGCACGGCGCACCGCAACGAGGCGCTGCGGCTGATCGCCCGACGGGCCCGCGAGGTGTCCGGCGCCGAGCTGGTCATGGTGCTGCTGCACGACGAGGAGCACGGCTGCTACACGATCGAGGTGGCCGACGGCGCCGAGACGATGGCCGGGCGGCGGGTGCCCGCCGACGTCGAGCTCGGCCAGGAGAAGTACAAGGTCGTGGAGAGCCTGTCCGCGGTGACCGAGTGGCCCGCCCCGGTGCCGGACGGGCCGGCCCTGGCCGCGCCGCTGACCGCCGCCGAGGCCCTGCGCGGCATGCTGATCGTCAGCCAGCCCGCCGACCGGGTGCCCGACGACGAGGAGGCGGTGCTGCTCTCCACGTTCGCGGGTCAGGCGGCGCTCGCCCTCGAGCGGGCGCAGGCGCAGGAGCAGCGGGAGCAGTTCGCGGTGCTGGAGGACCGCGAGCGGATCGCCCGCGACCTGCACGACGTGGTCATCCAGCGGCTGTTCGCGACCGGCATGCAGCTGCAGGGCGCGGTGCCGCACGCGGCGCGATCCGAGGCGGTCAAGCGGATCAACGCGGCGGTCGACGACCTCGACGCGACGATCCGCGACATCCGGCGGTCGATCTTCGAGCTGCGGACGCCGGTGGGCCCGTCGCTGCGCTCGGAGCTGCACGAGACCGTCGAGGCCGCCACAACCACGCTCGGCTTCCGGCCGGTCCTCGACACGATCGGGCCGGTGGACAGCGCGATCCCCGACGACGTCGTGCCCGAGCTGATGGCCGTGCTGCGGGAGGCATTGTCGAACGTGGCCCGGCACGCGCAAGCCAGCCGGGTGCGGGTGTCGGTGCGGGCGAGCGGGCAGGAGGTCGTGCTGCGGGTCGAGGACGACGGGGTCGGCTCGGACGCCTCGGGGGCACGCGGCGGCATCGCCAACATGAGCGAGCGCGCCCACGACCTCGGCGGCGCCTTCGAGATCGCGCCCGGCCCGGCCGGCCGGGGCACGGTGGTGACCTGGCGGGCCCCGATAACCGTCTGATTCGGGACCTTCGGCCCTGAACGCCCGCCACCCGCGTACGTCATGGTTTGCCTTATGACAGCGCTCGAAGAAGCCGCCCGGGCGGCCCAGCACGCGCCCTCGGTCTTCAACACCCAGCCGTGGTCGTGGCGGATCACCGGGGACACCATGGAGCTCTTCGCCGACTCGGCGCGACACCTCGAGGTCGTCGACAAGTCGGGCAAGCTCCTGTTGCTCAGCTGCGGCGCGGCGTTGCACCACGCGCGCGTCGCCCTCGCGGCGGCCGGCTACGCGGTGTCGGTCACGCGCCACTTCGACCCGTTGACCGGGTCGCTCGCGACCGTCCGGATCGAGGGCACCGCGGCGCCCGCCGCGACCGACCTGGCCGAGGCGATCCCCCGCCGGCACAGCGACCGGCGCTCGTTCGGCAAGCGGCCCGTCGCCGACGAGGAGCTGACCCGGCTGCGCCGGCTCGTCGAGGCCGAGGGCGCCTACCTGCACCTGGTACGCGCCGACCAGGTGACCGAGCTGGCCATCAGCACCGAGTCCGCGGGCCTGGCGGAGCGCGACGACGCGGCCTACCAGGCCGAGCTGGCCCGCTGGACCAGCCGGCCCTCGTTCACCGGCGACGGCGTGCCGCCCGCGACCGGCGTCCAGCAGGACCTGCGCCGGGTCCCGCTGCGCGACTTCGACCCCTCCGGCACGGCCGCCCAGCCCTCCGGCGAAGCGCACGACGAGGGCACCGCATACCTCGTGCTGTTCGGCCAGACCGACGAGCCCGAGGCCGTGTTGCGCGGCGGCGAGGCGCTCTCCGCGCTGCTGCTGCGCGCCACCGCCGACGGGCTGGCCACCTCGGTGATCAGCGACGCCATCGAGGTCGAGTGGCCCCGGCACCTGGTCCGCGACCTGATCGCCGGCCTCGGCGAGCCCTACCTGGTGGTCCGCCTCGGCTACCTGCCCGACGCGCCGCCCCCGCCGCCGACCCCGCGCCGCGACCCACGCGACGTGATCACCATCATCGAGTGACCATGCCCGGGTACGAGGCAGCGGACCTGCACCGGGCGGCCTCGGCGGGCGTGCGGGCGCCGTCGCTGCACAACAGCCAGCCGTGGCTGTTCCGGCTGCGCGACGGCGGCATCGAGATCCTCGCGGACCCGGCACGCAGCCTGCCCGCGGCCGACCACGGCGGCTGGGCCACCCGGATCGCGTGCGGCGCGGCCACCTACAACGCCCGGCTGGCCCTCGCCGCCGCCGGGCGTCCGGCGTCGGTGCGGCTGCATCCCGCGCCCGGCGTGATCGCGCGCCTGGAGATGGCGGGCGAGCGGCCACCGACCTACGCCGAGCAGGAGCTTTTCGAGGCTGTCCCGCGGCGGTACAGCAACCGCGGTCCGTTCTGGCCCGATCCGGTGCCGGCGGACGTACGCGTACGGCTCATCGCCGCCGCCCGGGACGAGGGCGGCTGGCTCGATCTGCTGGTAGGCACGACCGCGCTGAGCGGCTTCGCCGAGATCGCGCAGAGCGCCGACCGGGTGCTGCGCCGGGACGCCGAGTACCAGCAGGCCCTGGCCGCCTGGCGGGACGCCGTCCCGGTCAGCGCGGGCGCGCCCCTGGCCGAACCGCAGGATCTGCTGCCGCAGCGCCTCTTCAACGACCGCCGCCGGGCTCCCGGCCGGGACTACGAGCCGGAGCCGCTGGTCGGCATCCTCGGCTCCGCCGGCGACCTGCCGATCGACCAGACCGTCGCCGGCCAGGCGCTGCAGAAGGTGCTGCTCACCGCGACCGCGTCCGGCCTGGACACTTCCATGATCAGCCAGCCGATCGAGGTGCCGGCCGCCCGCGACCAGCTGCGCCGGGCCCTCGGCCGCAACGGATTCCCGCAGATCGTGGTGCGCTTCGGCTTCGGCACCCCGGGCCACCCCACCCCACGCCGGGACTTAGGTCCCGTGATGATCGGGAGCAACGGCCCGGTTGCCGAGCCGCCGGACGGAGGAGAGTCAGAGATGTAAGAAATGGACCAAGGAGGAAGCCATGACGATCACCGGCCGGAGCACCGCGGCCCACCTCGAGCAGGTCGAGGCCCCCGGCGCCATGCTGACCACCCGCGCGGCCAAGGCCCTCGCCGTGCTGCGCATCTCGACCGGCCTGGTTTTCCTGTGGGCCTTCCTCGACAAGACCTTCGGCTTCGGCTACGCCACCCCGGCCGCCAAGGCCTGGATCAACGGCGGCTCGCCCACCAAGGGCTTCCTCGCCAGCGTCGACGTCGGCCCGCTGCAGGGCTTCTTCCACGACATCGCCGGCACCCCGCTGGCCAACTGGGGCTTCATGCTCGGCCTGCTCGGCATCGGCCTCGCCCTGATCCTCGGCATCGGCCTGCGGGTCGCCGCCGTCGCCGCCACCGCGATGATGGCCCTGATGTGGCTGGCCGAGTGGCCGCTCGCCCAGGGCTCGTCCAACCCGCTGATCGACTACCACGTCATCTACGCGATCGGCGCGATCACCCTCGCGCTCACCTACGCCGGGCACACCTGGGGCCTCGGCCGCCTCTGGGCCAGGATCCCGCTGGTGCAGAAGAACCGCTGGCTGATCTGACCGCCCCGCCCCGCACATGCCCTGCCGGCCCTGGCCCGGCAGGGCATTCGTGGTTCCGGCGTGCGGTCCGCACCAGCCGGTCAGGGGCCGAAGCGCCGCTGCATGTCGGCGTACCCGATCGCGCCGTCGAGGAAGCTGAGAGTGCCGGGACCGAGCAGCTCCCGGCCGGCGCGTTCCAGCGTGCTCAGCACGGCCCGGGCGAGACTGCCGCCCAGGCTGACGCGCTTGACACCCAGCCCGAAGAGCGTGCGAGCGTCGATCATGTTCGTCAGCCCGGCGACCATGTTGAGCGGCGCCGGGATGGCCGCGGCCAGCCGCCCGATCGTGTCCGCGCCGACGACGCCGGGCACGAACACGCAGTCCGCCCCGGCTTCGATGTACCGGGCCGCCCGCGCCACGGTCTCGGCGAACGGGTCATCGCTCGCGCCGGCCAAGTAGGTGTCGGTGCGGGCGTTCAGCACGAAGGCGCCCCGGGGCGCCACGGCCCGGACGGCCGCCAGGCGGTCGACGGCCTCCTCGACGCCGAACAGCCCGTCGCGGCCGGCGTCCTCGATATTGCCGCCGACGACGCCGAGCTCCATCGCCCGGGTCACGGTGCGGGCGACGTCCGCCGGGGTGTCGCCGTATCCCGATTCGAGGTCCGCGGTCACCGGCACGCCCACCGCGGCCACGATGCGACCGATGTGGCCGAGCATCGTCTCGCGGTCCAGCGCTCCCCCGTCCGGGACTCCGCAGGACCACGCGATGCCGGCGCTGGTCGTGGCGATGGCCGGGAAGCCGGCCTGCTCGAGGATCCGCGCCGACCCGGCGTCCCAGGCGTTCGGGATGACGAAGCCGGGACCCGCGTGCAGGGCGAGGAGGGCGGCCGCCCGGTCGTCGCCTGAATTCCCGCTGAAGCTCATCGCCCCATCATCGGCGCTTCCGGGCCGTCCGCACCGGCGGTCGTGACCGACGTCGCAGGTTAGCTGCGCCATGGAACCCACTGCGCGCGGGTTGCCCTGGGTAGAGGCCCCGGCAAGGAGCCCACCCAGGGAGCGAATCGTATGAGCGCCATCACCGAAGCCGCCGCCCCGGCCACGCCGCCGGGCAGCCCACTCACCCACCGCCAGGTCTTACAGGTCCTCGGTGGCCTGCTGCTCGGCCTCTTCCTCGCCGCGCTCGATCAGACGATCGTGGCGTCGGCCATCCGCACGATCGGCGACGACCTGCACGGGCTCAGCGCGCAGGCCTGGGTCACCACGGCGTACCTGATCACCGCGACCATCTCGACGCCGCTGTACGGGAAACTTTCCGACATCTACGGGCGCAAGAAGTTCTTCCTGCTCGCGATCGCGCTCTTCGTGATCGGCTCGGCGGCCAGCTCGTTCGCGATGTCGATGTACCAGCTGGCCGCGTTCCGCGCGTTCCAGGGGCTGGGCGCGGGCGGCCTCTTCTCGCTGGCGCTGGCGATCATCGGGGACATCGTGCCGCCCCGGGAGCGGGCCCGTTACCAGGGATACTTTCTCGCGGTCTTCGGCACGTCCAGTGTGCTCGGGCCGGTGATCGGCGGCTTCTTCGCCGGGGCGGGCAGCATCCTCGGCATCACCGGCTGGCGCTGGGTGTTCCTGGTGAACGTGCCGATCGGCATCGTGGCGCTGATCGTGGTGGCGAAAGTGCTGCACGTCGACCAGGAACGGCGCGCGCACCGGATCGACTGGTGGGGCGCGCTGTTCCTCTGCGTCGCCCTGGTGCCGCTGCTGACCGTGGCGGAACAGGGCCGGATCTGGGGCTGGGGCTCGGGCCGGGCGATCGGGTGCTACGCGGTGGGCGTACTCGGCCTGGTGCTCTTCGTCGCCGCGGAGCGCGCGATGAAGGAGGACGCGCTGATCCCGCTGCGATTCTTCCGCAACCGCACGTTCGGCCTCACCGCCGTCGGCGGCTTCCTGGTGGGCATCGGCATGTTCGGCGGGCTCGCGGTCCTGCCGCTCTACCTGCAGATCGTACGGGGAGCCACGCCCACCGAATCGGGCCTGCAACTGCTGCCGCTGACCGCCGGGCTGATGATCGGCTCGGTCATCTCCGGCCAGTTGATCAGCAAGACCGGGCGTTACAAAGTTTTCCCGATCCTGGGCAGCATCTTCGCGGCCGTGGGTTTCGCGCTGCTGCACACCGTCGGGGCCGCGACACCCTTCTGGCGCACGGGCGCTTTCATGGCCGTACTCGGTCTGGGTCTGGGTTTGATCCTGCAACCGATCACGCTCGCCGTGCAGAACGCGATGTCCCCCCGGGAGATCGGGGTGGCCACATCGTCGGCAACTTTCTTCCGTCAGATGGGCGCGACGGCCGGCACAGCGGTGTTCCTTTCCGTTCTGTTTTCCACGGTCGGGACGAACATCGCGTCGGCCCTGCGGGCTGCGGGGCCCAGCCTGCAGCAGGCGCTGGCGAACCCGGCGGTCGCGAGCGACCCGGCCAACAGAGGCATCATCGCGGTGCTGCGCGGCGGGCTGAGCTCGTCGGCGCTCAACGACACGTCGTTCCTGAGCCACGTGGACGCGGTGCTGGCGTACCCGTTCAAGGTGGGCTTCTCGAACTCGATGGACATGATCTTCCTGATCGCGGCCGGGGTGCTGGTGCTGGGCCTGGTGATCTTCCTGTTCCTGCCGGAGCTGCCGCTGCGCACCCAGTCCGGGCTGTCGGCGCGGGCGGCGGAGCAGCAGTCCGCAGTGGAGGCTAGCGTGTGCCCGTGCGAGTGATACGGGGGATGGCCGCCGGCTTGGCGCTCGGCGCCGGCGCGGGATTCGCCAACAGCGTGCCGCTGCTCGGCGCGGTGCGCACGCTGGCCCGGCGGACCGTGCCGGCCTGGCTGATCGTCCCGCTCGGGGCGGTGGCCAACCTGGAGTTGCTCCCGCTGCCCGAGGAGAGCCGGATGGCCGGGCCGGTCTATGTCACCGTGTGGGCGGGCGCGCTGGCCGGCACGGCGCTCGTCGTGGGACGCGCCGTCGGCGGACGCCCGAACCCCCGTCCGATCTCCCGGGGGTGAGACCGGCCGGCCGGGGCCACCTTGACATCCGGCCGGGGCGCGGCGCACCGTGAGCGCGCAGCGTACCCATGGGAGGTCATCGATGTCGTCCGCGCTCAGCCGCCGCGGTTTCCTCGCCGGAGCCGGCGGCATGGCCCTGGCCACCCTGGTCCCCTCCCCGGCCAACGCGACGCCGAAGACGGCTTCCCCGGCCCCCGCGGCGCCGCGATCGAAGACCGCCCTCAGCATCCGGGGCGCCGATCTGTCCTTCCTCCCGCAGCTGGAGGAGGCCGGCGTCCGCTACCGTGACCTGGCCGGACGCGTGCGCCCCGCCGAGCAGATCCTCGCCCACGAGGGCGCCAACTACATGCGTTTGCGCGTCTGGATCGATCCGCCGCCCGGCTACAGCGACAAGGCCCGCGCGCTCGCCCTGGCCCGGCGGGCCCGCAAGGCGGGCATGAAGATTCTGCTCGATCCGCACTACTGCGATTTCTGGGCCGATCCCAGCAAGCAGCCCATCCCGGCGAGCTGGCCCGCCGATCTGGCCGGTCTCACCACCAAGATCAAAAGCTACACCCGTTCTCTGGTACGGGCTTTCGCCGCCCAAGGCACGCCGGTCGACCTCATCCAGATCGGCAACGAGGTGACCAACGGGATCCTGTGGCCGGTCGGGCAGCTCTACCTGCCGGACGGCAGCCAGCAGTGGGCGGCCTTCACCGGCCTGCTCAAGGCCGGCACCGAGGGCGCGCTCGAGGGCTGCGGCGGCCACCGCCTCCGGACGATGCTGCACATCGACAAGGGCGGCCGGATGGGCGACACCCGGTGGTTCTTCGACAAGATGGTCGAGTGGGGCGTCCCGTTCGACGTCATCGGCCAGTCGTATTACCCGATGTGGCACGGCTCGATGGCCGAGCTGCGGGCCAACCTGAACGACTCGGTCACCCGCTACGGCAAGCCCGTGCTGCTGGCCGAGGTGTCGTACCCGTGGACCTTCGAGGACGGCGACGGGCGCGGCAACATCGTCGGGCCCGACGCGTACCTGCCCGATGTGGACCGCTTCCCGGTCACGCCGGCCGGCCAGGCCGCGTTCTACGAGGCCGTGCGCGACGTGCTGGCGCAGGTGCCGGACGGCAACGGCCTGGGCTTCATGGCCTGGGAGCCCGAGTGGGTCCCGGGCGTCGGCTGGCAGCCCGGCGCCGAGGCCTCCAACGACAACCTGACCCAGTTCGACTTCACCGGCCGGGCGCTGCCGTCGATCCGGTCCTATCGTCGCCCCTGACCGGCGCGGTGACCTCAACGCCGGCGGAAACTTTCGCCGGCGTCCGGAGCAGGCGGCCCGTCAACGCCAGCGGAAACTTTCGCCGGCCCCCCGGTACCACGAGCCGGCCCGGCCGCGCGCGGTCAGCACCCTCACAGGTCCATCGCGTACACCCGGACCTGGCGGCCGGTGTCCGGCTGCACCGTCTCCCGCTCCAGCGACATGCCCAGCTTGACCATCACCCGCGCCGACGCGTCGTTGCCGACGACATGGACGCTGACCAGCCGCCGCAAGCCGAGCCCGGCGCGAGTGTGGGCGATCACCGCGCGGGCCGCCTCGGTGGCCAGGCCCCGCCCCCAGTGCCCGCGGCCGAGCCGCCAGCCGATCTCCACCGCCGGCATGATCTCGGGCAGGAAGGCCGGCACCGCCAGCCCGGTGAACCCGGCCAGCCCGCCGGTCTCCTTGACCTCCACCGCGTACAGGCCGAAGCCGTGCTCGTCCCAGTGCCGCCGATAGGCGGCCAGCCGCTCCGCGGTCGCGTCCCGGTCCAGCGGGCGGCCGTCATGGATGTAGCGCATCACCTCGGGCTGCGCGTTGACCGCGGCCAGCCCGTCCAGGTCCGCGTCTTGCCAACGGCGCAACAGCAGCCGCGGAGTCTCGAGAAAACCGGCGGCACCAGAATCTGTCGGGTCGGGCACGTCTTCTTCGTAGCATCACAGCGCACCCGATCAGAAATTTGCCGCCACGTCGTCAGTTCCGGTGGCCCTCTCGTACCGGTGGAAGGATTGACGACATGACCGACGCCCGACCGCTCGGCGCCGACCAGGCCGCGTTCATCGCGGCGGTCCGCGCGGACGATGCCGCGCGGTTCGCGCTGCTGACCGAGCGCCACCGGCGTGAGCTGCAGGTGCACTGCTACCGGATGCTCGCGAACTACGAGGACGCCCAGGACATGACGCAGGAAACTTTCCTGCGAGCGTGGAACAAACGGGAGTCGTTCCGGGGCCACGCGGCCCTGCGGACGTGGCTGTACCGGATCGCGACGAACGCCTGCCTCGACTTGCTGAGGAAGCGCAACGACCGCACACCCGTACCGTCCGAGCTGCCGGACCCCGACTCCGAGGTTCCGTACCTGCAGCCGTACCCCGACCGGATGCTCCCCGCGGACCCGCAGGAATCGGTGGTGGCGCGGGAGACGATCGAGCTGGCGTTCATCGTCGCCGTCCAGCACCTGCCGCCGCGGCAGCGGGCGGTGCTCATCCTGCGCGACATCCTCGGCTGGCCGGCGTCGGAGGCCGCCGACGCCCTCGGGCTGACCGTCGCGTCGGTGACCAGCGCGCTGCAGCGGGCCCGCGTGACCATGCGCGAGCAGCTGCCCGGCCGTCGCCTCGACTGGCGAAGCCCCGCCACCCACGAGTTGTCGGAGGACGAGCGCGGCGCGGTGCGGTCCTACATCGAGACCCACGAGCGCAACGACCTCGACGCGCTGGCGTCCCTGCTGCGCGACGACCTGCGCTTCGCGATGCTGCCCGATCCGGGCACCGTCACCACGACGGCCAAGGACGCGGTGGACGGCTGGCTCTCCGGCGGGCTCTTCCAGCCCGGTCACGACGACTGGCGCGGCATCGCCACCACGGTCAACCGCATGCCTGCCGCCGTGCTGTACGTCCGCACCCCCGGCGACCCCGAGTACCGGCTGTTCGCCGTCGCGGCCCTGCACATCGTCGACGGGAAGATCGCCGAGCTGACCGGTTTCGACGCCGCCGACAAACCATGGCTGGACCTGCCACCGACGCTGTGATGTCGTCCCGGCCGCGGGCTCATCGCCTCGTCTCGTACCGGGTCAGCACTATGCCGCCGGAAAACGTCCGCGTCTCCACCAGGTTCAGGTTCACCCAGCTGTCCAGGGCCGTGAAGAACGGCTTGCCGCCGCCCAGCAAGACCGGCGCGGTGGCCAGCACGTACTCGTCGATCAGGCCGGCCCGCATGGCCGCTGCCGCAAGTGTGGCGCCGACGATGTCCATCGGCTCGCCGTCCTGGGCCCTGAGCCGGGCGATCTCGGCGACCGCGTCGCCGGTGACCAGGCGGGCGTTCCATTCGACCGTGCTGATCGTCGAGGAGAACACCACCTTCGGCATGTCGCGCCAGCGGCGGGCGAACTCGATCTGGGCCGGTGTGGCGCCGGGCCGCCGGTCGGCGGTCGGCCAGTGGGAGCTCATCGTCTCCCACAGCCTGCGCCCGTACAGCGAAAGGCTGGTCGTCCCCACCCGGTCGGACCACCATTGGAACAGCTCGTCGCTCGGCACGCTCCAGCCGAGGTCGTCGCCGGGCGCGGCGACGTAGCCGTCCAGGCTCAGGTTCATCGCGAAGATCAGTTTCCGCATCGTGCCAGCCTCCCGTAGGTCGATCTCACCCCTACAGACGTGTACAACGCGGAAACCTCATCGGTGCGCGATTTGCGTTCGCAGGTAGGCGTCGCTCTGATGGCGACGCGTCCGATGAGCTGTTCGCCTCCCACCCACCGGGCGGCGCGCCGAGATGCTCGAGCGCCGCCCAGCCCAGACACCCGCGGTGACCCTCGACGAGGCAACCCCGGCCCGCATCGACGCCGAACTGGGCAGCTACCCCGAACAAGTACGGCGGACGCTGGCCCAGGACGGTCTCGAGAGATTCCGCCGCCGGCCGCGCAATCTGAGCGTCGCCCTCACGGTGCTCGTCCTCGGATTCGCCGCCTACCAGGCGTTCTGGCCGCACGAGCGGCCGGTGTCGATCGTAGTGGCGATCGACGAGACCGCGGACGGGGCCGACTATCAAACACTGGAGGCGCGCCTGCGAGCCGAACCAGGCGTGGCGGCGGCCGAATACCACACCGGCAGCGAGCTGGACCTGCGCCTCCGATTCGAGCTCACAGACATGGTCGGCGCGCGAGTGACCGCCTCCTACGAGATCACGACCCGCGACCAGACTGCCCAGGACGCGATCGAGTCCGGCACCTTGGCCGACGACCTGCGCCGGCTCCCGGGCGTGTCCGCGCGCGCGAGAGTCTGGGTGGTCACAGCGAGGCCACCTTCCGGTAACGGGCGAGCAGGAGCAGGAAGCTCGCGGCGACCAGGCACGCCGCCTCGATGCCGTAGATCTGGCCGAACTTGCCCACGCCTACGTCGAGCTGGCTCTCCCTGCCGATCAGCCACTCGCCGACGCCTGCGATCAGAAAGGTCGGGCTGGCCAGCCCGGACAGGCTGTTGGCGGTGGTGCTCGGCAGCGAGGCGAGCACGCCGACGACCGGGACCGTCATCATGAAGACCGCCACGATGCCACCGGCGGCGAACGCCTGCTTTCCGGTGAGCGACGCGATCAGCAGGCTGATACCGGCGAACATCACCGCCCACAGCAAGCTGTAGGCCCAACCGGGCAACAAATCCCCGAGCTCGTCGAACACCCCGCTGACGCCGGTCTTGGTGGTGAACGCGGCGCCGAGGAACATGATGAACTGCGGCACGCCGAGCAGCAGCCAGATCGCGGCCATCATGGCGGCGAACTTGGCGATCACGTAGTCGGCCGCCCGCAACGGACGGCTGAAGTAGAGCGGCAGCACCCCGGCCCGCAAGTCCCGGGAGACAAGCTGCGGCGCGACGATCGCCGCGAAGAAGACGATCAGCAAGCTCATCTGGTCGGCGTACTGGAAGTAGGTGAAGAACACCTCGCCGGTGATCGAGCGGGAAGCCGCCACGATGACGGCGACCAGCAGCATGATGCCGGCCACGAGCCAGGGGAAGGTCTTCGCCTTGGCGGAGCGGCCGATCCCGAAGGCGGCGCGCAACCCGTGCACGAAGAGGGCCTGCTGCATCGCGACGCGGCCCAGCCGGGGACCGGAGTACCGCTGGTACCCGATGTCATGGATGACGCCGGTCTCAGACAAGGGGGTCTCCTTCGTGGTGAACAGGGTAGCCGTCGTTCGTATAGGCGTCACCGTGATGGAAGCACGAACGCACAGGACCCTGGCCCGCCGGCCGCTGCACACGCTACCCCGCCCGACCCCGGCGCGATCGAGGTCTCGGCCCAGACGCGCGAGGTCTGGGTCGAGATCGAGGTCGCCGATCTGCCATCCACAACGGACTAGCGGCTGGCGCGGGTGCCACCGCCAGTCGACGGTGAAGCCGCTGCGGACGAAGCCCGCCCTCGGAAAGGCAGCGAAACACCGCCGCTCACGAGAATTTCCTTTGATGTTGGGTCGCCGTAAATAGCGATTAAATGCATAGTTCTCGACCCGCTACAACGGCCGCTCGATTGGAGAGTTGCCGCTCAGTAAACCCACCGTCCAGCAGGCAGTTGAGCGCCATTGGGCGAGGCCACAAGGGGGCCCGGACGGCAAGCCAATGAGACCCTTGTCTCCGCCGACAGCGCTACGGGGGCGACAAACAAAAAACGTCCCTATGCTGGCCACCGGACTACCTATGATCCGATCCCGATACGAGGATTCTCAATGCGTTGGAATTCTGCTCTGGACATCGGCACTGCCGCGGTTGCCGAGGAACAGGAGTTTCTCGACCAGGCCGCGGCCCGGCGCGACAAGCTTGCCGACCACCTACGGGCCGAGCTCTCGGTGGAAGCTCTGGACGCGTTGGAGCGGGCGCGGCTGCGCGTGCTGCGCCAGCACTACGAGGAGCTACGCCGGGCAACCGAGGGCCTGGTCTTCGGCCGCCTCGACGGCCTCGACGGCACCGTGCGGCGCGTTGGCCGGGTCGGCCTCCGCGACGACGACGAGAGTGGCGAGCCGCTACTGGTGGACTGGCGCGCTCCCGCGGCCCGGCCGTTCTACACCGCCACGGCCGTCGACCCTCAAGGTCTGGCCCGGCGCCGGCACATCCGCACGACAGGTTCAGTCGTCGTCGGGGTGGACGACGAGCCGCTCGACGGGACCGTCACGACGGATCTCGTCGGCGAGGGTGCCCTCCTGTTCGCGCTGGACCAGCGGCGCACCGGCCGCATGTCCACGGCGATCTCCACGCTGCAACGCGAACAGGACGACATCATCCGGGCCGAGGCGAGCGGCCCGCTGATCGTTCAGGGCGGTCCCGGCACCGGCAAGACCGTGGTGGCCCTGCACCGCGTCGCCTACCTGCTGTTCGCCCACCCGACGATCGCCGAGCAGGCGGTCCTGGTCCTCGGCCCCTCCCCGCGGTTCCTCGACTACATCGGCCAGGTGCTGCCCGCGCTCGGCGAGACAGCTGTCGTCGCGGCGACCTGCGACACCCTGCTGCCCGGCATCAGCGTAGGCCGCGACGAGAGCCGGACCCTCGCCGAGATCAAGGGCCGCGCCCTCTGGCAACCCGCACTCGAGCATTACGTCGCGTCGCTGCTCCCCCGAGCCCGCGACCTCAAACTGCGCTGGGAGGACGAGCTGCACGTCATCCCCGCCGCGACGGTGGCACAGGTGCTCGCCGCGGTGCACGGACGGCCGTACCACCAGGCCCGCAAGGCGTTCGCCGAGCAGCTGCACCACATCCTGGCCGAAGCCGTCGTCGATCAGCGCGAGGCGCTGATGAACGAGATGGAGGAGGGCTTCGAAGACATCCTGGCCCGCATCGACCGGAGCATGCACTACGACCCCGGTGCCGCCGCCGGCAGCGACGTCGACGGGCTGTTCTCCGACGAGGAGGTGGATAACCTTCGCCAGCGCATCGCGGAGAACGCGGCCATCGCCCGGTTCGTCGAGACCTGGTGGCCGACCCTCGACGCGGAGGCCCTGCTGAGCGACTTCCTGACCGACGGTGACCGGCTGACCCGGTTCGCCCCGCAGCTGTCCCTGGAGGAGATCGCCGCCGTCGTGGCCGAGCCGGCACCGTGGGCATCGAGCGACATCCCCCTGCTCGACGCCGTCGCCGACCTGCTCGGCGACAGCGACGCCCCGCAACAACAGGGCGAGTTCGCCGCCGACCACGCCCGCCGGCGGCGCGGCTGGGTGTACGGCCACGTCGCCGTCGACGAGGCGCAAGAGCTTTCCGAGATGCAGTGGCACATGGTCGTACGGCGTTGCCCCAGCCGCTCCATCACCGCGGTCGGCGACATCGACCAAGCGGAGGCGGCGCACCGGCACACCAGCTGGGCCCAAGCCGTGCAGGCCGTTCTCGGCGACCGCTGGACCCCTGCCGAACTGACCATCTGCTACCGGACGCCGCGTGAAGTCATGGAGCTCACCGAACCAGTCCTGCGGCAAGCCGGCAGCCACAACGCGCCGCCACGGGCCGTACGCGCCTCCGGGATCTCCCCCTGGACGTGCACCGTTACGCCTGCCGAGCTCGGCAACGCAGCCGCCGACGCCGTACGCCAGCTGCGCGAACGGTGGCATGGCGGCACGGTCGGCGTGATCGCCCCGGCCGACCGTATCGCCGAACTGCAGGCCGCGCTGAATGACGACGTACCGGTGCTGTCCGCGGCCCAGTCCAAGGGCCTGGAATGGGACGCGACACTCCTCGTCGACCCCGAGGGCATCACCGCCGAACCACGCGGCTTAAACGGCCTCTACGTCGCGCTCACCCGCTGCACCCAAGAACTAGGACAGCTGGTGCTCGCATAGTTCGTTCGACGGCCAGCTCGGTGAAGCGGAGCCGTTGGATATACGCCGGCGGTTCCGTTTCGTTCTCTGTCCCGACCGCCCCGTCACTCGCGCCGGACGTCGAAGTCGCGGCGACGCCGTACCGGGCCGGCAAAACCGCCGTTTCGAGCCGCACGCCGGGTCGATCACCGAACTCGTCGACGGGCTCGTCAAGCAGATGGAGCCGGATCTCGACCGGCCGTTCTCCATCCTCGGAGAAAGCATGAGTGCGGCGGCCAGCCGCCTTGAACGAGAATACGATCACTCTCCGGCAATATGTTCGTTTCGGGACGTCGAGCCCCGCCCTGTCTTCGGCCATGAGAGTGCATTGGATCTCGGCGGCAACCGATGCGTCACCTTCACCGGACGCCAGCGCAACGGACGATCTAGCTACTGGCACCAGCCGCCCGTGCACCATCCATCCCTAGACGACCCGAAACACCTAAATCGGCAGGTCAACAACTATCGCCAGACGACCGCGCGGGGAGCAGGTTTGGGATGTGTCCGGCATCGTGAAGGACCTGCACCTCGCTCATGTTTGCGCAGCTCAGCGGCGGGCTCTAGCCACCCTCAGAGCCGCGATTCGGGCCCTCCACGTTTAGCACACGACCTGCTCCCTTACCGCACCCCCAGGCGAAGGTGCTGACCACGGTGCAGAACGCAGGAAGGGCGGGCCGCGGCCGGCTACGCGGACGACGGCGGCCGGCCGATCTGAACCTAGCCGCGTGCCCGCAACAGGTCACAGGCTCCGCGCACTTATCGCGGCAGATCCGGTTGCGGATGCGAGTTAAGAACTGTGGGACGCCCCGGCTACGGTGTGTGGTTGTGGATACCCAGTTCGATCTCCACGCGGAGCTTGCCCCGGGTTTGCCTGACGCCGCCGGTGCGTGGCGCTTCATCCGCCTGTTCGCTGCCAACTACGCGAGGCCCATCGTCGGCAGCGACGGCTACGACGATGCGCAGTTGCGGGAGGCCGAGCAACGGCTTGGCTTCCCGTTGCCGGCGTCCATGCGCGCGGCATACGGGCTGATGGGCAAACGTTCTGACCTGACCAGAGGCCAGGATGACCTGCTGACTCCGCACCAGCTCAAGATCGACGACACCGGCCGGATGCTCGTCTTTCGGGTGGAAGCCCAAGGCTGCACGAAGTGGGGCGTCCCGCTATCGGCGGTGGACGAACCCGACCCGCCCGTCTCGTACAGCGGCGCGTCGGACTGGCATCCCTTCCTCGAACGATTCTCCCTCGCCTGCGTGGAGATGGTGCTGTCCGAGTGGATTGCCGGTGGCGCACCGTACGGGATCAACTGTCAGCTGGAGGATGACACCATCGCAATGATGGAGCAGCGGCTCCGGCGACTCCCGCTGCCGGATTATCCGGCCTGGTGGTGGCCGAGCGGCGGGCCGGTGAGGTGGTTCGAGAAGGCCGGAGCAATCCTGCTCGAGCACCCTGGGACCTGGTTGTGGGCAGGAGCAGCATCGCCGGACGGGCTCGCCACGGTCCGGCAGACGTTGCCGGGCGACTGGTCGGACAGCTATGAATAGCGTCGACTGCTCGGCGCTGACCAGCGCCCACGATCAGGGGCAAAGAGTTAACGGTTTCACCGCTTGGGCGCGACGCCATTTCGTTGCCGTCAAGTGCGCTAACGGGGCACGTGATGAAGTACGGCGAGGTACTCGTGGCGCTCGCGCAACAGCTGGCTCCACCCCGGCTGTCGGGTCAGTGGGACAGTCCGATCCCCGACCGTGATGGCGGTGAGTTGCAACCCGGTACCGGCGATCAGGAGCTCAAGGTCCGCGGGTGTGTAGCACCGCAGAATTTGGCTGATCTTGTCGTCCGGGTTGCCAGCCTCCCACCATGTGTCGATGGCCGTGCATGTCAGGGGGTCGAAGACCGTATGCTCGAACAATTCGTGTTCATATCCATGCTCGGGGTCCGCCAGTTTGTGTTCCGCGTCGCCGTCCCACCGAGCCCAGACGAAGGGATTGAAGACATCGATCAAGGCGACACCGCCAGGTCGTAGCCAGTGCGTGGCGAGCTTGTCGAGCAGCCTGCGCTGGTCCGCGTCAGAGCCGACTCCGAAACCGTTCCAGTAGCAAACAGCATCGAACTGCCCCTCCAGACGCACCGCATAGAAGTCGTCCTTCAAGACGGTCAAGGCTCCTGGGCCGACGTCCTTGGCGAAATCGGCGGCAAAGTTGACACGATCACTGAGCCATTCCGGGTAAGGCTCCGTGTGCCGTCGGTGACTGTCCAGAACGTGTAGGAAACGCCCGTACCTGCCCGGAGGAGGCATAAGGGCGCGGAACTCCGATATGAAGCGGACTTCTCACAGAACACGTCAGCCGGAGTCCCGCGCCAGCTATGAGTATCACCTATGCCGCTGCCCTGCCTGTACGCGACGAGACCGTGCTGCGCGTCGCAGCACTGCTGTACGCCGAGCGGCTACGCCGCAACACCCGGTCCGGGCGGCGGGCACTGACCTGCCAGCAGCAGGCCGTCTTCTTCCTGCGCTGGCTGCTGGACGGCACTCGGATCCGGCAACTGGTCGCCGACAACAACATCAGCATGTCCACCGGCTACGACCGGCTGCACGAGACCACCGCGGTCCTGGCCGCCCAGGCCCCGGGCCTGCACGGCGCGCTACTGGCCGCGAAAGCCGCCGGCTACGACTACGTCCTGCTGGATGGCACCCTGATCGAGACCGACCGGGTCTCGACCCCCGGCCCGACCCCCGGAGTGGACCTGTGGTGGTCGGCCAAGCACAAAAACCACGGCGGGAACATCCAGGTCGTGTGCGCCCCGGACGGCTGGCCATTGTGGACCTCACCGGTACGGCCGGGCCGGGAACACGACACCACCTGCCTGCGCGCACATCCCGGCATGCTCGATACCCTCGCCGCCACCCGCGGTGAGCTACGCACCCTGACCGATCTGGGCTACGAAGGCGAAGCCGACACCGTGGTCGTCGCCTTCAAGAAACCGAAGAACAGCGACCTCACCGACCGGCAGCAAACCTTCAACCGCGCCCACAACCGGCTACGCGCCGTCGGCGAACGCGGCAACAGCCTGCTCAAGACCACCTACAAAGCCCTGCGCAACATCAGCCTGGACCCCTGGCGCATCGGCGACATCGTCGCCGCAGCCCTGGTCGTCCTGCACCTCGACCACGCCCGGACCACCTAAAGACCGCTACAAACAGTCAAACGACCGTTACTCGGAATGGCTCACTGATCTCGATCGCGGTCACCGAATGACCGGCCTGCGCCATTACCACGGCCGTGGTTCCGTAGCCGGATCCCAGTTCGAGCACCCGCTTGGGGTGGGCGCCAGCATGCTCATGGAGGAGGGCCACCCGCCGATGATCCCGTTCGCTGATCCGCGCCTCGGCCCCACCCCACCAAGTGCCGGTCCGTGAGTAAAAGCCTTCAACCCAATCCACCCAGAGAATCCAACACGGGTAGCTGCCAGCTGACAACCGAATAACGGAATATCCCCAGAAGCAATCGCTGCCGTTCCGATGAGCTAATGCGGCGCCGTTTGATGCCGCCAGCTGGTTGTTGTTGCTGGGTCGGGCTGAGCCGCCACGATTGCGTGGAGGACGTTGGCCGGTTCTGAGGTGCTGGCGAACGGCTCATCCGCGGCAGGAGGGACGCCGTGCGGCTGACCGGGGTGACCGACGACCCCGGAGCCCCTGCCGGGCGATTGCCATCTCGACCCATGGAGCCATCGCCCCATGACCACCAGGCGCCGCGGGATCACGTTCTCATCGGTAGCCCGCCGGCTGGTCCACGGCCGCCGGCCCTGCACCGGCGAGCCGCCGCGCATCCTGCGGCGCGAGCACCGGACGCAACATCGCCTGCTCGGCACGCACGCCCACTGCGAGCCGAGCATGTCGATGTCGGGTATGCGGTAGTTGGTGAGTTCTTGAGTGTTTGTCTCATCCCAACTGGGTATTGGTCCTCACAACTTTTGACGCTGCCGAACTCAGCGGGCATCCCGCCGTCGCTGCGGCCATCTCGGCGTTACAAGCCGGCGTACGCGGTTGGCCGGGGGCGCTAATGGGCATGTGCTCCCACTGTGAACTCCACGACGCAGCTGCTCCAGCCTGCCTTGGACATCGACGTCCGCCTCGCCGAGATTGAACGCCGCGTGGACCTGCTCCTCAACCTCACGCCGGTCAACGCGGCGAGCGCCTGGGCCGACTTCGAGCGAAGCGACTTCAGCGCCGTGCCCACGCTGCGCCTGCGGCCGCTGGAATTCGAGCCCGACCTGGTGCGCCGGGACCTGTACAACCTCGAGATCGAGAAGGTCGAGGACCCTGCACTGCATACGCTTCTGCGTACCAAGCGGGACGAGATAGCACGACAGATCACGGCCTTGGAGGACCGCGACACGTCCCGGTTCGTGCAGGGGTCGCTGCAGCTCTACGGCGGGGTCAGCCCGGCGCTTGTGTCCGCCGCGGAGGAACTGCTCGCGATCATCCCCGCTCAGTCGCCCACCGCACCCAGCGTCACCGCGGGGGCCTTCGCCGAAGCGGCGCGCGCGGAGATGCTCCGCTACCGCGCCGTGTATCCGGAATTCCCCGTGCACATCGACATCCGCGACGACGTCTCCGAACTGATGGTGTCGTTCGGCCACCTGCTGATCCCCGAGGCCGCGACATTCCGGGCCGATCGCGTCGCGCCCCTGCTGCAGCACGAAGTCGGCACCCATGTCGTCACCTACCAGAACGGCGCCCGGCAACCCTTGAAGCTGCTGACGATCGGTTTGCCCGGCTACGACGAAACCCAAGAAGGCCTCGCGGTCCTCGCTGAATACCTCACCGGAGGCTTGGACCCGCGACGGCTCCGCGTGCTCGCAGCCAGGGTGGTAGCCGTCGGCAGGATGCTTGACGGCGCCGGCTTCCTGGACATCTTCGAGGCGTTGCAGGCGCAGTATCGGATACCTCGGAAGACCGCGTGGATCATCGCCATCCGGGTCGTCGTCGCCGGCGGTTCGGTCAAGGACGCGATCTACCTGCGTGGCGTCAGCCGCCTGCTCGAGGCTTTCGCGGAAGGCATCAGCCTCGACGCGCTCCTGGTGGGCAAGCTCGCGCTCGACCATGTTCCGCTGATCCAGGACCTACTCGATCGCGGGGTACTCCGGGCACCTTGGGTGCGGCCACGCTGGCTGGACGCACCCGGCGCCCGCGAGCGCTTCGACAGACTGCGTGCGGGCACGTCGGTCATGGACCTCTACGAAGGAGAAACGGCACGATGAGGCTCGCATTTTTCGTCCGCGACGTAGCCACCGAAATCGATGAGTACGCCACCACGCGGCTGGCGCGGGCAGCGAGCCGCAGCGGCCACGAGGTCTGGTACGTCGGGGTCGGCGACGTCGAACTCGGCGAGAGCGACGGACAGCTCGTCGCCCGCGCCCACGCCGCGGTGTTCGAAGAAGGCGACACCCTCGAGAGTTTTCTGAAAGCCACCAAGGAACGCGACGCCGAACGCCTCATCATGGACCACCTCGACGCGCTGTTCCTGCGCAACGAATCAATCGACGATCTTCAGCAGCGGCCGTGGGCGAGCCCGCTGGGCGCAGTCTTCGGCCAGATGCTCAAGGCCCGCGGCGTGACCGTGGTCAACGACCCGATGTCCCTCATCCGCGCCACGAGCAAGCTCTATCTCGAAGAGTTTCCCGAGCAAATCCGGCCGCGATCGCTCGTGACCCGCGACCCCGCGGCGATCGAGCGATTCGTCGCGGCGGCCGGCCGCTGCGTGGTCAAGCCGCTGTACGGGGCCAAGGGCCGGAACGTGTTCATGGTCGCAGACGAGACCGAACAGAACCTCACGCAGATCATCGAGGCCGTGCTGCAGGACGGCTACGCCCTCGCTCAGGAGTTCGTGCCCGGCGGCGAGGACGGCGACGCCCGAATCTTCCTGCTCGAGGGCAAGCTCCTCGAACAGGACGGTAAGGCCGCCGCCTTCCGGCGGGTGCCCACGGGCAACGACCTGCGGGCCAACATCAGCAAGGGCGGCCACTCGGTTCCGCTGGAGATCGGGGACGTGGAACGCGGCGTCATCGCCGCGATGAGCGAGAAGCTCGTGGCCGACGGCATGTTCTTCGTCGGCATCGACGTAATCGGCGGGAAAGTGGTCGAGATCAACGCGGAGAGTCCCGGCGGATTGCAGAGCGTCGAACGGCTGTACGAGATGGACATCTGTGACACTGTCATCAAAGCCCTGGAGCGCCGCGTCGGCTCGAAGCCCTAAATCCAGGCGGGGATATCCCTCTCCAGCGGGCTGGAGGCGGTCATGGTGAGGACCTGAGCACATTCAACAGTGCCGACGAGACGTCGTCGGCGTGTGGGACGTCCCGCAGCAATTCCGCCGACGCTCGCTCGGCCACCTCGCTCAGCTCACTGGCCGCGCTGGTGGGCCGGGCCTCATCGGACCCGCGGGTCTCGAGTGGCGCTGGTCAGGGCAGGCTGTCCGCAAGGACGACGGCGTGTGTCTCGGGAACTCCCAGCATCAGCAGGCTCGTGATCGTCGCTGCTCGGGGGCCGAGGGTTCCGGTCGGCAGGTTGTTGTCCGCGATGGCGAACACGGCGCCGTAGGCGAGCTGGCTGAGGAGCCTGGCCGGAAGGTGCCGCGCGAATACGCCGCTGGCCTGGCCCCGGTTCACGAGGTCGGCGAGGAGCTCATCGACCGGCCCGAGCAGCCCGTGGATCGTGTCGCTGTACTCTCCACGACGCAGCGCCAGCAGCGCTCGGTACCGGTGCGTCACCGGCCAGACGCGGGCAACGAATTTCGCCCACATCGCGTCCGCTGCTCCGGCCGAGGCATTGACCTCGGCCAGCAAAGCTGTCATCTCGCCGACCGCCCGTTCCGTAAGCGTTCGAAGCAGGTCGAGCCGCGTGGGGAAGTGGCCATAGACCGTACGGCGGACGACGCCCGCAGCGGCGGCGACGTCACCCATTCCAGCGTCGGGGTCCTCGCCGAGCACATCAAGGGCAACGTCGAGGATGCGCTCGCGTGTCTCGTTCATCGAGCGTTTACGGGAGGACTCGGCGGCCACGACACCATCGTTGCACACACATGTGCAACCAATCACACTGCACATCCGTGTGCAAATCACTAGGCTGCACACAGGTGTGCAAGGAGCGTTCGCCATACCTCCAGCCTCAGGAGACGGTCATGACCCCATCACCATCGCCGACCTCGGCCCCCGTGCGCCCGTTCACCGTCTCAGTCGACGATTCGGAGATCGAAGACCTGAAGCAGCGACTGGCCCGAACTCGCTGGCCGGATCCGGAAACGGTGGGCGACTGGTCCCAAGGGGTCCGTGCGGCGAACGCCCGATCTCTGGTCGACTACTGGCAGCACCGCTACGACTGGCGACGCTTCGAGTCCGAACTCAATCGCTTCCCCCAGTACCTGACCGAGATCGACGGCTTGGACATCCACTTCATCCACGTCAAATCCAGGAATCCCGGCGCTATGCCCCTGATACTCACGCACGGGTGGCCGGGTTCGATCGTCGAGTTCCTGAAGCTGATCGGCCCGCTGACCGATCCGGTCGCGTTCGGCGGCGACGCCGCGGATTCCTTCGACGTGGTCATTCCGTCGCTGCCCGGCTTCGGGTTCTCCCAGAAGCCCACCGAGACCGGGTGGACCGTATCGCGCATTGCCGGCGCGTGGGTGGAGCTGATGAAGCGGCTCGGCTACCGGAGATGGGCCGCGCAAGGCGGCGACTGGGGTGCCGTTGTCACCACCGAGCTCGGGTCCATCCAGCCTGAGGGGCTCCTCGGCATTCATCTGAACACCCAGTACGCCTTTCCCGCCCAGATACCCAATACCTTGACGCCCGAGCAGCGCCACGCCGTGGAGACCCTCGCCCTCTACACCGGCGAGCTCGGCGGGTCGAACCACCTTCAAGGCACGAAGCCGCAGACTGTCGCGGACTCTCCCGCCGGACAGGCGGCCTGGATCTACGACAAGTTCCAGTCCAAGACCGACAACCGCGGGCGCGCCGAGGACGCCCTGAGCATCGACGACATGCTCGACGCGATCTCGCTCTACTGGTTCACCAACAGCGCAGCGTCGTCCGCCCGCATCTACTGGGAAAACAGGTCGCGTACCTTCGCCGGCCCGAAGCTGACACTTCCGGTCGCCGTGACCATCTTCCCCAAGGACATCCCACGCCTGCCCCGAAGCTGGATCGAAGACACCTACCGCAATCTGATCCACTACGGCGAGGCCGAAAAGGGCGGCCACTTCGCCGCTTTGGAACAACCCGACATCTTGGTCAGCGAAATCCGCACCGGCCTGCGCACTCTGCGTTCCTGAGGAAGAAGGACTTCTGAACTATTCGAAGCACCCTGTCATCAGCAGATCCGCGCACCTGATCATGGCTCGCGGAACGTTGTGGGCTGGCCGCGCGACCACGCGCACCAGGCCGTCCGGCCGGAGGGCGGACGGCCCGGGCGCGGCTCAGGCAGCGCTCACCGCCGCCCTCTCAGCCGGCACCGGACGTCCCAGGAAGAAGCCCTGTCCCAACGGCACCCCGCACCCAGCGAGAGCATCGCGCTGCCGGGCGGTCTCGATGCCCTCGGCGATCACCGTGCAGGCGTTCTCCTCGGCGAAGGCGACCAGCGACCTGATCGCCGCCTGCCGGGCACCCTCGTCCTCGACGCCGGTCAGCTGTGAGCGCCCGAGCTTGAGGAACGCCGGCTTCAGCGCCTCCATCCGGGCCAGGCTGTCGTAGCCCGCGCCGGCGTCGTCGACCGCGAGGCGGACGCCCTGCGGCATTTCCGGGATGTCGGCTATGGAAGCGTCGCTAATTTCCAGCACCAACGGGCGGTCGCTTTCCGCCAAGAGCGGGGCGAGCTCCTTCGGCCGCCGCAGCAGGTCGCCGGAAACGTTGACCGACAACCAGGTGCCGTTGGGCAGCGCGTGTGCCGAGGCCAGCGCGGCCCGGATCAGCGCCACGTCCAGGTCGATCTGGACGCCCTGGGCCTGAGCGGCCCGCAACCCCTCCTGCGGGCTGCTGCCGTCGGCAAAACGGGTCAGCGCCTCGTAGCCGACAACTTCACCGGTGGCCAGTTCGAAGATCGGCTGGAACACGGTGAAGAAGGTGAACTCCTCGAACGACGAGGACAGCGGGGACGGGCGGCCGGCGCGGGCCTCGGCGTGGGTGGAGCGGACCGCGACCAGCCCGGACGAGGCGCCGGTGTCCGACCGGTAGTGCAGCACCGACGCCCAGTCGCCGATCGCCCCGGTGGGCGCGGCGGCGGCCGGCGCCGGAGCGGGAGCCGAGGCGCGCTTCTTGACCGGCCGATACAGCCAGTTTCGCAGGTGCGTGAAAAGGTCCACGATGGTGTTGCCGACCCCGACAAAAGCCACCATGGCGTACGTCGAAAGCACCAGGTTGAGCCCCGCGAAGACGAGGTTCGCCCACCGGTGTTCCTGGACATCCCGCACGACGGTCCAGGCGCAGAGCGCGATCAGCAGCATCGGCAACACCAGGTAAGTGGTCGCGGCCGTCGTCCGGTTGCGCACTTTCGGCGTACGTTTGAAGGCGCTCTTTTCGCCGGTGAGCAGCTGCAGGATCGACGCGAAACTTCCGGAAAGGTTCACCGGGAGCAGGATCAGGTTGAAGCCGTAGATCCGCAGCACGTCGACCCGCTTGTAGCCGAGGTATTTCAGGTCGGCGCTCATCATCAGGAAGTACGGCACCGAGACCAGCAGCAGGATCGGGTTCAGCAGATCCGCGTTGAACGGGTACGCGAGCATCACGACCAGGCACACGGAGCTCCAGAAGATGGAGGCCATGTAGTTCACCCGCAGGAAGAGCTCGCCGAAGCGGTTCTTCCGCCCGCGGGCGCGGCGCGCGCGGAACTGGTCCTTGAGCCGGCTGAGGATGAGCAGGCCGCCGTTGGCCCAGCGCTGACGCTGGATGCACAGGCTGCCGAAGTCGGGCGGGGTGGCGCTGTAGGCGAGCCGCTCGGGGTAGTTGAACAGCGTCCAGCCGTGCACGCCGAGGTCGATGGTCGACTCGGTGTCCTCGATGACGGTGCGGTCCTGAATGTAGCGGCGAATTTCCCAGTCGCCCTCGTAGGAAACTTCGCAGATGTCGTCGAGGGCTTTCTTGCGCAGCACCGCGTTCGCGCCGACCCAGAAGGTCGCGTCGTAGTGGGTCATGCCCTGGTGCACGATGTGCTGGATGTCGGTGGTCGCGCCGGAGATGCGCTCGATCCGGGTGGCCGAGCCGGGGAAGGCGCTGTACGGCGTCTGCGCGACCGCGTCCTGGGCGTGCGCGCCCTGCTCGAGCAGGTGCACGAGGCGCAGCGCGTACTCGGGGAGCAGCACACTGTCGGCGTCCAGGGTGAGCACGTAGTCGGGGTCGGGGATGCTGAGGTCGCCGCGGCCGGGGCCGGCCGGCACGAGGGCGACGCCGAGCGGGGTGCCGACCTCGTGGTAGGTGCCGCCCATCAGGCCGATGTAGCTGTTGAGGTTCATCGCCTTGTTCGGCTCGCCGGACAGCGACACGTACCGCTTGCGCTCGAAACTTGTCACCGAGACGCCGAAAATTGCCAGGAGGCGGCGGTAGAGCTGGACCAGCCGCTGCTGGGGCAGCGCGGCCGACTCGCCGGCGCCGCCCTCCAGGGCCTCGGCGATCGTGGCGAGGTCCTCGGCGAGCCGGTTGAGGATGTGCTCGACGAAGAAGACGTCGGTGTGGTCGACCATCTCCTGCCGGCGGCCGAGCCCGTACAGCCAGCCGGCCGCGAACCGGTACTCGGCGGCGAGCTCACGCATGTCGTCCGTCGACGCGGGACGGCCATCAATTTCGGCGGCAAATTTCTCGTACGATGTCTGGATGCGCGAGAAAGGCGCCTGCAGTTCCGCCTCGATCTTTCCGGGGAGCGCTCGCGCGGCGAGCAGCTGATCGCGGGCCGCGCGGGTCTTGGGCTGCTGCGGGTCGTCGATGAGCAGCACGACGCGAAGGTCCGGATACTCCTGCAGCGCCGCCGAGAGCAGCGTGGTCCGGATGACCCGCTCGTCCTCCTGGTACGACGGCACGAGCACGGTCATCGAGGGCGTGTCGGTTGCCAGAAAGTTGTCCAGTGCGATCCGCGGCGCCCGGTGGTGCCCGCGGCTGCGGTAGAAGAAGCCGATCCGGGTGATCAGGTACGCCGTGGCCGACGCCGCGAGCGCAGTCACCACGACCAGGTACACGATCGCCTCGACCGCCAGCCGCGCCGAGTTCGCGTGACCGGCGACGAACTGCTCGATCACGGTGTAGACGACGTAGCAGGCCCAGACCGCGATGGTCAGCACGATCGCCAGCCGGCCGCGGGCGATGCGCCCCTCGGAGACCGGCGGCGCGACGAGCGGGTGCGGCGCGGATCGCCGGTCGGCGCCCCATTGGCGCTGGGCGTCCGGTTTGCGCGGTTCTGGTGTGCGCTGCATACCGATCCATCGGCGGCCCGGCGACGCCGCATGAAGGTTTCTTCAGCTCGGGGCGCGCACTGCCGATCCGGAGGCCATGCCGATGGACAGCGCCACGCTTCAGGCCGACCCGCTCGCCGACCCGGACTGGCCGGAGCCGGAGGCGCCGGCCGAGCGTTTGTCGTGGCTGCGGCTGGGCTTGCTGATCCTGGTGCTGGCCGGGCTCGGCGCCGGCGGCACCGCGGCGGTGCTGCACGTGCGGAACACCGCCGGCCCGACCGCGAAGTCGTGGGCGGTCCCGTACGTCGATGTCACCCTGACCCCGGCGTTCGACTTCCAGGACCCGGCCGCCAACCCGGCCAACGACGTGGCGCTCGGCTTCGTCGTGGCCGACCCCGGCGACGGTTGCGCGCCCAGCTGGGGCGGCTACTACACCCCCGACGAGGCGGCCGGCTCGCTCGAGCTGGACCGGCGGATCAGCCAGCTGCGCTCGGCCGGCGGCGACGTGATGCTCAGCGTCGGCGGGCTCAGCAACACCGAGCTCGCGGTCGCCTGCGCCGACCAGGCCAGGCTGACCGCCGCCTACGCCGGCCTGATCAAGCGGTACGACGTCGGCACGATCGACCTGGACATCGAGGGCACCGCCGTCGCCGACGCCGCGTCGCTGGAGCGCCGGGCGACCGCGCTCAAGACGATCCAGGCTTCGCGCCCGCTGGACGTGTGGCTGACCCTGCCTGTGTCCGCGGACGGGCTGACCGCGGACGGGCTCAACGCGGTGCAGGCCACGCTGCGCGGCGGCGTCGCGCTGCGCGGCGTGAACGTGATGACCATGGACTTCAACACCGGCGATCCGTCGCCCGATCTGCTCGACCTGTCGATCCGCGCGCTGAACGCCACCCACAAGCAGCTGTCCGACCTCTACCTGCGGCTGGGCGTGAAGCTGACCTCGCCGCAGGTGTGGTCGCGGATCGGCGCGACTCCGATGATCGGCCAGAACGACGTGGACGCCGAGCGGTTCACCGTCGCCGACGCGCAGGGCCTCGCCCGGTTCGCGGTCGACCACGGCCTCGGCCGGGTCTCGATGTGGTCGCTGAACCGGGACGCGCCCTGCAAGGGCACCTTCACCAACGTGGTCGTGCACTCGAACACGTGCAGCGGCGTCGCGCAGGACTCGCTGACCTTCTCGAAGGTCTTCGCCGACCTGCCCGGCAGCGTGGTGGGGGCGTCCGGCCGCGACTCGGTGGCGATCCCAGACGCCTCGCCGAGCGTCGACGACCCGGCGCGGAGCCCGTACCCGATCTGGCGGCTGACCGCCCAGTACGTGGCCGGCTACAAGGTGGTCTGGCATGGCGTGGTCTACGAGGCCAAGTGGACCAACTCGGGCGTCGACCCGACCGCCACCGGCAACGCCACGGCGCCGACCCCGTGGGCGGTGATCGGCCCGGTCACCCCGACCGACGCCCCGCCCAGGCCGACGCCCACGGTCACCGGCGTGACTGCCACCTGGAACGCCACGACGATGTACGTGAAGGGCGACAAGGTGCTGTCCGGCGGCCTCCCCTACCAAGCGCGCTGGTCGACGAAGGGCGACGCCCCTTCGACCGAGTACCCGATCGACCCGGACGACCCGTGGCAGCCCCTGTTCACCGTTCCCGGAGAGCCGGTGTGATGACGTCATGACATCTGTGGCACTTGGCGGCGGCTACTGGATGGCCGAGGGCCCGCCCGCGGCCGACGACTACCTGACCCTGCGCGAGCAATCCGGCCTGACCCCTCGCCGCCGCGACCAGGCCGAGGCCGCCGTGCACGGCTCGTGGTGCGGCGTCCACGTGATCCACGAGGAGACCGACACGGTCGTGGCGATGGGCCGCGTCATCGGCGACGGCGGCTGCTACTTCCACATCGTCGACGTGGCGGTGCTGCCGGAACACCAGAGGCGGGGCCTGGGCAACGCGGTGCTGACCGCCCTCATGGAGAGCATCCGGGCCGGCGCCCCGCCCGGCGCGTACGTCAACCTGCTCGCCGACGAGCCGGGGCGCCCGCTCTACCGCCGGCACGGCTTCGAGGAGACCGCCCCGTTCTCGGTCGGCATGGCCCGGATGCTTTGAGCGAGGGACGCGGCCCGATGCGGTGGCGTCCACGGGTGTGGGGCCGGGGTGTGATCTCGTGCCTGCGCTTGTCACCCGGTTCGAATCTCCCTGAACGGCGATATCGGCCGCCTGGGGGCAGCCTCGAGCGCAGGGTCGGCCGCGGGCGAAGCGGCTCGTTCAGTTCGCCGGACAATCGCCGGCCGGCGGGGCGGGAATCGCGGGCGTTCCAAACGGCCGAGCGGCTGCCGCCAGGACTCAAAGCGTCTTCTTCGCCATATGCCAATAAATGGCCGACCCCTTCCCGGAACCAGTTGCGGCACATTCTCGTCCGGGCATGCCGAATAGGCGCCGCGCCGACAATCGTCTTTTCCAGTGCCGGCTCGGACTCGGCGGCCTGGCCACCGGACCCGCGACCGTGCTCGGGTCGGTCTCGTGCCGCGCCCACCGTCGCGATCTGTTCAGCGACGGCGGTCTGCGGCTCGACCTGGTCCGGCACGCTCGGGTCCGGCACGCTCGGGTCCGGCACGCTCGGGTCCGGCACGCTCGGGTCCGGCACGCTGTGATTCGGCTCGATCTGGTTCGGCGCGGTGTGCTCCGGCATGCTCGGCGTCGGCTCCGGTAGGACTGCCGGCCGGCTGGGTGCCTGCCCGGACGTTCCGGACGCGGACGCCGGCGTGCCGCGGTCGTGCCACGCGGCGGTCAATTCCTCGTCGCTCGGCATGTGGCCGTAAATCGAGCGCAGTTTCCGCGCGTGGCGTTGTGTCATACCCCAGACGCGATGCCGCTGATGCTCCCGGCGGAATTCCTCGGCCTCGGCGGAATAGTTGCGGCGCCTCGTCGTGTCGCGCATCGTCGCCAATTGCGCCGTGGTGAACAACTGCAGCTGCCGCATAAACCATTTTCCGCAGACCGACCCGGCCCGGCCACTGTTCGATCATCCCGGCGGACAATTAATTTCGCGGGATCCGAAGGCATCGGGACATCCAGCTCCTTGGTGAACGAACGGGCAGAACACTCTGTCATGCAGCGAGGCGACCTACCGAACGTGATGCCTACGCCGGAATGTCAGAAGATGTAGCGCCACAGGCGGAGGCGCTTGCGCATACGTCGTAAACATTCTTCGCGTTCGACCTCCTCGTCGAACCGGTACCCCGGGCTGCCCTCGATCTCCACATCCTTGCTGGCGGCGGCCCGCAGCACCGTTGATGAGATACCCCGCAAGCGCAAGACTCGCGCGACCCGCAGTCCGTCACCCGGCCTGTCCCCTCCCCCGCCGCGCGGGCGTCCGGCATGCGTCGACCGTCACGAACGGAACGGGCGGACGCTTGCGGGCATGGCCGATGAGCGGGTGTGCTATCGCGCGACGGCGTCGGCCGGCGGCTTCAGGTCCGGGAAACGGTCGAAGCAGGCCCGGAGCTCGTCGACCGACTCGGCGGCGGCCGCGAGCCCGGCGAGGACGTCGAGGGACTTGTCGAGATCGCTGTGCGGCTGGTCGAGGGGCTCCACCTGGAGGCGGTCGCACCAGTACCAGCCGGCGACCTCGACCTTGTTGAGGGCGGCGACGTCATTGATCAGGCTGCCGCGCAGCTCGTCCCAGCCCCACAGCTCGCCATTGCCGTACGCGGCCGGCCGCGAGGCACCACCGCGACACAGCGTCCAGGCCGTGACGCCGTCCTGGAAGTCGTCATGCGTCAGATCGCCGCGCCCGGTCTGGGGATCGGTGCGAATCCAGCCGGAACCGTCCCAGTGCTCGACCACCCAATGGTCGATCCAGCGTCGCGCCGCGAAGTAGCCGGCGAAGCCGCATCGGATCCGGGCCGGGGTGCCCGTCGCGCGGAGCAAGGCGCAGTGCAACAACGCGAAGTGGTAGCAGAAACCGAACATTCTCCGCTCGGCCGGCCGCGCACGATCCAGGGGCGCCGCATCGATGCCGACCACGTTGTCCAGGATCGCTCCGGCGCCGACGGTCTCCTTCTGCGCCATGCGCACGGCCGAGAATCACAGGCCCCGAACTTTCGCGGTGTGGTTGTGCATCAGCAGACCCCGCACGACCGCGGCCAGTGCCTCCGGGTCGGCCGGAAGGCCGTACACCTGCTCGCGGTGCCGCCCGAGGTCGGAGGTCGCGCTTGGCCGCCGGTAGAACTCTACGATCTCATCCATACGGACAGACGGTACAAAATTCGCCGGCCAGGCCGCGTGCATGCTCAGAGGTCGATGTCGGCGTAGATGGCGGCGTGGTCGGATCCGGCGTGGACCGCGGCGGTCATCGTCGGATAGATGGGCCACAGCCGGCCCCGCCGGCCGCCCCAGACGCCGCGGCGGAAGATGCCGCCGCCGGTGGCGGCGGCGAACAGCGACGGTGACAGCAACACGTAGTCGAGCTTGTTGCGGGCCGTGCAATAGCCGTACGTGCCGGGGCGCCCGCCGTCGTCGAAGGCCGGGTGGGCCGAGATGTCGCGCAGGTCGGTGCCGGTCAGCAGCGGGGCCAGGGGCTCGCTCTCCGGAGTGTCGTTGAGGTCGCCCACGACGGCCACGTGGGAGATGCCGTCCGCCACCAGGCCGCGGTAGATCTCGGCCACGCGGGCCGCCTGCCGGCGCCGGATCGCGTCGGAGGCAAGCTTTCCGCCGTACCCCTTGCTCTTGAAATGATTGACCAGGACCGCCACCCGTGCGCCGCCCGGAGTCCGGAGGTGGTATTCGGCGCAGTCGCGGCTGAAGACTCTGCCCACGTGGTCGGCGTCGTCGACGTGACTCCGCTGGCCGACCAGCGGAAATCCGGGCCCGGCCAGCACACCCACGTCGATGCCGCGCTCGTCGTTGCCGTCGACCACCATGACGTGCGGGTAGCGCGGGCGGCCGTCCGCGACGACGCCGGCGTCGGCGAAGCGCCTCAGCGCGAACCGGCTCTCGGCCTCGATCACGCCGACGATGTCCGCGCCGACGTCGCGCAGCACCCGCGCGGTGTGCTCGAGGGCCAGCTCGTCGCAGCGGTCGGTGGTCAGCTCCACCCAGCCGATCCACGAGGCGCGGCCGTCCGCGACCACCGTGACCGTGCCGTCCCGCGAGCGGCGCAGCAGCCGGCCACGGTTCTGCCTGAGCCGGGCGAACTTGGCGGTGTCGCTGTAGCGCAGGCCGAGCCGTCCCAGCTCGCGCAGGATCTCGCGCTTCAGCACGTCGTCATAGACCGGCTCCTCGAGAAGAACACAGATTTTCTCGTACGCCTCGAGCACCGGCCGCCCGGCCGACCAGGTCCGCTGGCCGAGCGCCCGGGCGCGGTTGAACAGGTTCTCGACGTTGAAGGCGGCGATCCGCATCGGATCACCCTAGTGGGCGGCGGCGATCACCCGGGTCAGGGCGGCGTGCAGGGCGCGCAGCTCCTCGATCGGCATGCCCAGCCGCCGGACCACGGCGGGCGGGATCTTGAGGGCCTCCTCGCGCAGGGCGCGGCCCGGCTCGGTGAGCGTGATGGCCAGGCTGCGCTCGTCGCCCGGCTTGCGCTCGCGGCGCACGTACCCGATCGCCTCCAGGCGCTTCAGCAGCGGCGAGAGCGTGCCGGGGTCGAGCTGGAGCAGCTCGGACAGGTGGCGCACCGAGACCGGGGAGTGCTGCCAGAGGGCGAGCATCACGAGGTACTGCGGGTGGGTGAGGCCCATCGGCTCGAGCAGCGGGCGGTAGACGCCGACCACGCCGCGGGCGGCCACCGACAGCGCGAAGCACACCTGCTCTTCCAGTGCGAGCGGATCCGTGGTGTCGAGCGCGTCACTCATCGGCCATCCCCCTTCGGCTCGGTGCCATCCTACCGATATTTTGTACACCAACGGTTGGTGCACAAACTGTCTCGGGAGGCCGCGGTGGGCAGGTTCAGGAAGTGGTGGCACGAGACGTTCGACGACTGGGCGTTCCGGTCGCTGATCGGGCCCGCGCAGACCAAGGGCGCGGTGCAGGGCTGCGACCAGAGCGCGCGCGAGCAGTGGAAA
The DNA here is from genome assembly GCF_042664765.1 of Paractinoplanes rhizophilus. Taxonomy (NCBI): domain Bacteria; kingdom Bacillati; phylum Actinomycetota; class Actinomycetes; order Micromonosporales; family Micromonosporaceae; genus Paractinoplanes; species Paractinoplanes rhizophilus. The sequence continues at coordinate 102,149 of NZ_JBHTBJ010000006.1, read as the reverse complement.
CGTGATATCGCCAATCGCAAGCGCCACACCCGGGAGCAGCGCGAGCGCCGCCGGGCCGAGCGGGCCTGAGGCAGGCTTCACAAATACCGTTCACCTTTGCCCTGGGCGGGCCGAGATCTTGCCGGTAGGGTTCCCTGGCTGCGGACCGCACGAGGAAAGGCGCCCCCTCTCCATGGCCGGCACCACGCAACTGGGCCCTCACGCCCGCAAACCCGAGCTCAGGGCCCTGACCGGGCTGCGCGCCGTCGCCGCGATCGCGGTGGTCGTGTCGCACGTCGGCGTCCCCAGGAGCGTCCCGGAGCACATCGCCAAGATCGCGCACTGGGGCTACATCGGGGTGCCGCTGTTCTTCATGCTCTCCGGCGTGGTGCTCGCGTACAACTACCCCGAGCTGCGCCCGCGCCACGGGCGGCGGACGATCAAGTTCTACGTCGCCCGCGTCGCCCGGGTCATGCCGCTGTACTGGGTGATGATCGCGTACTGCGTCTGCCTCTACTGGTCGGTCAACCACGAGCAGTATCCGTGGGCCCTGGTGCAGAACGTGCTGGCGATCCAGACCTGGAGCCCGGACACGCTGGTCGCGCAGTCGTACTACAACGGGCCCGGCTGGTCGATCGGCGCCGAGCTGTTCTTCTACGCGCTGTTCCCGTTCCTGGTGCCGGTCATGGCCCGGATCGCGAAGCGGTGGGGGCCGCGTGGCCTGGTCGTGGTGATCGCCGCGGTCGCCGTGCTCTCCGCCGCGCTGGTCGCCTGGTTCACCGTCAAGGGCTGGTCCACGCTCCCGGCCACGAACCCGGCCTCCGGCCACCGCTGGCTGTACCGCAATCCGCTGTGCCAGCTGCCGATCTTCATTTGCGGCATGGCGGTCGCCTTTTTGCTGCCGCACGCTCGCGGGTGGAGCCGGGGCACGCACCATGTCATCCAGACGGTGGTCCCGCTCTACGTGCTGATCCTGGCGGCTTTCCGGGACCAGGGCTCGTTCTGGGGCGCAGCCTCCTACGGCGCGTTCTTCGTGATCCCGTTCGCGGTGGTCCTGCTGTCGCTCGGGTCGGGGCAGGGCTGGCTGGCGCGGCTGCTCGCCACCAGGCCGATGGTCGCCCTCGGCGTGGCGAGCTTCGCGCTCTACCTCACGCACCGGTGGCTGGTCTGGCAGCTGAACACTTTCGATCCGGTCGCCAAGGGGCACGGCCTCGCCCCGTACGTGGGCTTCGTGGCGACCATCGCGGTCCTGCTGCTGATCGGCGAGGGCGCGCACCGCTACGTCGAGGAGCCGGCCCGCCGCTGGGTCATCAAGATCTCCCAGCGGCTGGCCCGGCGCTTCCCGTCGCGCCGGCAGCCCCCGGCGCCGCACACGCCGGCCGATCTCGAGCTTCCGGCGCCGCGGAAGCCGGCGGCGGCCGTCGGCCGTTGAGTCGACTTTCCGCGTCCCGAGCCGTCCCCGGCGCCAAAACGAGGCCCGGAGCGCCGTTTCCGCGCAACGCATAATGCCTGGTAGATGGACCCGCTATGGCTCACTGTAATGTTGTGACTCCAATTAGTGACTAAAGCGCAACGACATCGACGAGTCATAGCCTCCGAGTACTACGCACGTGCGCACTTGAAGAAGCCGGGATTCAGACCAGAATCAGGTCATGACGTACGGCAAGAAAGACCTGCCTTACCCCTACAGCCAGGACTTTTCCGGCATCGTCACCCGCGTGAAGGGTGTCCGGGAAACCACCCGGGCCGCCCTGGTGAACTCGTTGAAGGTCGCCTCGTACCTGAAGGCCGGGGCCAATCTCGTCGAGCGCCACCTCGGCGCGCCCAAGGTCGTCACCCCGAGCGGCGACGGCTGCAAGGAGTACTGGTCGGGTCTGAACTTCTTGTCGGAGCGGGCGCTCTCCCGCGAGGTGGCCAACCTCGAGGAACCGTTCCTGCGCCAGCGCGGCACCGGGCCGTACCGCTCGACCTGGGCCAGCCACGACGACTACCTGAACGATCTGCTGGCGTTCCTGTTCCACGAGATGAACTACGACCCCCAGTACGGTGCCGAACTGGAGACCCGTGGCGACTGGCTGGCCACCGACGACAGCTTCGTCGACGCTGTCGACCGCTCGATCCTGCACGAGGTCATGGCGATCTGCCGGATGCCGCTGTTCCGGCTCCAGCTGATCGTCTGCGCCACCGCCGATCGCAACGACGGCATCCACGACACGATCGCCAGCAACTACGCCGGGGCGCTCGCGCCCTGGGCCAAGGTGTATGAGCAGACGATCGCCACCCGCGGCTACCGCCTGCGCGAGGGCATCACGCTCGAGCAGTTCACCAACATCCTGGCCGCCATCGTGGAGGGCTTCGCCATCCGCCAGCTGGGCGATCCCGGTTCCGACCTGCTCGGCGAGGAGTCCGGTCACAACCTCGCGGGCATGGCGATCCTCGGCATGATGAACAGCTACCTCGTACTCGCCGATGAACCAAGAGGGCCAACTCTTCGTGAAGAGTTCGAAGGCGTACAGCAACCGATCGAGTACGGGGAGTGACCATGACGAGTACCACGGAGAGGCCCGCGACCCCCAGCGCGGCCAAACCGCCCTCCTGGTGGGACCGCCAGGGCGACCTCATCATGCGGCGGCCGTTCAACGAGTGGACCTTCACCCACATGAACTGGCTCCTGCCGACCGAGCGGGTGGCCCGCGGCGAGGTGCACCGGCCTCTTCCCTACGATCCCCACCACCTCGACCTGACGTACCGGTTCGAAGGGCACGACCGCTCCCTCGCCGAGCTGCACCGCCGCACCAACACGACCACCTTCGTGGTGGTGCACGGCGGCCGCGTCGTCCACGAGTACTACCCGGGCGTGTTCGCCGGCCCCCGCACCCGGATGCAGCTCTTCTCCGTGTCCAAGTCGATCACCTCGCTGCTCGTCGGGATAGCGCTGCACGAGGGCGCCATCGACGGCCTGCACGACCGCGTCGCCGACTACCGCCCCGACTTCCAGGGCACGGCGTACGAGGACGTCACGATCCACAACCTGCTCAACATGTCGAGCGGCGTCGGCGACCTCGAGGTGTGGGACGTGCCGGACGCCGGCATCAAGCGCTTCGAGCAGGCCATCATGGGCGGCGGCGACGTGGCCGCCGTGGTCCGGGCCGCCCCGCGCACCCGGCCCGCCGGCGAGGCGTTCAACTACTCCACCTTCGACACGCAGGTGCTCGGCTGGGTGCTCGAGGCGGCCGCGGGCATGCCGCTGGCGCGGTACTGCTCCGAGAAGCTGTGGCGGCACCTGGGCGCCGACCGGGATGCGTACTACTGGCTCACCCGGGCCAAGCCGCGCTCGGCGATCGGCGGCGGGTCGCTCAACGCGACCGCCCGCGACCTGGCGCGGGTCGGCATGCTGATGGTCAACGACGGCGTGGTGGCCGGCCGGCAGGTCGTGCCGCGCGATTGGGTACGCCGCAGCCGCAGCAGCGACCTCCCCCAGCTCGCCGTGGGCAACCTCGGCCCGAGCGGGTACACGCACTACGGCTACAGCAACCAGTGGTGGACGCTGGGCAGCGTGTGCCACGACGCCTTCACCGGCCTCGGCGTGCACGGGCAGTACCTGTTCGTCGACCACTCGGCCGACGTGGTCATCGTCAAGACCAGCGCCTGGCCGACGCAGGACGACGAGGCCCGCGACCGCGAGACCATCACGGCGCTGCGCCGGATCGCCGATCACTTCGCGACCGCCCGCTGAACACCCCACAGATGCCCGCCGAGGGCTCCACCGTGCCTGACACATCCGCCCGAGGAAGGGAGAACAACGGCGGCGCACGTCCTCGGCGGGGCAGCCCACCCCACTCTCACCTGGCCGACGGCATCCCACACGCCGACCCCCCGTGTGGGGTGCCGTCGCCAACTTCTCCGTGACGAGAGGGGAGGCAGCAAGAGGCCCGGACCGGGCGACAGGTCCGGGCCTCTTTCTTGCCGGTTTTTCTGGTCCGGCGCCGGTCACCCGGGCGTGCGTCGCCGGGGCGGCCTCCCTCGGCCCGGCCGGAAGCCGGGTTAGCGTAAGCAATGCCTACATTTCAGTACAAGACGGTTAAAGTCGCTGCCGCCCTGATCTCGGGTCTGGCGCTCGTGGCGCCCGCGGCCCCGGCCGGCGCCGCCCTCCCCCACCGGCTCACCGCCGACGCGTCCGCCGGGCGGTTCCTGGAGGCCACGCCCGGCACCGGCGCCACCGGCCTGCGGCCCGGCGCCACCGGCCTGCGGCCCGGCGCCACCGGCCTGCGGCCCGGGCTGCCACGGTTGCGGGAGGCGCTGCTCACGCCGGGCGACCTGCCGCGCGGGTACGCGCCCACGATGAGCGGCTACACCGGCACGATCGCCGGGCTGAGCACCGACACGAACATCTGCGACCACAAGATCAGCTCCCATGGCGCCGGAGCCACCGCGCAGGCGGCCTTCATCCGGGGCATCCCCGGCCCGATGCTCTTCGAGACCCTCACCCTGACCGGCCCCCGGACGGCCCGGGCCATCGTCGCCGGCATCGCCGCCGCGCCCCGGCTGTGCAAGTCGTTCCAGCACGCCGCCGGCTCGTCGCCGGTTTCCGGTCTGCAACTGGCGCCGGTCCGGGTGCCCCGCCTCGGCGACGCCTCGTCGGCCATCCGCTTCCGCGTGCGCCCGGCCGGCCCGATGGGCCCGATGGCCATGGACATCCGGGGCATCCTGATCTCGGTCGCCCGCCGCGGCGTGTCGGTGACCCTGGTGCAGGTCAACGGTTCGCGCGCCGACGAGCGCGAGCTCTATCGCGTCGCCGTCACCGCGATCCGCAAGCTCGACCGCGCGATGTAGCCGCCGGCCGGCGCCGGGGCAGACCGCGCGACGAGCCGATCGGGTCTCGAAGCGCGGTCGACCCCCTTTTCGCGTCCGCGCCGATGTGCTGGGCTGGAGCCCGGGACGAGCTACCCGTGGAGGAATCGTGGGCAGGAGCCGGGCCGAGAGCCTGCGGTGGATGGCGGAGGGCACGACCCTGCTGCTCGGGGCGCTGGACGCGCTGCCCGACAGCAGGCTGGCCGAGGACTGCGCGCTGCCGGGGTGGAGCGGCAAGCATCTGGCCGCGCACGTGGCGCTCAACGCCGAGGCTTTGATGAACCTGGCCACCTGGGCCCGCACGGGTGTCGAGACGCCGATGTACTCCTCCCCCGAGCAGCGCGACGCCGACATCGAGAGCCAGTCGGCGCTGCCGGTGCCCGAGCTGCGGGACCGGGTGGTCGAGACCGCGGTGGCGCTCGACGCGTCGCTCGCCGGCCTCACCGAGCAGCAGTGGCAGCAGCCGATCCGCACCCGGCAGGGACGCGCGGTCACCGGCGAGGAGATCCCCTGGATGCGGGCCCGCGAGGTGATGGTGCACGCGGTCGACCTGAACGCGGCGGTCACCTTCGACGACCTGCCGGGCGACTTCCTCGAGTCGCTCATCGAGGAGATCGTGGCCAAGCGGGCGGGCGAGGGGCTCGAGCTCGTCGCCACCGACCGGGACCTGCGGTGGACGGTCGCCGGGGGCACGAAATCCGAGGTGAGCGGGACGGTGGCGGGGATCGCCGGGTACCTCGCGGGCCGCGGGGCCGGCGGCCTGAGCACGCCGGCGCCACCGCTGGCGCCGTGGCTGTAAGCAAGATTTCCGACATCGACCCCGGCGAAGCCCCCGCGTTAGCGTGTGCCATGCACAACGTCGCGCGGACGGCGCGCCGGGAGGAAGCCGTGACGAACTGGGACGACGAGTGGGCCGAGCTGCTCGAGGCGCTGTGCGCCGACGACGCGAGCCGGATCGGCACGGTGGGCACATTGGAGGGCGAGCTGGCCCCGGTGCGGCCGACCAGGTTTCGGTGGCTGGACAGCCTCGATTGGTGGCCGGCCGGGCACGGCACCGGCATAGCGGTGCTGGAGCTCACCGATCCGGGGACGGTCCCGGCCGAGGCGTGGGAGCCGTTGTGCGGCCCGCTGCGCGAGGCCCGGGTCACCCGGCAGGGTCACCTGCTGGTGGGGCGGCACACGCCGGTGGGCTCCGCCCGCCGGGCGACGCTCACCCTCGTCACCGACGAATCGGACGACGGCGTACGGGCGCGGGTGCTCACCGTGCGGATCCGGGTCGAGCCGGTCTGAGGCGGTTGACACCCCCGCGACGGGGCCGACTAAGTTGGTCGCGCTGATCGAGGACGGTCAACCCGCCTCGCATGTCACCGCACGGGGGAAAAGTGACAATCCACGGGGGATGCCCGCACACGGGTGATTTGCCGTGACGCTGTTCGAGTCCACGGCCCGCGTACCCGGTCTGCCGCTGCTGTCCGGCCGCACGGTGGCGATGGTCCACGAGTGGTTCGGCGCGACCGGCGGCTCCGAGACAGTGTTCCTGGCCATCGCCGACCTGCTGCCGCACGCCGAGCGCCTCGTGCTCTGGGCCGACGAGGGGGTCGACACCGGCCGCCTGCGGCTGAGCCAGTCGTGGCTGTCCCGCACCCCGCTCACCCGGAGCAAGGCGCTCGCGCTGCCCGCGATGCCGCTGGTCTGGCGCACGCTGACCAGCGAGACGTACGACGTGGTGATCTCGTCGAGCCACGCGTTCGCGCACACCGTCAAGCTGGGCGACCCGGCCGAGACCCGGCACCTGAGCTACATCCACTCCCCCGCCCGCTACGTGTGGAGCCCCGACTTCGACGGCCGCGGGTCGCACCCGGCGCTGCGGGTGCCCCGGCGGATGCTGCAGAAGGCGGACATCCGGCTGAGCCGGCACGTGCACGCGTACGCGGCGAACTCCCGCGAGGTCCAGGGTCGCATCAAGCGGTTCTGGAACCGCGACGCCGAGGTCGTCAACCCGCCGGTCGACGTGGACTACTTCGCGGCCGCGCCGGACCCGCACCGGCACCAGTCGCGCGACTACCTGCTCGGCGTGGGGCGCTGGATCCCGTACAAGAAATTTGATCTGATCATCGAGATCGCCGACGCCGCCGGCCTGCCGCTGGTCATAGCCGGCTCCGGGCCGGAGGAGGAGCGCCTGCGGCAGCTCGCTGCCGCGGCGCAAGTGCCGGTCCATTTCGAGGTACGCCCGCCGCGCGAGCGCCTGCGCCAGCTGTATTGGGGGGCTCGCGCGCTGCTGTTCCCGGCCCACGAGGACTTCGGCATCATCCCGGTCGAGGCCCAGGCGTGCGGCACCCCGGTGCTCGGCCTGCGCCGGGGCGGCCTGCTCGAGACGGTGATCGACGGCGAGACCGGCTTGCTGGTCGACTCGCGGGAGCCCGCGCCGTACGCGGCCGCGCTGCGCCGGCTCGGCGAGCTGTCGCCGCAGCGCATCCAGCAGCACGCCCGCAACTTCTCGTCCGACCACTTCGCCGACCGGATGACCCGCTGGATCGAATGGGCGATCGCCTGAGCCAAGTCGGCGCCGCCCCTGCCGTGGTCGGTATTTTCATACCACGTCGATCTGCGGGACAACTGCGGTGTCGGGGGTGAGCTAACCTGCGTGCTCGTGAGCAACGAATCGAACAGTCCCGCGCAGGAACCACATTCCGATCCGTGGGGGCACGGGGGTGCCGAGATTCCGCGTCAAGGCGGCGCGCAGGACCAGCCGCCGCACCAGCCGGCCCCGAACGCGACGGTGGCCTGGGCGGCCGAGCCGGGATCGCCCGCGCCCACCACGTGGCCGGCGCAGGCACCGGTGAGCAGCCAGCCGGCCCAGCCCATGAGCGGACAGCCCGTGAGCGGACAGCCCGTGAGCGGACAGCCGGCCCAGCCCATGAGCGGACAGCCGGCTTACTACGGTCCGCCACAGGCGGAGCAATACAGTCAGCCACAGGTGGCGCACTATGCGACGCCGCAGCAGGATTGGACGTCGTACCAGCCGGTGAGCGCCCAGCCCGGTCCGAGCCCGCAGTCCGGAGCCGGACCGGCGTCGTGGACCGCCCCGGCCTCCCCCGCGGCCGAGCCCGCCGGCCAGTGGCCGCGGCAGCAGGCCACCGGCGACGACATGGGCATGGCGCCGTCCTGGCGCCCGCGGATCGAGCCGACGGCGCCCAGCCCCAGCCGGTTCCTGCCCGGCCTGCTCGTCGGTCTGCTCGCGGGCCTGATGATCCTGGCGCCCGCCGGATACTTCGTCGGCGACCTCATGTTCGGCGACGACGGGAAGCCCAGCGCCGACGCGACCGGGTCGCCGAGCCCGGTCAGCACCGCCCTGCCGCCGTACGAGGCGGCGCAGGCCGAGTTGAACCGGGTGAAGTTCAACGGTGACCTGGCGGCGCTGGCCGAGCCGTGGCTGCCGTACATGTCGAGGTGTGTCAACAGCAGCGACCCCTACGCGCCCAGGCCGCCGAGGAATGAGGTGACCCGGGTCACCTGCGAGCTCGGCGATATGACGATCTTCTTCGTCGAGTTCCAGACGCCGGGAGACCGCGACCAGGAGTTCGTGACCCGCAAGGAGCAGAACACCAACGCGCTGCAACTGGCGCCCGGCGCGGCGACGCCGACCCGCCAGGCCGGGTTGCCCGGCATCAACGGCAACTACGTCGAGTACGCGTTCAAACCCGCCAAGGCGAACTCGAAGACGTTCGCCGGCATCTGGTGGGACCGGGACGGCGCCCCGCTGGTGGCCGCCCGGATCGAGGCAGCCTGGGGCGCCGAGGGACTCCACGAGAGCTGGGAGCCGCTGCGCAACATCTGGCAGCGGCACGGGTGAGCGGCCTACCTGTGCAGCTTTGCCCGCGGATTGGTGTCGACCAGGGAGAACATGTCGTCGACCGAGTGGTAGCCGATCGCGTACGAGGCCGGCGGATGCCATGCGGCGTAGGCGCGGCACGCGTTGCGGACGCGGTTCTTGACCTGGCCGTTCATCGGCGCGACCGGGTAGTGGTCGACCTGCTCGAGACGGGGGTCGGACCAGTATCGCGGCAGGATGTACCAGCCGACCTCGCCGAACAACGCCGGCTGCTCGGCGGCCAGCTCACGCACCGCCTGCCCGGCCGCGCGGTGGTCCGGATTGTCGTCGACCACGTAGCTCGGCGCGAACACACCCACGCCCGGCCCGATCGACGCGACAAGGGCGGTGAGAGCGTCCTTCACCTGGCCGATCTCGACCCCTCCATCGGCCAGCCCGGCCTCGTGCACCCGGCCACCGTCGAGCGCGCGGACGGCGGTGGTCAGCTCGTCGCGGCGGGCCTGGCCGAACGCCTCCGGGGTGAGCGGCGTATAGCCCTCGACGGCCGGGTTGTGCGCCACACCCCACCAGCGCGACGAGCGGGTGCCGTTGAGCTCCAGCCGAGCGACGCTGCCCATGCCCCGGGTCAGCAGCAGGATGTGCACCTCCCGGCCGACGCCGACCCGGTTGGCGATCAGCACGCCCGCCCCGAGGGTCTCGTCGTCGGGGTGCGGCACTATCACGACCCATGGGCGGTCGGGCCCGGTGTGCGTGGCGGGCGTGCTGGGAGTGCTGGACGCGAGCCAGGTCGGCCCCGCCGGGCTGCTTTGCTGCGTCGTACATCCACTTATCGCGGACTCGACGACAACAGCAGCGGCGGCGAGCACCGTCCGACGACTCGGCATCGATTCCTCCATGGATCCGTGATTCGGCGCCAATCATGGCGCACGCACATTGCACGAGCCTCACAAAGGCGGTCAACCCCACACGGCCCCAGGGGTGTTGGTTCGTGAAGGGCGTTCGCGTAGCATGATGCCGCTCGTCGGCTCGGGGGCCGGCAATTCACTGGGGATGGAGCTAATGCTGGACGAGGCAGGCAACGAGCCTGACTCCGCGACCGATGTGCTGATTCTCGGCACGGCGGAGTGGGATTCGGCGATTGCCACCAACCAGCACTACGTGACCCGCGAGCTTGCCGCGGTGGCCGAGGTGACGTTCGTCGAATCCCTCGGCCTCCGGCGACCGACCCTGCGACGCGCCGACGTGGCCCGGATGGCGGCGCGGGGCCGCCGGGCATTCGCGTCCGGGGCGCCCGCCGACGGATCGGGCGCTCCCGGACGGGCCCGGCCCGACCACACGCGCATCGTCTCCCCGATCGTCGTGCCCGTGCACCGCGCGCCCACCCGCCTGCTGAACCGCACGCTCCTGCGCCGCTCCACCGCGTCCTGGCTGGAGAGCGGCCGTCCGCGGGTCCTCTGGACGTTCACGCCGGTGACCTATGGCCTGGAAGACGCCGCCGACGTCGTGATCTACCACTGCGTCGACCTGCTGGCGAAGTTCCCGGGCATCGACGGCGTCGCCGTCGGCCAGGGCGAGCGGAACCTCGCGGCCCGCCCCGGCGTCGTCGCCATCGCCACCAGCCAGGCCGTGCGCGAGCACCTCGCCGGAACCGGCTTCCCCCGGGTCGAGCTGCTGCAGAACGTGGCCGACGTGTCTGTGTTCGCCGAGGCAAGCCGCCCGGCCGCGGAGCGCCGCCCGTCGGTGATCTTCTCGGGCAATCTCACGATGGCGAAACTCGACATGCCGCTGCTCGTGTCCGTGGCCAAGGCCCTGCGCGGACGCGGCGAACTACTCCTCGCCGGCCCGCTGGCCGCCGGGGGCGGAAGCTTCACCGCCGAGCTCCAGCAACTCGAGGCGCTGGGCGCCCGCTATCTGGGCCTGCTCACCCCCCAAGAGCTCGCCGCGGCCGCCGGCACCTGCGCGATCGGCCTCATCCCGTACGCGATCAACGAGTACACGACGGGCGTCAGCCCGCTCAAATGCTTCGAGTACCTCTCGTCCGGGCTCGCGGTGCTGAGCACTCCGCTGCCCTCGGTCCGGGCTCTCGCGCAGACCAACCCGCACGTGGTCGCGGCCGAGGGCGCCGACCTGCTCCACCACCTCTCCCGGATGCTGGCGCCCGTCACCGGCGACGTGATCGCCGATCGGATCGACAGCGCCGGCCGGCACGGCTGGGGTGAGCGCGGTCAGGTGCTGCGCGAGCTTCTGGCGACCGAGCTCGCGCAGCTGCCGGTTCGATGACGACCGGGTCGGCCGGGCGGCCGGCGGCGGAAAGCCGCTCGATCATGAACCGTCTCCTCGCCGTCGTCGGCGGACTTCCGCTTCGGGTCGGCGTGCTGGTGGTCTTCGCGCTCGCGGTGCCCCAGATCTATCCGCTGCCCAGCGGCACCATCGACATCCCGCTGTCGACCATCGCCGCCGTTCTGCTGGCACCCACGGTGGCGATCCGGACGTGGGGTAACCCGGGCGTCCGGCGGCTGCTGCGCACCGCGCTGATGTACAGCGTGTTCGGGCTCCTCGCGATCCGCTTCCTCGCGATCTTCTGGTCGCCCGACGTGGGGTCCGGCCGGCTGCCGATGGTCCTGCTCGCCCAGTTCATCATCACGCTGGTGCTGGTGTACGGCGCCGCGGGCGAGGAGCCGGGCCTGCTGTGGCAGGTCCAGTTCGCCTATTGGCCGCTGGTCATGCTCGAGGCGCTGCTGGTGGTGCTGTTCCGCGTCTTCCCGGGGGTGGAGGACGGGTATCTCCACTCGATCGCCGGGGTCTTCGCGGGCCAGAACACCGTCGAGGGACTCTTCGACGTCAACCGTAACAACGTGCTGGACCCAACCAAATCGGGCGGCGTGTTCGTCAACGCGAACGTCGCCGGGCTGTTCCTGGGCGTCAGCGCGATGGCCGCCTTCGCCGTCTGGTCGATAACGCGGCGGCGGTTCCTGCTGGTGGCGGGCTTTGTCGCACTGACCGGCATCTGGTTCACCGGCTCCAAGTCGGGACGGATGTTCTCGATCGTGCTGCCGCTCGCCGCGCTGGCCGCGTACTTCTGGCCGAAGCTGAGACCGGCCTTGCGCCGGTACCTGCTGATCGGTGCCGGCGCCGCCTCGGTCGCGGCGGTCGTGCTGCTCGCGGTCTCCGGTGGCGCCTTCGCCGCCGCCGTCCGGGTGGCCGTCGGAGAGCGGACCGAGATCTGGGGCTTCGCCGCCGAGGCGTTCGCCGACCATCCGGTGCTCGGCCTCGGCTGGGGCGGGTGGCAGGAGGGGTTCGCCTCGTACGCCGCCGAGAACGGCATCTACAACCCGAACTTCCCGCCGCACAACATCCTGCTCGCCGCGTGGGCCTCGACCGGCCTGATCGGGCTGGCGCTGACCGTGCTGATCTTCTGGCTACTGCTGAGGCTCGTCGTCAAGTCGTTCGGGCGGGATCCGCTCTTCGTGGCGTGGGCGGGCGCGGCGTTTGTCTGGGTGATGGTCCAGGCGATGGGCGAGAACACCGATGTGTTCGGGGAGATCCACCTCATCCCCGCCCTCGCGCTGCTCCTCTGTTTTCTGTTCCACCCGCTGCGACAGGAGCCGGGACGTGTCGAAGACGCCGATATCTGGAGTCGTGAGACATCAATTGTTCCAGCCGTCCGAGACGTTCATCCCGAACCAGGCGCTGGCGATGAGCACGTTCCGCCCGCTGTTCATCGCACGGGACGCGGTCACCAAGGCCCCGGCCAACCTCGACACCCTTAGCCTGTCCGAGTTCGGCAAGCGCGCCACCACCACGTACCTACTGACCCGCCGGTCGGATCACCTGGTGCGGGCGCTGGCCGAGCGGGAGGTGACCGTTCTGCAGGCCCACTTCGGCGTCGAGGGCGTCTACATCGCGCCGACCGCGAAGGCGCTAGGCGTGCCGTTGGTGACCACGCTGCACGGCTTCGACGTGACCATCACCAAGAAGCAGCTGATCGCGTCGAAGAAACCGTCCTGGATCAACTACGTCACCTGGCGGGCCTCGCTCTTCGAGACCGGCGCGGCGTTCGTGTGCGTCTCCGAGTACATCCGGCGTCGCGCGGTCGAGTGGGGTTATCCGGCCGAGCGCACCGTGGTGCTGCCGATCGGCGTCGACACCGACGTCATCAAACGGCTGCCGTTCGCCGAGCGCCCCCGGATCGTGCACGTCGCCCGCCTGGTCGAGGTCAAGGGCACCGCCGATCTGTTACGGGCGTTCGCCACCGTACGCCGGGCGCTGCCCGCGGCTGAGCTGATCATTGTGGGCGACGGTCCGCTGCGGGCACAGCTCGGCGCGCTCGCGACCGAGCTGGGTATCGCCAGTGCCGTGCGGTTCCTCGGCGCGCTGCCGCACGCCGAGGTACTGGCCGAGATCGGCGCCGCGCAAGTGCTGTGCCTGCCGAGCGCGACGGCGTCCAGCGGCGCCCAGGAGGGCCTGGGCCTGGTCCTGCTGGAGGCGGCGGCCTCGGGCCGGCCGGTGATCGGCACCGATCACGGCGGCATCCCCGAGGCGGTCGTGGACGGCGTCAATGGATATCTGGTGCCGGAGCGTGATCCCGCCGCGCTGGCTGAGCGGCTGCTCGCGGTGCTCGGCGACCCCGCTCTGGGCGAGCGCCTCGGCGTCGCCGGACGGGCGATGGTGGAGCACCGGTACGACCTGCGGACCCAGACGGCGAAGCTCGAGTCGCTGTATCAGGACCTGATCTGACGTGAAAAGGTTGACCTCGGGGACGGTCCTCCGCGCGGCGGAGCGTCATGGCTAGCACCTTCTTCCGGCTGTTGCTCGGCGGCATCGCCGGCAAGGTCCTCGGCGTCGTCCGCGAGGTCCTGCTGGCCGCCCTGTTCGGTGCGGGACGCGCGGTGGGCGCCAACCGGGTGGCGCTCACCGGCACCATGGTGCCGCTCAACTTCTTCACCGCCGACGCGCTCTCGGCCGGCTTCCTTCCGCTGTACGTCCAGTACCGGCAGGACAACCCGGCGATGGCATTGGCGCTCTACCGGTCGGTCCGCACGTTGTTCGTCGGGTTGTCCGTGGCCCTCCTGATCGCTCTGCAGCTGGCCCGGGGCTTCTGGATCGACCTGCTCGCTCCGGGCCTCGACCACTCCACCGCGGCGCTGGCCTCGTCGATGCTGGCGGTCGCGGCCCTGGGCATGCCGTTCCTGCTGTTGTACAGCCTCGACAATCTGGTCGCGCTGGAACGGGACGACGTACGCCTGATCAACCTGCGGGCGTCGTTCCAGAGCGTCGGGCTGATCTCGGCGACGGTCGTCGCCTACCTGACCGGCGACGCGGTGCTGCTCGCCTGGGGCTTCACCACGCCGTACTTCCTGCTGTGGTGCTTCGGCGTGTACTGGCTCCGCAAGAAGCAGTACCTCGACGGACCGGAGCCGGCGCGACGGCTCTCCCGGATCGAGCGCTCGCACTACAAGATTGTGCTGGGGATGTTCTGGCGCCGGCTGCGTCCGCTGCTACTCATCCCGGTGCTGCTGCAGGGGTCCATCAGCGTCGAGCGGGCCGTCGGCTCGCTGCTCGGCGTCGAGGTGGTCGCCGCGACCGAGTACTCCCGGTTCGTCGTCGACTCGTTGATGGCGCTGATCGCGGCGCCTCTGGGCCTCGCCGGCCTTGCCGCGTTCGCCCGGATGCGGACGCACGAGGTCCACGACGGCCTGCGGCGCATGCTCGGGCCGATCCTGCTGGTCACCGTGCCGCTGTCGATCGCGCTCGGCGTCAACAGCCGGGGCATCATCACGGTCTTGTACGCCCGCGGCGAGTTCGACCAGCGCGCCGTCGACGTGACGTCGATCATGCTGCTCGGCTTCTCGCTGGGCATCTGGGCGAACGTGCTCGGCCACACCCTGGTGAAGGTGCTCAACGCGCGCGGCCACAACCGGAGGGCCGCGGTCGCCAACGGTCTGTCGTTCGGTATCGCCGCCACCGTCAACCTGGTGATGTGGCGATACACGGGACCGTTCACGCTTGGCCTCGCCTCGGCCGTCGGGGGCGTCGTGATGTTCGTCGGCGCGGCCGTGTCGCTGAAGATCGTGCGGCACAGCCTGGGCCTGCTGGTGCTGCTGGCGCCCGGAATCGCCGGTGCGACCGCGGCCGGATGGCTGCTGGCCGGCGACGGGCTGGTGCGGCTGGCCGGGTCGTGTGCCCTCATCGGCCTCGTCTGGCTGGGCTACGTGATGCTCGTGCCGAGCCTTCGTGCCGCCTTCGTGACCGGTCTCTGGTCCCGGATCGCCAAGCGCGACCAGAAGGCGTCGCCGGCCGGGGAGACCGGGACGGTGGCGATGCCGGCCGGCGAGACGCCACCCGCGGAGCCGCTCGACGAGGCACCGACGTTCGTGGACGTGCTGCCGGACGACGAAGGACTGCCCGCCCGGCCCGGGTCCGGCCGGCATCGCCGCGGCGCAAGCTGAACGAGCCGTCGAGCATCAGCGAGACGGATGCGCGGCCATTCGCGCGAGGATGAGGACGGGGAGCGGCGATGAACTGCCTTGTTTGCGGGAAGACGACCTTCGACCGGGCCGTCGGCCAAGCCACCTTCGCCCAATGCACGTGCGGCTTCGCCCGCCTGCGGGCCTCGGGCAAACTCGATGGCTACTGGGAGGGGCGTGACGACGACGCCGTCAACCACGTCTGGGCCGACACGCAGGACGCCCTCTTCAACGCCGTGCTCAAGGAGATCGCCAGCCGGGTGCCGGACGGCACGACCATCTACGACGTCGGCGGCGGCATCGGCTACTTCAGCGAACTGGCCATCCGGGCGGGATTCGACTCGCACAACGTCGAGCTCTCCGAGGTGGCCTGCGCCAAGGCACGCGACCGGATCGGGGCGGACCGGGTGCATACCTCGCTGGCGGGAATGGCGCCGGCCGACGTGGTCACCATGTGGTGCGTGATCGGCCACACCCCCGACCCGCGTGCCTTTCTCGACGAGGTGCGAGCGGCGTTACGGCCGGGCGGCTGGCTCTTCCTCACCACGCCCAACTGGCGCTTCCAGTCGATGCTGGCGCGGACGCTCTCCCTGCGAGGGCGCACCATCAACTTCGAGCGCCAGGACCACATCTCCATGTTCACCCGCGACTCGCTGACTGCTCTGCTGGCCAGTCGCGGTTTCCGCTCACCCACCTTCGGGGCGTGGGGCGTCAAGGAGCGCTGCGTGGCGTTGGGCGACTCCCGGTCGACGGCAGCGGTGCGAGCCAAGGCCCGGTGGAACCGCGGGTGGAGCCGGGCCGGCGGCCCGCTGCCCATCGACCTGACGAGCGAGTTCCAGGTGCTCGTCCAGTACCAGCCGTAGCCGGCCCGCCCGAGGGCCCGCGGGACGGAGGCGACTCAACCGCGGGAGATCACTTCGACTTCGACTCGGTGCCGAGCTTCTCGATGGTGGCGGTGTCGTCCCGGCGGACCGCGTCGAACAGGGCCTTGGTCTTGGTCTTGTCCGGCAGGACCACGCTCTGGTTGCCGATCATGCCGGTGCCCTTGCTGGGGCTGGTATAGAAGTTCAGGTTGCCGCTGCGCAGGTGGCGCAGCTGGGTGGCCATCGACAGCAGGTTGAGGCTCTTGTCGACGCTGACCGTGTCGGTCGTGGCCTGGAGGAACCCGTTGATCTTGGCCGGGCTGGACAGCGTGCCGCCGGAGGAGGCCTTGTCGAGGATGGCCTTGATCACCTGCTGCTGGTGGCGGATGCGGGCGAAGTCGCCGTCCTTGAACGAGTACCGCTCGCGGGCGTAGTCGAGGGCGGCGGCGCCGTCCATCGTCTGCGGACCGGCGTCGAAATGGCGCTTGCCGCCCGCGCCGCTCAGCGAGTGCGTCGACGTGAACGAGGTCTCGACGTCGATGTCGACGCCGCCGAGCGCATCGACGATCTCCTTGAAGCCGGCGAAGTCGACCAGCGCCACGTGGTCGATGCGCACTCCGGTGTAGGTCTCGACCGTCTGCACCACCAGTGGGATGCCGCCCCAGGCGTACGATGCATTGATCTTGGAGTTGGTGTCGCCGTGCTGCCCGTTGGCCGACTTGGGGATGTAGGTCCAGGTGTCGCGCGGGATCGAGATGAGCTGCGCAGCGGACTGGTCCTTGTTCAGGTGCATGATGATGATCGTGTCGCTGCGGGAGCCACCCAGGTTGTCGGGATCGCGGGTGTCGCTGCCCAGCAACAGGAAGTTGATCGCCTTGCCGGCCGCCGCGTCCTTCTGCGGGCGGTTGGCCTCGGGGATCTGGGTGAACGCGTCCACCCGGTCCACCTTGCCCTCGACGTGGCGCAGGTAGAGACCGCCGGCGATGACACCGGCACCGACCAGGATCAGCGGCACGAGCACGCAGATCAGGATGATCTTCTTCTTGTTGCGCTTGCGCTTCGGCTTCTCACCGGGGAGGTTGTCCTGGTTGTCGAAGCCGATCACTGCGGTGGCGTCGCGGTCGTAGGTCGGCTGAGGGGTCGGCATGCGAGAGATCGTACTGATGGTTGCAAACCCGCACCGCCCCACCTTCGGCCTGAGCTGGCTGTACCTGAGGTTGTGATGATCGCGTGTGACCGATGCGCTGCAAACTTCTCAATGCCCGCGCAGCAGACATTGTTGTGAAATGCAGCGAAGGGTACCGGAAGCCCCGGGCCGGGTGGTGCGGACCGAGAGCAACCTTTAACATTCCGCCTCGATTGTGGCTACATGAGCCGTTATCGCAACACGGGGGAAGCTGATGGTGCAGGCCGGTTCAAAGGTACCGGGTCCGCCAACTCGCGGTGAGACACCGGACGGCGAGACGTTCGATTGGTGGGCACCCAGCGGCGAGTTGCCGCTGGACCCGGTGATGGTGCCCGCGCAACGACGCAGCCCGGAGAAGTCACCGACCGAGCGGCTGATCTTCGAAGACAATTCGCGTTCCACCGTCGTCCTTCCCTATGTGCCGTCGGCACGGGCCAGCCGCACGCGCCCGCTGCGCGCCTGGATGCTGGCGCTCCCGGCCGATCTGGCCGCGCTGCTCGCCCCGATCACCTGGAGCCAGCAGTACTGGAAGGGCACGATCACGGTCGCTCTGCTGACCGTCTTCGCGTTCTCGATCGGCGGCCTGTATCGCGCGCGCCGCCACCTGAGCGTGCTGGACGAGCTTCCCCAGCTCTACTTCCGCTTCCTGGCCGCCACGGCCGCGGTCGCGATCGTGGCGGCCGCCCGGCACGGCTCGATCAATTACGTCGACGGCTTCTTGCGGCTGGCCGCGATCTCGGCGGCGCTGATCCTGCCGGCCCGCGCGCTGAGCCGGTTCGCCGTGCTGCTGGCCCGGCGCAAGCGCTGGGTGGAGCACAGCGCCATCATCGTGGGCGGCGGCCCGATCGCCGTCGAGCTCGCCCGGCTGCTGCGCCGCTACCCGCAGTACGGCCTGCGCTTCGCCGGCTTCGTCGACGTGCCGCAGACCGCGCACGACACGCGCGAGACGAAGCCGCTGATCGGCGAGCCCGAGCAGCTCGAGGAGCTGGTCCGCTGCACCGAGTGCGACGTGGTCATCATCGCCGACATCGACTGCCCGGAGAGCCGGCTGCTGCGCGCCGTGCGGGCGCCCGGCCTGGCCCGCACCGACCTGTGGATGGTGCCGCGGCTGCGCGAGTTCCCCGGCTCGACCGGCTCGCCCGACCACATCGGCGCGATCCCGGTGGTGCCGCTGCGCCGGCCCACGCTCTCCGGCCCCAAGTGGGCGGTCAAGCGCACCACCGACATCGTCTTCGCGTCGATCGCGCTGATCCTGCTCAGCCCGATCATGCTGATCGCGGCGATCGGCGCCCGCATCGAGTGCGGGCCGGGCGTCATCTTCCGCCAGCAGCGGATCGGCCGCTACGGCAAGCCGTTCGACGTGCTGAAGTTCCGGTCGATGCGCCCGGCCGACGAGGCCGAGTCGCAGACCACCTGGACCATCGGGCACGACCCGCGGGTCGGCCCGTTCGGCCGGCTCATCCGGCGCACGTCGGTGGACGAGCTGCCCCAGCTGTGGAACATCCTGCGCGGGGACATGACGGTGGTGGGGCCGCGGCCCGAGCGGCCGTACTTCGTCGACCGCTTCTCGGTGGACTTCCCGGAGTACGCGATGCGGCACCGGGTGCCGGTGGGCCTCACCGGCCTGGCCCAGGTGAGCGGACTGCGCGGCGACACCCCGATCTCCGATCGGGCGCGGTTCGACAACTACTACATCGAGAACTGGTCGCTCTGGCTGGACGTCAAGGTCATTTTGCGTACGGCCGGGGAAGTGTTCCGGGGCCGCGGCCGATAAGGCCGGGGCGTCCCTCGCTGAGCGGAATCTCACCATTTGGCCGTCGGAGACGGCGGAAGTACGCCACCTTCGAAAATCCCTACTCCGAACGTCCGCAACTTGCGGTAGAGTCACGGAACTTACGGTCCGTGACTTGATGGGGTATGCCGATGACGAGCACCGAGGCCACGACCGCGACCCTGACCGGCCGCGCGATCCAGAACCCGGTGTTGACCGGCTTCCATCCTGACCCCTCGATCGTGCGAGTGGGCTCGGATTACTACATCGCCACCTCGACCTTCGAGTGGTATCCGGGCGTGCGCCTGCACCACTCCACCAACCTGGTCGACTGGGAGCCGCTCGGCGGCGCGCTCGGCGAGAAGCGCCTGCTCGACCTGACCGGCGCCGGTGACTCGGGCGGCGTCTGGGCGCCCAGCCTCACCTACGCCCACGGCGAGTTCCACCTGCTCTACACCGACGTCGCCACGTTCGCGGGCGGGTACTGGGATCCGCAGAACTACCTGGTGACCGCCCCCCGCATCGACGGGCCGTGGTCCGACCCCGTGGTGCTGCACGGCCGCGGCTTCGACGCCTCGCTCTTCCACGACGAGGACGGCTCGACCTGGATGCTGTCGATGGTCGCCGACGCCCGTCCGGGCCACAACCGGTTCGCCGGCATCTCCATCCAGCGGTACGACCGCGCGGCCCGGAAGCTGACCGGCGACGAGCACATGATCTTCAAGGGCACCGCGGCCGAGCTGACCGAGGCGCCCAACCTCTACCGCAAGGACGGCTGGTACTACCTGGTCACCGCCGAGGGCGGCACCAGCTGGGAACATCAGGTCACGGTGGCCCGCTCGCGCGACATCCTGGGGCCGTACGAGGCGGATCCGGCGGGCCCGCTGCTCACCTCGGCCGGCCGGCCCGATCTCACCCTGCAGAAGGCCGGGCACGGCAGCCTCGTGGAGACGCCGGCCGGGCAGTGGTATCTCGCGCACCTCGTCGGCCGGCCGTACTCGCCGCTGGGCCGCTGCGTGCTCGGCCGCGAGTCGGCGATCCAGGAGGTGACCTGGACCGAACAGGGCTGGCCGCGCATCGCCGGCGGCATCCCGGCCGACACCGTGGCGGCCCCGCTCGGCGTCACCGTGCCGCCCGAGCGCCCGATCTCCTCCGAGCAGCAGGAATGCGACGACTTCGACGCCCCGGCGCTAGGGGTCAACTGGTCGACCCTGCGCCGCCCGGCCACCCCCGACTGGGTCGACCTGACCAGCCGGCCCTCGTTCCTGCGCATCACCGGCGGCCAGTCGCCGATGACCCGGCACCGGCCCAGCCTGGTGGCACGCCGGGTCGTGGCCCGCGCGTGCGAGTTCGACGCGGTGCTCGAATTCGCGCCGCGCAACTATCGGCAACTTGCCGGAATCACCGCGTACTACAACACCAAGAACTGGTACTTCCTGAACGTGACCGCCGAGGACGACGGCACCCCGGCGCTCGGGCTGCTGGCCTGCGACAGCGGCAAGGTGCGGGTGGTGCCCGACGCGCGGGTGGACGTCAGCGGCATCCGGCGGCTGGGCCTGCGGACGAGGCTCGCCGGCGAGGCGCTGACCTTCGCGTACGCGACCGACCCGGACGCCGCCCAGCCGCAGTGGCAGGATCTCGGTCCGACATTCGACGCGACCACGCTCTCCGACGAGTACGCGGCCGAGGTCGTCGCGGGCGAGCCGGAAGTCTGGGGCTTCACCGGCGCGTTCGTGGGACTCTGGGTGCAGGATCTGGGCGCCGAGGGCGGTTACGCCGACTTCGACCGCGCCACCTACAAGACCTCTGGGTGAAGAGGGGTGTCCGGGCTGGGCGGGGCGCGCCCGGCCCGGGCATTAACTACCTCGAACCCGTCGCGATCGCCAGGATCCGGCCGGTGTTGACGCCGGTCGACGAGCAGGCCGTCGTCGCGCCCTTCACGAAGATCGACGACGTCTCGTGCGGCGGGGTCACGGTGTAGCCCTTCACCGCCACCGACTTGCAGGTGGCCGGGTCGACCTCGCCCGGGTGGTGGTAGGCGAGCGTCGCGTGCGCCGACTTCTTGGGCGCGATGGTCACTGTGGGCGGCGGCGCCTCGGAGGGGCTCGGCGCGAACGACTGGTCGATCGCCTCGCCGGTCTTGGCGGCCACCCACGCGACCGCGGGGTATCCGGCGAGCGAGCACGGCTTGGCCGACTTGTTCGTGAAGACCAGGTTCACGTACAGCAGGCCGGCGTTGGACTCGACGGCGCCGGTCGACGCCTTGAGGTCGGCCGTACGGCAGCGGCTCGCGGTCTTCGTCGCCCTCGGCTTCGTGCCCGTCGCGCCGGGATCCGTCACCCCGGCGCCGCCCGGCTGGCCGGCCGGTGGTGCGCTGGTGCGGCCGGACGGGGCCGCCGGCTCGCTCGCGGCGCCGGACGGAGCCACCCACTTGCCCTGGCTGCCGGCGGACGCCGACGGGTCGTCGTGGGAACAGGCGGCGGCCAGCAGCACAGTGGCGGCGGCCAGCAGATGCACGAGACGTTTCATGAGAACCTTGCTGTCGACCGGAGTAACCCATCAAACCCCATGCGCACCAACCCCGGACACCGGCCTCAGGGACAGGGCCGGGTCGGCCGCACGGGCGAGGAAATACGATCGCTCCCGTGCGGAAGCGGCCGATCAGCCGCCGTGACTTCCCGGCCAAGCCGCCGCTGCAGCAGAGGAGGAGGAGGAGAGCCTGTGGGCAAGGTGGTCATGTACAGCTCGGTGTCCGTGGACGGCTTCGTGGCGGACGAGAACGACCAGCCCGGACCGCTGTTCGACTGGTTGTCCGGCGGTGACGTGCCGTTGGACGAGAGCGGCGCGGTACGGGTGTCGCAGACGTCCTACGACTACATCCGGCCGTACTGGGACCAGATCGGGGCGACGATCGTCGGCCGCCACGTCTTCGACATGACCGACGGCTGGGACGGCAAGCCTCCCGGCGGGATCGACCATGTGGTCGTCGTGACGCACCGGCCGGCGCCCGACGGCTGGGACCCCAAGGCGCCGTTCCACTTCGTCGACGGTGTCGAGGCGGCCGTGGCCAAGGCGCAGGAGCTCGCGGGTGACCGCCTGGTCGAGGTCGCGGCCGGCGACGTCGGGGGCCAGGTGCTCGCCGCCGGCCTGGTCGACGAGGTGCGCATGGACGTCGTGCCCGTCGTGTTCGGCTCCGGCAAGCGCTTCTTCGGCTCGGTCCGCGCGCAGCACCTGCTCGAGGATCCGGACGTGGTGATTCGGGGCAACCGGGTGCTGCACCTGCGCTATCAGGTGCGCCGCTGACCGTGCGGAGACGGTTCTCGCCCGCTCCAGGCGGCGTGCAGCAGCTCACGTAGGCCCTCCGCGGTGACCGGGCGCGGATTGGGGAACGTGGCCGACGCCACCTGATCGGCAATCCGGTCGATGTCGCCCTCCGCCATGCCCAGCTCGCGCAGCGACCGGGGCGTCCCGAGGCGCCCCTCCAGCTCCCAGAGCTCCGCCGGGGACGGCTCGGCGGCGCCGTTGTAGGCGAGCGCGTGCGGCAGCACGACCGTGTGGGTCTCGGCGTGCGGCAGGTTGAGCGTTCCGCCGAGCGCGTGGCACAGCTTGTGGTGCAGCCCCATGGTGGTGGCCCCGAGGACCGCGCCGCACAGCCACGCCCCGTAGAGGGCGTCGGCCCGGGCGCCGGCGTCGTCCGGCCGCCCGGCGATCGCGGGCAGCGCCGCCAGCAGCGCGCGGACGCCCTCGCGGGCCATCAGCGAGACGATCGGCGACGCGTCCGGGGCGTACCGGCCCTCGGCGGCGTGCGCGACGGCGTTGATGCCGCTGGTCACGGCCAGGCCCACCGGCATGCTCCGGGTCAGCGACGGGTCGTAGACCACGCTGACCGGCAGCACCCGGGGATCGCGGCCGGTGCGCTTGACCCCGTTCTCGGTCAGGCCCCAGACCGGCGTCATCTCCGAGCCCGCGTACGTCGTCGGCACCGCCACCACCGGCAGGCCGTGCGTCAGCGCGACCGCCTTGCCCAGCCCGATGGCCGACCCGCCGCCCACCGCGACGCAGCCGTCCGCGCCGAGCTCCGCCGCCACCTCGCGGGCCCGGTTCGCGACCTCGACCGGGACGTGCATCGCGGCCTCGGGCAGCAGTCCGGCGCAGCGGTCGCCGAGCGCCTCGGCGACCTGCTTGCCGACCGCTTCCTGGCGGGGCCCGCTGAGCACGAGGACGTTCTCGAGCCTCAGGAAAGAGATCTCGCCGGGCACCCGGGAGAGGGCGCCATCGCCGAACACGACCCGCATCGGCAGGGCTTCGTAGACGAAGTTCATCGCCGCAGCCGGATGTCGAAGGTGAGCGCGCGGAACGGATTGTCGAGGCCGGCGGCCGCGGCTCGCTGCGGATCGTCGACCTCGGGGACCTCGCGGATCAGGCTCTCCTTGACGCCGAAGACCGCGTCGGAGTCGAGGTAGGGGCTGTCGGCGACGAAGACGTGCGTGGTCACCGACCGGTGGCCGGGCGCGGTCACGATGAAGTGCAGGTGCGCCGGCCGGTACGGGTGGCGGCCGGTCGCCCGCAGCAGCTGCCCGACCGGCCCGTCGTCCGGGATCGGGTAGTACCGCGGCACCACCGACCGGAACCAGTACCGCCCGTCGGCATCGGTGCGGAACAGCCCGCGCAGGTTGCCCGGCGGCTGGATCCCGGGCTGCTGCACGTCGTAGAAGCCGTCCTCGTTGGCCTGCCAGACGTCGACGACCGCGCCCGCGAGCGGCTCGCCGTCCGCGCCGGTGACCTGGCCCGACACCAGGCAGGGCGTGCCCTTCTCGTCGAGCGCGATCGGGTCGCCGAGCTCGCGGGGCGGCGACTCGACCATGTGGAACGGCCCGAGGACCGTCGACTCGGTCGACCCACCCCCGGCGCGGTGGTTGATGGTCTCGACCAGCATGGAGACGCCCAGCACGTCGGAGAGCAGGATGAACTCCTGCCGGTTGGCGTCGCTCTTCTGCCCGGTGCGGGTCAGGAAGTCGATCGCGGTGGCCCACTCGGCCTCGGTCAGCTCGACGTCCTTGACGAAGCTGTGCAGGTGCTCGACCAGCGAGGTCAGGACCGTGCGCAGCCGGTCATCGGGGGTGCCGGCGAAACTGGCGGCGACGACCTCGGCCGACCGCTGCTCGGAGAACATGCTCACGGTCTCAGCTTAGGTTCCCCGGCGGGCTCAGTCGCTGAAGGTCAGGTACAGCAGGGCGACCAGCGCCACGATCATCAGCACGATCAGGCCGCCCACGATGAGGGTGGCCGTGGTGCCGCCGCCGTCCTTCTCGTACTCGATGCCGTCCTGCCCGATCTCCGGTTTGTTGCGCTGCCGCACGGCGAATCCTCCCGCTCACGTTGGAACTCGCGGAGGTTAGCCAGCGGGATCGGGGCGGAACGAGGCTCGATTCCGCAGGGCGAAACGGGTGACCAGCCGCGATGGCGCGGCTCCGCTGTGTCAGACCGGCCGGTGCGGGGCAAGCTGGTGCTGGGCGAGCTGGTGCTGGGCGAGCCGGTGCTGGGCCAGCACGCTGCGCACGAGGCGGCCGGTGCGGTGCAGCGCCGGGCTCGGATAACGCTGCGCCGTGCCGAGCACGGCGAGGGCGCCGACGACCCGGCCGGAGACGTGTACGGGCACCGCGGCGCCCGCCATGCCCACGAGGAACTCGCCGGACTGGATCGCGTACCCCCGGTCACGGCTGGCCGCCACGTCGGCCGCGAGCCGCGCCGGGTCCACGATGGTCGCCGCCGTGCGGGGCGTCAGCCGCAGCTTGGGCACGACGGTGGCGGCGCCCTCGGGCGTCAGCCCGGACAGCACCGCCTTGCCGATGCAGCCGCTGGTCAGCGGGTACCGGCGGCCGACCGGCGAGGTCTCGGCGGGCGGCGGCTGCACCGGCCGGCGCTTGCCGATGATCAGCAGCGACAGCGAGTCCCAGTCGACCTCGGCGATCAGCACCGTCTCGCCGGTCACCCGGGACAGCTCGTCGGCCGCGGCGCCGGCCCGGTGGGTGATCGCCGAGCTCTCCGAGACCTGGCTGCCCAGCTCCAGCAGGCGGACCCCCAACAGGTACGCCCCGTCGGGGTCCTGCCGCAGGAAGCCGCGCTCGATCAGCGTCACCGCGAGCCGGCGCACGCTCGGGCGCGGCAGGCCCACGGCCTCGGCGAGCTCGGACAGCGTCAGCCGCGGATGGGCCGAGCTGAACGCGCTCAGGATGTCGAGCGCCCGGGCCACCGACCGGACTTCGCCCCGGCGGTCCGGGCCGTCGCCCGATGCGATCATGGTTTGCGGCCGACCGCCCCGTACGCGTCGATGTACTCCTTCTTGCCGGGCTCGGCGCGCCACTGGGTGATCTGCACGAGGCCCGGATCGACCAGCTCGGTGCCCTCGAACACGGTGGCCAGCTCGTCGGGGCTGCGCAGGATGTACGGCACGCCGCCCATCTCGGCCAGCCGCTCGGCCCCCGCGACGACCTCGGGACTGGTGTTGGTGCCGTCCCAGAAGACCAGGTGGCTGCCCGGCACGGTGGCGTCCATGACCGTGTTCACGATGGAGCGGATCACGGCGAGGTCGGGCTCGTAGCCCATGACGCCCATGAACATGACCCCGATCGGCTGGTCGAAGTCGAGCGTCTCGCGCGCCCGGGTCAGGATCGTCTCGGGGTCGTGGTAGTCGGACAGCACGTACTGCGTCGCGCCCTCGCCGGTGGTGCCTCGCAGCAGCGCCCGGGCGTGCACCAGCACCATCGGGTCGTTGTCCACATAGGCGATCTTGGCGTCCGGGTGGACGCCCTGGGCGACCTCGTGCGTGTTCTGCATCGTGGGCAGGCCGGTGCCGATGTCGAGGAACTGTTTGAGGCCGGCCTCGGCGGCGAGGTATCGCACCACGCGGATGAGGAACTGCCGGGAGTGCCGCGCCATCAGCGCGATCTCGGGATAGATCTGGGCCACCGCGTCCCCGGTGGCCCGGTCGGCGGCGAAGTTGTCCTTGCCGCCCATCCAGTAGTTCCACATGCGCGCGGCATGCGGGATGTCGGGCTGAAGCTGCGAGGACAGATCCTCATCCGGGGTCGTCATGGCGCCCTTTCTATGTCACCGGCGGCTCGACTTCAAGAGTTTGTCCACCAAGGACCCGTCACATGTCGGCGACTGGCGACGACCTACGCATTGTAGGGCGTTCGCGCTGCTCAGAACACCAACCGGAGGTGAGCGTCCGGACCCGTACGGTGACGCGGGCTCAGAGTGGCTTGTGGAAGATCAGGAAGTCGCACGGGGTGGCCAGGCGCGACACCAGGGCGGGGTAGTCGTCGGCCAGATCGCCCGTGCCGATCACCCGGTAGCCGAGCCGGGTGTACCAGTCGTACAGGAACTTCTTCACCGGGTGCGTCCACGTGCTGGGGTAGAGCAGCTCCAGCTGCATCGTGGTGAGTCCCTGCTCGCGGGCCCAGCTTTCGCCGTACGCGACAAGGTCCCGGCCCAAGCCGGCGCCGCGCCGCCCGGGGTGAGTCACCAGCATGCCCAGTTCGCCCTCGCCGGTGGGCAGGCGCTGCAGGTGCATGGCGCCCACCAGCGTGCCGCCGGGGTCGCGCGCCACCACGAGCCGGCCGGCGTCGATCATGGCGGCGATCTCGCCGGCGCTGGTGCGGTCGGTGCCGTCGAGCCACATGCCCTTCTCGGCTTCCGCGTAGACCTCGTTGACCAGCGCCGCCACCTCGGCGGCCAGCCCGATATCGGTGGGCAAGGCGTGATTGATCATGTTTCGGCTCGCAGAGTGAGATGGAGCGATCATCGTATCGGGGCGAGGCCCCCGGGTAGGAGAAGAGATCAGGTTAGGTTAGCCTCACCTCATGACGACCGAGGCCACCCTCACCGGCGCCGGGCTGACGCTCGGCTACGACAGCCGGACCGTCGTGCACGACGCCGGCATCGAGCTGCGCGCCGGCGCCGTCGTGGCGCTGATCGGCCCGAACGGCTCCGGCAAGTCGACGCTGCTGCGCTCGCTGGCCCGTCTGCACCACGCCCGGGCCGGCACGGTCACGCTCGACGGCGACGACGCGCTCGCGCTGCGGCCCAAGGACTTCGCCCGCCGGGTCACCCTGCTGACCCAGTCGCGGCCGACGCCGGGCGGCGTCCGGGTGCGGGACGTCGTCGCGTACGGAAGGCACCCCTACCGCGGCCGCTTCGGCGCCGGCGACCCGGACGGCCCGGCGGTCGTCGGCCGGGCGATGCGCCGGACCGGCGTCGACGGCATGGCCGACCGGGCCGTCGACGAGCTGTCCGGCGGCGAGCTGCAGCGGGTCTGGCTCGCCACCTGCCTCGCCCAGGACACCGGCGTCGTCCTGCTCGACGAGCCCACCACCTTCCTCGACCTGCGCTACCAGATCGAGACCCTCGACCTCGTCCGCGACCTCGCCGACCAGCACGGCGTCGCGGTCGGCGTGGTGCTGCACGACCTCGACCAGGCCGCCGCGGTCGCCGACGAGCTCGTGCTGCTGCACCAGGGCGTCGTCCGGGCGACCGGCACGCCGGCCGAGGTGCTCACCGCCGCCCTGCTCACCGAGATCTACGGCCTGCGCATCGACGTCGACGTCGATGACGACGGGCATGTCCGCACCAAGCCGCTCGGCCGGCACAACAGAAAGGTCACCCTGTGAAGATCCGCGCCCTCGCCACGACGGCGGCCGCGCTCACCGCCTTGCTCGTCGCCGCCTGCGGCACCACCGAGGACCCGGCCGACGCCGCGGCCCCCGCGTCGCCGGCGCCCGCGGGCCCGGTCGACCTCACCGACGAGCGCGGCGCCGTGCACCTGGACGCCCCCGCCCGGAACGTGGTCTCGCTCGAGTGGGGCCTCACCGAGAACCTGGTGGCGCTCGGCGTGAAGCCGGCCGGCCAGGCCGACGTCAAGGGCTACAACGTCTGGGACACCTCCGCGCCGATCGACGCGAGCACCCCCGACGTCGGCCTGCGTGGCGAGCCCAGCCTCGACTCGATCGTCGCGCTCGACCCCGACCTGGTGGTCACCACCACCGACGTGCCGGAGACGGTGCTCGCCCAGCTCGCCAAGAAGGTGCCCGTGCTCGCGCTGCGCGGCTCCGACGGCAGCGACCCGATCGGCTACATGCGCCGGACCGTCACCACCCTGGCGAAGGCCACCGGCACCGAGGCACAGGGCGCCAAACTGCTCGCCGACTTCGACGCCAAGCTCGCCTCGGCCAAGGACACCCTGGCCAAGGCGGGTAAGACCGGCACTCCTTTCGTGATGGCCGACGGCTGGGTCGACTCCGGCACCGTCTCGCTGCGCATGTACACGCCGGGCTCGTTCTTCGGCGCGATCGGGGCCGAGCTGGGCCTGCGGAGCCAGTGGACGACGGGCGGCGACAAGGACTACGGCCTCGCGCAGACCGACGTCGAGGGCCTCACCAAGATCAAGGACCCGAACACCACCTTCGTGTACGTCGCCAACAAGGCCGACGGCGGCGACTTCACCGACTCCCTGACGAACAACGCGGTCTGGAAGCAGCTGCCGTTCGTCCAGGGCCAGAAGGTCAAGCGCCTCCCCGACGGCATCTGGATGTTCGGCGGCCCGCTCTCGGCGTCCAAGTACCTCGACGCCCTCGTCACCGCGGTCTCCTGAGATGACGAGCACGACCGTCGCCTCGCCTCCGGCATCGGCGCAGCCTGACGTGATGGTCGCGCCGCCGGCACGAGGGCGTCCGCACACGTACGGGATCATCGCGCTCTTCGCGGGCGCGGTCGTGCTCCTCCTCGTGCTGTCCGTGGTGCACCTCACCCAGGGCACGGCGCACCTGCAGCCGGGCGAGTTGCTGCGCGCCCTCTGGCCCTGGGCCCACGACGACGGCGAACGCGCCCAGGCGGTCGCCGTCCTGGTCGCCAGCCGGCTGCCCCGGCTGGCGGCCGCCCTGCTCGTCGGACTCGCCGTCGGGGTCTCCGGCGGCGTGCTGCAATCCGTGGCGCGCAACTCGCTGGCCTCCCCCGACACGCTCGCGGTCAACGCCGGGGCGTACGTGTCGGTGGTGGCCGTCGCCGCCTTCGGCGTCTCGCTGCCGTTCTTCCTCGACGGCCTGACCGCCTTCCTCGGCGGCCTCCTGGCCGCCGGCCTAGTGCTGCTCGTCGCCCGCGGCGGCGCCGCCGGCCCCACCCGCCTGATCCTGGCCGGCTCGGCCGTGGCGCTGGCCCTCAACGCGCTCACCACCGTCCTGCTCATGCTGTACGCGCAGAACACGGTGGGCCTGTTCGCGTGGGGCTCCGGCACCACCGTCCAATCCGGATCCGAGCAGGTCGTCCGGGCCGCTCCCCTGGCCGGCCTCGGCGTGGCCGCCGTGCTTTTGCTCGCGCACCGCCTGGACGTGCTAGCCCTCGGCGACGACCCGGCCCGCGTCCTCGGCGTCGACGTGCGGCGCACCCGCGTGCTCGCGATCGTCGTGGCGGTCCTGCTCGCCGCCACCGCGGTGACCGTCGCCGGCCCGATCGGCTTCGTCGGCCTCTGCGCCCCGGTCATCGCCCGGCTCATCGCCCGCCGCGTACCCGGCCTCGGCGCGCACCTGCTGCTCCTGCCCTTCGCCGGCCTGGCCGGCGCCCTCGTCGTCGTCCTGGCCGACGTGCTCCTGCGGGCGGTCCTGCCGGCCGACGTGGCCATCTCGGTGCCGACCGGCGTCGTGACGTCCTTGGCCGGCGCCACCGTCCTGGTCTGGCTGGCCCGCCGCCTCCGCGACGGCGGCCCCGCCGTGCCGGCCCGCGGCGCCCACGGCTCGGTCCGCTCCCGCGCCTGGGTGGTCGCGGTCGGCGTCGTCCTCGCCGTCGCGCTGGTGGCCGCGTTCGTCGCCGCGCTGCTGCTGGGCGACCGGCTGGTCCTGCTGGGCGACGTGGCCAACTGGCTGCGCGGCGCCGCCGGCCGCAACGTCGGCTTCGTCCTCGACCAACGCTGGCCCCGCGTGGCCGCCGCCCTGCTCGGCGGCGCCGCCCTGGCCCTGGCGGGGGCGATCGTCCAGGCGGTCTGCCGCAATCCCCTGGCCGAGCCGAGCCTGCTGGGCGTCACCCCCGGCGCGTCCGCCGGCGCCGTCGCGGTCGTGCTGCTCCTGCCCGGCCTCGGCGTCTGGCCCGTCATGGCCGCCGCCACCGGGGCCGCGCTCGGCACCTTCGCCCTGGTCTACTGGCTGGCCGCCGGCCGCGGTCCCGCCTCCGACCGGATCGTGCTGGTCGGCGTGGGGGTCAGCGCCGCCGCCTCGGCCATCACCGCGCTGATCGTCGTGGTCGTCTCCCCCTGGAACACCGGCACCGCGCTGACCTGGCTGGCCGGATCCACCTACGGCCGCACGATCGGTCAGGTCGTGCCGGTCGCCCTGGCCCTGCTGGTCGTGCTGCCGCTGGTCCTGGCCGGCAGCCGCACCCTGGACCTGATCTCACTGGACGAGGACGTGCCGCGGGTGCTGGGGGTGCCGCTTGGCCGGGCCCGCCTGGGCTTCCTGGC
The DNA here is from genome assembly GCF_042664765.1 of Paractinoplanes rhizophilus. Lineage (NCBI taxonomy): Bacteria > Bacillati > Actinomycetota > Actinomycetes > Micromonosporales > Micromonosporaceae > Paractinoplanes > Paractinoplanes rhizophilus. The sequence goes on along the minus strand of NZ_JBHTBJ010000006.1, from coordinate 71,694 downwards.
CGTCGCGGCGGTACTCACCGCCGCGGCCGCCTGCGCCGTCGGGGCGCTGGCCTTCGTCGGGCTGGTCGCCCCGCACGCCGCCCGGGCCCTGGTCGGCGCCAGGCACGCCCGATCGGTGCCGGTGGCGGTGGCGCTGGGCGCGGTGCTGGTGAGCGTGGCGGACACGGTCGGGCGCACGGTGCTGGCCCCGACCCAGCTGGCGGCCGGGCTGGTCACGGCGCTGATCGGGGCGCCGTATTTCGTGTGGTTGCTGTGGCGCAGCCGCAGCGCCGGCTGAGCTTCTTCCCGCGGGCCGCGCTCGTCGTCAGCGAAGCTGGATCCCTACCTCGGCTGCGACCGCCTCCACCATGGAGATGAGTCGATCGGTCCGGGAGGGCATGAGGTGTCGATAGCTGGCGATGGTGAGCAGGCCAGGGCCGACAAAGGCCCAGGCGCGGGCTCGGGTCCAGGTTTCATCGTCGGCTCCCGACGCGGCCCGCAGCAGGTCGCGAGCGGGGGCGTCGAAGATGCTCCACGCGTAGAGCAGGTCCACGGATCGGTCGCCGATTCCGATGCCGCCGAAGTCGATGACTCCGGCCAGCCGCCCGTCGTGGTGGGTGAGGAGGTTCTCCTCCGACAGGTCGGTGTGCACCCAGCAAGCGGCTTCGGTGGCCGCAGGGACGTCGCGCAGGCGTCGCCACGCCTCACGAACGCCGGCTGGGTCGAACAGGTCCGCCAGCGCGGCAGCCGCGCGATCGGCCCATTGGTCGATGGTGTCGGTGACCGGCTCACCGCAACGGTAGCCCCAGTGCTCGGGCCCGGCCGGAACTTCAGCGGTGCCGACCCCGTGGAGGCTCTGCAGGAAGTGGCCTAAGGACTCGGCAAGATTGGCCTGCTGCGAGCCGTTCAGCGCCGGCGGAGAGCTGCCCGGAACCCAGGACACGACCGCCCACGGCCGGGGAAAGGTCTCGCTGGGCCGGCCGGCGACGACGATGTCCGGGACGGCGACCGGCAGATGGGGTGCGAGCAGGGGCAGCCAGCGCACTTCATTCAGTAGGTCCGCCACGTAGTCGTCCGACCGGGGCAAGCGGATGGCCAGTGTGCTCCCGACGCGGAACACCCAGTTGCTACTCCCCGAGGCGGGGCTCACCCGGACGGGCATGTCGGCCAGATGCGGTGCTTGAGCGCGAAGCAGGCGGGTCACGACCTGGGGGTCCGGGACCACGTCGGCCGTCGAGGAGGGACGGGAACTCACCCAGACATGATCGTCGAATCACCCCGCGACACAACTCGATTTGGACGCCCCCACCCGATCTGCCGCCGACCGTGCGCGGCGGCCGCGTTCGCGCTGGTCTGGTGCGTGGATCTGACCGATGACCGGACGGGCGATCAGGCCGGCCGGTCATCGGTGCGTGGGGTGGTTCGGCGGGTCAGCGGAAGGCGTCGATGTTGCGGGCGGCCCACTCGGTGAACGGTCGTGGGGGTCGGCCCAGTACCTGCGTCACGTCGGGGCTGATTCGCTGTTCGTGTGCGGTCGGCGCGCCGAGGATCGCCAGTGTGCCTTCGACGACCGGTGGTGGCATGAACGTCAGCATCTGCCGGCGGGCCTCGTCGGGTGGTTGCTCGACGAAGCGGATCGGCTCGCCCAGTGCCGCGGCGAGATCCGCGACTCGTTGGCGGGGCGTGCTCAGGACCGGGCCGGTCAGCTCATAGGTGTGACCGTCGTGGCCACCCCGAAGGGCCATGGCGGCCACCTCGGCGATGTCGTCGGGATCCACCACCGGCAGGCCGACGTCGCCGAAGGGTGCGGCCACCGTCCGGCCGGAACGAATCGCGTCGGCCCAGGCGAAGGCGTTGGAGGCGAAGCCGCCGGGACGCAGGATCGTCCAGCCGAGGCCCGACCGGCGTACGTGATCCTCGATGGCGTGCAACGGGGCGTGCGACGCCGCGCCCGGCCGGGTACCGACGGCTTGTGAGGATTGCAGCACGATCCGCTTCACGCCGGCCTCGGTGGCCACCTTGATGATCTCGGGCCCGTCGAGGTTCGCCCCTGCTCCTTCCACCAGCAGGAACATGGCGTCGGCGCCGGCGAGTGCGCCACGCAGGCTCTGCGGGTCCTCGAGGTCTGCCCGGTGGTGGCGAATTGCCTCTGGTACCGCGACCGGGCGTCGTCCACGCGACACCGCGGTGACCGCGGCACCCGTGTTTGCCAGGACCGACACCAGCGTCCGGCCGACATTGCCGGTGGCTCCGGTTACGACCAACATGTCTCGTCTCCCGTCCAACCGCGTCGTCCGCGCGGTTGAAAGGGACGCTAGTAGCTTCCGTATAGTAGGTACCTACAGGATAGTAATGGCTTTGTGGCGGAGGGCACATGCAACGATCAGCGAACCCCGAGACCGCGTGCCCGGTCGCGCCGGTCGTCGAGATCGTGTTCAGCCGGTGGACGACGCCGATCCTGTGGGCTCTGCACCAACACGGCCGGCAGCGCTTCGTGGAACTGCAGCACCGGCTGAGCAGCATCACCCCGAAAGTCCTCACGCAGCGGCTACGCCAGCTGGAACGCGACGGGCTCGTCGCGCGCACCTACCACGCCGAAGTGCCACCCCGGGTCGAGTACGAGATCACCGAGCTGGGCGCCAGCCTCGGTCCGCTCTTCGCTCATCTGAACACATGGGCCGACGCCCACCTCCCGGCAGTGGAGCGGGCACGCAGCGCCTACGACGCCGGCTGACGAGCCCCGGCCACACGACCACGCGGATGCGGCGCCATCCTTCACCACCACCGTACGCAGCGCCTCGATCGAACATCCGGATCCCCCGCGCCCCTGTCTGCCAGGGTGAGTTGAGGCGGTGGCTCAGATCCTGGCCTTGACGGACCGTGCGGTATGACTATCTCTTCGCATTCTGATCCGGCCATTGCCACGGACGACGAGCGGGTGCTGCGGGCAGCTGCGGCGGCGTACCTGGGCCGGTACCGGGGCGAGTCCCGGGTCCATACCGGCTCCGGTCTCGAAGTGTTCCTGACCGGGTGTTCGGGCCAGAATCTTGACGCACTGGAGCTGGGCCGGCCCGAGGTCGAACGGTATGTGCCCGCAGGGCCCAGCCCCGACATCAGCAGAGCATCGCACGGACACGGACCCTCCCGCTGTGCGCGGATCTGCCGATGAGCGGATGTACCCACCCGCGCTGTTCCGGCAGGATTCAGCCTCGTGACAGACCAACTCGAGCCGGACGCTAGCGGCGGGACCCGTCCCGGGCGCGGGCGGTTGCGGGACTGGATCGTCGCTCATCCGGCCGACGTGATCGACGTGTTCGTCTACGTTGTCGTCCTGAACCTCGCCGTTCAGTACCTCCCGGCCGTCATAAGCGAGACCTTCACCCTCTCGCTGCTGACGGCCGCCCTGCTCAAAGTCACGCTCGAGGTGGTGCTGCTGCTCAAGGGCGCCGTCCTGGCCCGGCTGCGCGGGGCAACCACCCGACGGGTGAAGGCGACATCCGCCCTTCTGCTCTGGGTGGTGGCGGCCGGGAGCAAGCTCGTCGTGCTCTGGCTGATCGACATCGTGTTCGGCGGTGCAGTCAGTCTGGGCGGCTTCTTACCCGTGACGCTGCTCATCATCGTCCTGCTGGTGTCGCGGGCTGCCGTCAGACGTCTTCTCTACGGCACGACTGTCCCGAACTGAAGAGCGTTCTGGCCCACCCGGCCTCGTGCGAGGCTGGATCCGGCCGACGCCCGGATCTGCCGCCGATCGTGCGCGGCAACGGCTCGGCCGCCGCACTCGGTGCAGCACAATGTCCGTATCGATGGCGGCTGTGCTCCGAGATCAGCCACGAAGGCCACGTACGCGGATTGCCCTGCCGCGATGCGCCCGGTCGGGCCGGCTCCGCGGCGCCTTGTCGGCTTCCCGGCCCGGTGTCGTATCTGGTTTCACCGGCACAGGGACGTGCAAGCGTTCGTGGTTGGCCGTCGTGACCGACGTGATGGCGGTTCGGCGCGTCTGTTACGAGGCCGCGTGACGAACCGTGGCACCAGTCAAGCCGACCTTGACCTGAGCACAGAGAATAGGGGTCGGCGCCCTTGGTGATCCGGCGGTCGACCGCGGCCACGGTGGCACCGGGGAGGAAGTGGACGCATGATCGCGAGGCGGATTGCCACCCTGGTGACAACCCTGCTGACCTTCGCCGGCCTGGGTGCCTGCGGCAGCGCCACCACCCTCGAGCCGCGGCGCAACGAACCGGCCGCGATCGCGCTGAGTCCGGTCGGCGGCGCGCGGACCACCGTTCGGGAGAGCCACGCCGGGCAAGCCGCCACGGGCGTCAACCATCTGCCGTCCGCCTTCCGGCTTCCGCCGGGCAGCCAGGTGACCACGCTCCGCGATCACGAGTCCGGCGCCTCGTTCACTCTGACCGCGCCTGACCCGGAGGCGGTGCTCGCGTTCTATCGGCGCGAGCTGCCACGGCGCGCCTTCACGATCGTCTCCGACCGGGCCGGACCGGACACCACCAGCCTGGCATTCCGGAACGCGGACGGCTGGGCCGGCGAGATCTATGCCACGCCGCGCTGGGTGACGGTCGCGGTGCGGCACGCCTGATGAGCCCGAACCCCCAGCCGGGCTTGAGCCTGGCGAGCATTGGATGGCGTACGTCGACCCATGACCGGTAGCTTGACCGTGTGACTGCGGACGGCGTGGAGGGATACCCGAGCAGAGAGGACCGGATCGTCGCCGAGTTCGGTGACGGGTTTGACGTAGAGGGAATCGCCTTCCGCTACGGCCTCAGCGTCGCGCAGGTCTACGCAGTGGTCGAGCGCGAGGTCGAGCCCGCGGCGCAGCCACCGACCGGTGTTCTCACGCCGGCGGGCTACCCACACGCCGCGCCGAGCTTGCAGCCGGCACCGGGATTGCCGGCGGAGGACGCCATCGTTGCCGCGTACGGCCAGGGGCACGACGTCGCCTGGATCGCCCGCCTGCACGGCCTCACCGTCGAGCAGGTCTACGAGGTGGTGCGGCGAGCCGTCGCGGACGACTCTCCGCCGCCTGCCGGCCTATTGCCGCCGACTTAGGCGGGTGCGCGGCCCAGGAAAGCGAGCAGCCGGTCGCTCGGGGAGGCGTCGTCCGGGAACGGAAGTGGGCGGCCGAAACGGCCGGGGCGGTCGGGGGCGCGGATCAGGACGACCGCCAGGTCAAGAAGCTCGTCGGCCAGGTCGGGTGGGATGGGGCGCGGGTCGCCGCAGGACTGGGCGACGTCCCAGCCGTGGACGGCGAGCTCGATCGCGCCGGCGCCGGCCACCACGGGTGCGCTCAGGTGCGCTTGCTCCACCCGTACGGTGAAAGCGCCGCAGGCCCTGGACCATGCACCCAGCAGGAGGGTCGCGCGTTGCCGGACCAGCGGAATCACGTCGCCGGCGTCCTGCGGTGGCGTCAGGGGGACCTCGGCCGCCGTGGCGGCCTCCTCGAGGGCGGCCATCGAGTCAATCACGTGCTCCAGCAGGTCGCGAAGGTCCCAGCGGGGGCACGGGGTGTGGCGGATCAGCAGCGGCTCCGAGACCAGGGTGGCGCATCCCAGGAAATAGGCGACCGACCGTTCGAGGACGGCCACCCCGGCTCGCAGCGCTGTGTTCATGGGACCGGGATCGACTCGGGCAGGCCGAAGGTCCGGAACAGGCGCCGGTCGAAGAAGGCGGACACGTGGCTGACGCCGTCGCGGGTCAGGGTGAGGACCGGCAGGTTGAACGGGCGGTAGGTGTCGCCGTCGCGCATGTAGAGACCGAACGCGTGCTGGCCGTTCGCCATCGTCGGCACGAGCTTCATGTCGCCGGGGCCGTCGGCCGGGCAGCGGGTGTCGATCAGCCGGGCGATGGTCTCGGGGCCCTCGTACCAGCCGGTGAACGGCGGCATCTCCCAGACGGCGTCCTTGGTGAAGATGTCGACCATCGCGCGGATGTCCTTGGCCTCGAACGCGGCCACGAACCGGTCGAGCAGCTCGCGCTGGTCGGCCTCGCTGGGCTCGGTGACCTCGTCGGCGTCGACGGTGACCTGCTGAAGCTGGGCGCGGGCGCGCTGCAGGGCGCTGTTGACCGACGCGGTGGTCAGGTCGAGCATCTCGCCGACCTCGGCGGCCGGCCACTGCAGGACGTCGCGCAGGATCAGGACCGCGCGCTGCTTCGCCGGCAGGTACTGCATCGCGGCGATCACCGCGAGGCGGATGCTCTCTCGCTGGGCGACGACGCCGGCCGGATCCATCATGGCGTCGGGCAGGGGCTCCAGCCAGGGCACCTCTTTCTGCTCCACCAGCGCCTCCGACGGGTCGGAGCTGGGTGCGCCCAGGCCGATCGGCAGCGGGCGGCGGCTGCGCGACTCGAGCGCGTTCAGGCACGCGTTCGTCGCGATCCGGTGCAGCCACGTACGCATCGAGGAACGGCCCTCGAAGCGGTCGTACGAGCGCCACGCCCGCACATAGGTCTCCTGCACCAGATCCTCGGCGTCGTAGACCGAGCCGAGCATCCGGTAGCAGTGGGCCAGCAGCTCCCGCCGGTAGGGATCCGCCTGCTCAACGAACTCGGTGTCCACTGCCGCACCTCCTCGTGAAGTACCGACCGGGGTCCGCCGCGAAATTCATCGCTCGGCCGGCGATGAGTTTTCCCGCCGGGATCGGTCTGTCCTGGCGATCGTAATTAATGAGGGAGGTCGGCGGCCGTGCCGAAGACGACGGATCGCAGGTGGATCGCACTGATGGTGCTGTGCGCCGGGATGTTGATGATCATCCTGGATGTCACGATCGTGAACGTGGCCCTGCCGGCCATCCAGGGCGATCTCGGGTTCTCGCAGTCGGGGCTCGCCTGGGTGGTCAACGCCTATCTGATCCCGTTCGGCAGCCTGCTGCTGCTGTTCGGGCGAATCGGCGACCTGGTTTCCCGGCGGGGCGTGTTCGCCGGCGGCCTGATCCTCTTCACCGTGGCGTCGGGGCTCTGCGGGCTGGCCTCGAGCCGGGAAATGCTGATCGCGGCACGGTTCCTGCAGGGCGTCGGCGGGGCGGCGACCTCGGCGGTCATCCTCGGGATGATCGTGACGATGTTTCCGGGCGCCCGCGAACAGGCGAAGGCGATCGGGGTCTACAGCTTCGTGGCGTCGGCCGGCGGCGCGGTCGGGCTGCTGCTCGGCGGCGTGCTGACGTCGGCCGTGAACTGGCACTGGATCTTCTTTGTGAACGTGCCGGTGGGGGTCTGCACCGTCGCCGCAGCCCGGAGGTTGATCGCGGCCGATCGGGGGCCGGGGCTGCGGCGAGGTGCGGACGTTCTCGGGGCCATGCTGATCACCGGGGCGCTGATGGTGACCGTCTACACGGTCGTCTCGCCCGGCGGGTCGGTGTGGATGGCGCTGCTGGCCCTCGGGCTGGGCGTGGGGTTCGTGGTGCGCGAGGCCACGGCGGAGCGGCCGCTGGTCCCGCTGCGGATCTTCAAGTCGGCGCCGCTGGCCCAGGCCAATCTGGCGCAGCTGCTGAGCGCGGCCGGGATGTTCGGGATGTTCTTCGTGGGCGTCCTGTACTGCCAGCACGTCCTCGGCTACGACGCGATGACGATCGGGCTGGCGTTCCTGCCGGTCACGGTCGTGATGGGCGGGCTGTCGCTGCGATACACCGAGAAATTGATCGTACGGTTCGGGGCACGCCGGCTCGTGCTCACCGGACTGGCGCTGGTGGTGGCCGGGCTTCTGTACTTCGCCCGGGTGCCGGCCGACGGCTCGTACGTGATGGATGTCCTGCCCTCGATGTTGCTGCTGGGCGTCGGCGGCGGGCTGGCGTTCCCGGCGCTCGCGGCGCTGGCCATGTCGTCCGCCACCCCGGACGACGCGGGGCTGGCGTCGGGGGTCTTCAGCACCACGGCCGAGGTCGGGTCGGCGCTGGGGCTCGCGGTTCTCGCCACGCTGTCGACGGGCGGGTACCGGCTGCCGTTCATCGTGGCCGCCGTGATGGTGGCGGCGGGGCTCGCGGTCTTCCTCCGTCCGGCGCGGACCCGGGTCGAGCCCGCGCGCGAGCTCGTCACTGTTTAGAGGGGAACTTTCGTGGAGCTGCAGAAGGTTGTTCAGGACGCCATCGACGAGCAGGTGCGGTCGGGGCGGGAGGTGGCGGTGCAGGTGGCCGTCTATCGCGACGGCGAGCTGATCGTGGATGCGGTGGCCGGACCGGCCACCTCGTCGACGCTCTTCTACACCTGGTCGATGGGGAAGGCGATGACGGCGACGCTGGTGCATCGCCTGGTGGAACGCGGGGTGCTCGACTACTCCATGCCGGTCGCCGACGTGTGGCCCGCTTTCGCCGCGAAGGGCAAATCGCGCGTGACGCTGCGGCACGTGTTGCAGCACACGGCCGGCGTTCCCGGCATCGGCGCCACCACCACTGTCTCGGAAATTTGCGATTGGGACCTGATATGTGAGCGAATCGCCGACAGCGAGCTCTGGTGGGAGCCGGGCACGCAGGTCGGATACCACGCGTACACCTTCGGCTACATCCTCGACGAAGTCTGCCGCCGGGCCGGCGGCAAGCCGCTCGGTGAGTTGCTGCGCCAAGAGATCGGCGTCCCGCTGGGTGTCGCCGACGAGCTGTGGTTCGGCCTACCGGCTTCCGAGCAGCACCGCCTCGCTCCGCTGGTCGACCCGCCCGCGCCGCCCGGCATGTCCTTCGAGCTGCCGCCGGACTCGCCGATGGCGCGGGCCTCCGCGCTCGAGCTGTGGCCCACCGCGGCCCTGGGCAACCGGCCCGACGTGCTCGCCGCCGACATCCCGGCCGGCGGCAAGATGACCGCGCGGGCCATCGCGAGGTTGTACGCCTCGCTGATCGGCGAGGTCGACGGCGTACGCCTGCTGAGTCCCGGCACGATCGCCGCGATCCAGGCCGACACGTACGCGGGCACCGACCAGGTCTTCGGCCACCCGGCCCGCTTCGGCCTCGGGTTCGCGCTGAGCCGCCTCGGCGAGGAGGGCGGCGATGCCCTGGCCTGGGGTGGCATGGGCGGCACCTTCGGCTACGGCGACCCCTCGACCGGCATCGCGTTCGCGTACTGCAAGAACCTGCAGACCGCGGACTTCGACAACGCCACCGAGATCGTCAACCTGGTCAATGCCTGACTGAACCGCGGCTGGTTACTTGTCCGTAAACAAGGACATGCGCCACGACGCGCTGCGCATCATCTACAGTAGTCAGCCGATCGCATGCTGTGACAGCATCGGCCTTGTTGGCATGTTCGGCTGATGGGGAGGACGCAGTGGCCGTTTCCGTGAACCTCGACGCGGTGCTCGACCCGGAGTTCCAGACGGTGGACATTCTCGACCTCGTGGGGGCGCCGGTGTCGGCCTTCGCGGGGGTGTCGGAGGCCGAGGCCGAGGGGCTGAAGGCGGCATTCGGCATCGAGACGATCGGCGACCTTGCGGACAATCCGCTGGTGCGGGCGGCGCTGGCCATCAGGGAGATGGCTAGGGTCGCCGAGCAGCCGCCGGCCTGACGACCGCTCCCTTCGGCGCCGACACGCCCCGGGCGACCGACTGCTCGCGTTCCCGGGCAGACGCGGATGTTGGGACAGCGGTCAGAAAATGACCGCAATGGTTGGCACCATGGGTGGCATGACAGCAACGTGGAAGATCGAGCTCATCCCCGTCCCGGTCACCGACGTGGACCGGGCCAAGGCGTTCTACGAGCGGATCGGCTTCAACGCCGACCACGACCACCAGGTGCACGAGGGCCTGCGGTTCGTGCAGCTGACGCCGCCCGGGTCGGCCTGCTCCATCGTGCTCGGCACCGGCATCACCGACAAGACGCCGGGCACCCAGGAGATCCAGGTCGTGGTGGCCGACGCGCACGCCGCCCGCAAGCAACTGGTCGAGGCCGAGGTCGAGGCCAGCGAGGTGGACGCGCAGCCGTGGGGCAACTTCGTGTACTTCCGGGACCCGGACGGCAACAAGTGGTCGCTGCAGGCCCTGGAGTACCGGCCGAACGGCTGATGCGCTGGGCCTCGCAATCGTGCCCGCCGGCGTAGGCGACCTTGACCCGGGTCGCGTGGACGATCGGCGCCTGCGGATCCTGGGCGGCGGCGAGGGCGACCAGCTTCTCCGCCTTCGCCGGCTGGCCCTCGCCGGCGCATAGATCGGCGTACGCGCAGAGCAGGTCCACGTCGCGCGGGGCCAGGGCCAGGCCGTCCAGGAGGATCCGCTCGGCCGGGGCGGACCGGCCGGCGTCCTGTTCGGCCCGGGCCAGCCAGTACATCAGGTCGGGGTCGGGCCCGTTGCCGGCCAGGGCCGCCCGGGCCGCCTCGCCGGCCAGCAAGCCGGGGCCGACGAGGCTCGCCGGCTCGCCGCCGCGGAGGACGTGGGCGCGGAACGGGCGGCGTTCGAGGGCGGCCACGACCAGCGCCACCAGCACGCCGGTCAGCGAGCCGAGCAGGCGCAGGGCGGAGTTGCCGGTCCGACCCGGAAACTTTCCGGCACGTCACCGAAAGCAAACGCCGGTCGGCACGGCTCAAACCCGGGCAGACCACGCACCGGGCATGTTGCGCGCGACCCTCATGATCCAAGGACCGGGTTGCCCCGACCGGCTTAACTATCGTTCAATTCCGAGGTGGGAGACATGCTGGGACGCATCCGGGACGGGCTGATCGGGGCCGGGCAGGTGCTGGACGGGCCGTTCGGCCCGCGGCGCATCACGTACGCGGACTACACCGCGTCCGGGCAGGCTCTCGACTTCATCGAGGACTTCATCCGCGATCACGTGCTCGCCCGGTATGCGAACACGCACACCGAGGCGTCCGCGACCGGCGCGCAGACGATGGCGCTGCGCGAGGAGGCCCGGTCGATCATCCACCGCAGCGTGGGCGCCGGTCCGGAGCACGTGGTCATCTTCTGCGGGTCGGGGGCGACGTCCGCGGTGGCCAAGCTGGTCGGCATTCTCGGCCTCCGCGTCCCGGAGGCCCTGGATGACGCGTACGACCTGAGCACGCGCATCCCGGCCGCGGAGCGTCCGGTGATCTTCGTGGGGCCCTACGAGCACCACTCCAACGAGCTCCCGTGGCGGGAGTCGATCGCCGACGTGGTGGAGATCGAATCCGATCACACCGGACACGTCGATCTGGATGCCTTGGCGCGCGCTCTTTCGGCGTACGCGGAAAGGCCGTTGCGAATTGGAAGTTTCTCCGCGGCGTCGAACGTGACCGGGATCCTGACCGACACCGCCGCCGTTTCGCGGGTGTTGCGGGCACACGGCGCCCTGTCGGTCTGGGATTACGCGGCCGCCGGGCCCTACGTGCCGATCTCGATGGCGGACAAGGACGCGATTTTCGTGTCGCCGCACAAGTTCGCCGGCGGGCCGCAGACGCCGGGTGTGCTGGTGGTCGACCGGCGGTTGCTCACCAATCGCGTGCCGGTGGTGCCGGGCGGCGGCACCGTGGCATATGTCGATCCGACCGGGCACCGCTATCTCACCGATCCGGTGGCACGCGAGGAGGGCGGGACGCCCGCGATCGTCGAGTCGATCCGGGCCGGGCTGGTCTTCTCGGTCAAGGACGCGGTCGGCACCCCACTTATCGCGGCCCGCGAGAAACAATTGTGGGAGCGGGCGCGGGACCGGTGGGGTGCGGTGCCGGAGATCGAGATTCTCGGCGACCTGGTCGCGGAGCGGCTGTCGATCGTGTCGTTCCAGGTACGGGCGGGCGAGAAATATCTGCACCACAACTTCGTGGCAGCCGTTCTCAACGACATGTTCGGGATCCAGGCCCGCAGCGGCTGTTCCTGTGCCGGGCCCTACGGCCATCGCCTGCTGGGCATCGACGAGGCGCATTCCCGCGAGTTCCGCGGCGAGATCGTCGACGGGTGGGAAGGCATCAAGCCCGGATGGTCGCGGCTCAACTTCAACTACTTCATCTCCGACATGGTCGCGGATTATGTGATGTCCGCCGTCGCGCTGATCGCCCGGCACGGCGCTCGCCTGCTCCCCGAATACCGCTTCAACCCCCGCACCGGAATCTGGGCGCACGTGCGGCACGTCGCGCCTTCCGTCCGCCTCGCGGATCTGCGGCTCGGCGCCGACGGCACGGTGTCCGCGCCAACCGTCTCGCCGGTGTCCGTCGGTGAGGACGTGTTGGCGGGTTACCTGACCGAGGCCGAGGCAATCATGAGCTCGCGCCCGGCCCCGCTGGACGGGGTGCGGCTGGACCTGCCGCCCGCGTTCGAAAAGCTGCGCTGGTTCCTGCTTCCGGAGGCCTGCCTCTCGCCCGCCGGCCCCGCCCCGTCAGAATGGCGGCCGTGACCGTGGAGATCAAGGCCCTCGTCGATCCCTCCGGCAGCCCGTCGTGGCGGCGCCTCGCCTGGGTCGCCAGCGGCGGGGACGGGCGCCCGCAGGGCACCGCGTTCCTGCGGATCCCGTCCGACGACGGGGCCGCCGACCTGCAGGTCCACGTCCACCCGGCGGAACGGCGCGCCGGCGTGGGCACCCGGCTGCTGGACGCCGCCCTCGCGGCCACCGCCGGTCCGGTGCTCACCGAGCCGGTCGAGGAGGGCTCCCCCGGCGACCATTTCTGCGCCGCGCGCGGCCTGCGCCTCGTGCTCCGCCTGACCTACACCCGCCTGGCGCTGGACGCCGCCCCCACTCGGCCCGGCGAGCCCGTTCCCGGCTACCGGCTGATCCACTGGGTCGGCGACACACCGCCCGAGCTCGTGGAAACTTTCGTGCGCGCGCACCACGCCATGGACGACATGCCGATGGACGACGCCGCCTACGTCCCGCAGCCCTGGGACGCCGACCACCTCCGGTTCGTCACCAAGGCGGTCGCCGACCGCGGCGAGTTCCTCTGCGTCACCGCCGCCCTCACCACCGAGGGCGAGATCGCGGCCTTCACCGAGCTCGTGGTCGCCGCCGACGGCGGCGGCGACGCGCAGCACTACGGCACCGGCGTGCTGCCCGAGCATCGGGGCCGCGGCCTGGCGCGCTGGATGAAGGCGGAGCAGATCGGCTGGGTGCGCAGTCGCTTCCCGGCCGTGACGGGCCTGCTGGCCGACACCGCCGACAGCAACACCGCCATGCGCCGGGTGAACGAGTCGCTGGGCTATCGGCCCACCCACCGGAGCCTGCTCTACCAGCACACCCCCGCCTGACCACCCGGACTGTCTAGGCCGGCCCCAGATGCGTCCGCTCCCCCTCGTGGTCGAGGATGCACAGGATCTCGGCCGCCCCCGAGGTCACCCCGAAGGCGTGCGGCACCATCGTCGAGAACTCCGCCGCCTCCCCTTCCCGCACCAGGATCGTCCGCTCCGCCAGCCGCAGCACGACGGTGCCGGACAGCACGGTGAACCAGTCCCGCCCCGGATGCACCCGCAACTCGGCCGGCACCGGGCGGGTCACCCGCAACTTCGCGACCGTGGCCGGCGCGCCTTCGCGGGACAGCAACCAGGTCGTGATGCCGCGGGCGTCGTCGCAATGCGGGCGGATCACCACGTCCTCGTCGCGGCCCGACTCCACCAGCTGGTCGAGCGTCGTGCCCAGCGCCCGGGCGATCGGCGCCAGCTGGTCGAGGGCGATCCGCCGGTGCCCGGTCTCGATGCGGCTCAGCGTGGACGGGCTCAGATAGCTGCGGGCGGCCAGCTCGTCCAGCGACCAGCCGCGCGCGACCCGCAGGCCGCGGATGCGTTGCCGGACCAGCGCGTCCAGATCACCGTCTTGCGTCATACGCAAGACTATATGCTCAGTACGCAAGGACGCGGTAGCGTCGACGCCATGGCACACCAGCACATGACCGAGATGCTCGACCTCGACGCCGAGGTCCTCCACGACTTCCACCGCGAAGTGATCTCCTGGGCGGGCGAGCTCGTGCCGGCCACCGGCACGGCCCGCATCGTCGACCTCGGCGCGGGCACCGGCACCGGCACGCTGGCCCTCGCCCGGCAGCTGCCCGCGGCCGAGATCGTCGCGGTCGACGTCGACGAGGAGATGCTCGAGCACCTGCGCCGTCGCGCGGGCGGCGCCGGCAACATCCGTACGATGCAAGCCGACCTCGACGGCGAGTGGCCCGCCCTCGGCCCGGCCGATCTCGTCTGGGCGTCCGCCTCGATGCACCACCTCACCGACCCCGGCCGAGCCCTCCGCCAGATCCACGACCTGCTGCGACCGGGCGGCGCGGTCCTGATCACCGAGCTCGAGTCGTTCCCCCGCTTCCTGCACAACGCGGCTGAGGATCGCGGCCACGCCGAGATGGACCGCATGCGCCACGAGGCCGGCATGCACATGCACGAGGACTGGGGCGCGCTCCTGCGCAAGGCCGGCTTCGAGACCCGCGAGCGCCGTTTCGACATCGAGCTCCGGCCGCCGCTGCCGGCGAGCGCCGCCCGCTACGCCGAGGTGACCCTGCATCGCATGCGCGACCGGCTCGCCGACCGCCTGAGCCCGGCCGACCTGGCCGCGCTCGCGGCTCCGGCCGCCGACGACCTGACCATCCGCACGACGCGTCTGGTGTGGTCGGGCGTCAAGCCTTCGTGACCCCGGTCGCCTAGTCTCGGCGCCATGGCTCTTGATCCAGGTCAGTTCTACGACCACGCGCTCGCCGCCGCCGACCGCGAGCGCCGGCTCCCGCTCGCCCGGATGACCGGCTGGGACATCAGCCCGTTCGAGCCGGACGGGCTGCGGGTCTCCCCGCTGCGCCCGCCGGTCGTGCCCGAGCCCGCGCGGCACGGCGAGGACCCGGCCGACTGCAAGATCTGCCGCGAGCGGGACGAGGGCATCTGGTTCAACGACAGCTGGCGGCTGGCCCGGATCCCCGGGGTGGGCGTGCCGCTGGTGCTCATGTTGTATCCGCGGGACCACCACGACATGGCCGACCTGCCCGACGATCTCGCCGCCGAGATGGGCCTGCTGAGCACCCGCATCGTCCGCCACATGCAGGCCGTGCCGCACATCTCGCGGGCGCACGTCTACCGCATCGGCGACGGCGCCGCGCATCTGCACCTGTGGTTCTTCGCCCGCCCGCAGGGCCAGTCCCAGCTGTACGGCTCGTGGCTGGTCGTCTGGGACGACCTGCTCCCGGAGTACCCGGCGGACATTGCCGACGCGGACGCCGCGGCCGTGGCCGATGCGCTGGTGGCGTCGCACGGCGGCAGCCGCTCACCCGAGGCCTGACCGCCGCGGGCCGGCCATGCCGAGCGCTCGGGCCGGACGGCGCGTCTGGGATGCTGGAGGAGAGCAGGCGGAGGGGTACATGGCGGAATCCAGGAAGCGGGCCGACGCCCGCCGCAACGAGCAGTCGCTGCTCGACGCGGCCGCGGCGGCGTTCGTGTCGGATGGCGTGCAAGTGCCGGTGCGCGACATCGCGGCCAAGGCGGGAGTCGGCGTCGGCACCATCTACCGCCACTTCCCCACCCGCGCCGATCTGATCGTCGCCGTCTACCGGCATCAGGTGGAGGCCTGCGCCGAGGCGGGGCCGAGGCTGCTGCGGGAGAGTCCCGGCCCGTACGCCGCCCTGACGAGCTGGATCGACCTCTTCGCCGATTTCCTGATCACCAAGCACGGGCTCGCCGAGGCCCTGCAGTCCGAGGACGCCGCCTTCCAGAGCCTGCACACCTGGTTCCTCGACCGCCTCGTCCCGGTCTGCGATCAGCTGGTCCGGGCGGCGGACAGCCGACTCGGCGCGTTCGAGCTGATGTACGCGGTCGGCAACCTCTGCATCGGGGCCGGCCGCGACGATCGCTACGACGCGCGGCGGGTGGTCGGCGTGCTCCTCGACGGGCTCAGACCTCGATGTGCGACCCCATGAGGACCGTACGGTCGCGGGGCAGGCCGAAGTGCTCGGCGGCGTCCGCGGTGATGTAGGACGTGGCGATGAACAGCCGCTTGCGCCAGGCGGCCATCGTGCGGCCGTGGCCGCGGCGCAGCTCGATCTTGGAGAGGAAGTAGGAGGCGTTCTCCAGGTCGAGGCGGCCCTCGGTGGTCGCGGGGTCCAGCAGCTTCAGGGCGGCCTGCAGGTCCGGGGTCTCGGCGTAGCCGAAGCGCAGGCGCACGAAGAAGATGCCGTCGTCCTCGTAGCCGAGCGGGTCGACGTCGATCCGGTCCTCGTCGCGCAGCCGGGGCACCGGCACGGTCTCGATCGAGATGATCAGGACGTGCTCGTGCCGCACGTGGTTGTGCTCGACGTTGGCGCGCATCGCCAGCGGCGCGGTCTGGTTGCCGCGGTTGAGGAAGGCCGCGGTGCCGGGGACCGTGACGATCGAGGCCGCGTCGTCGCGCAGCCGGGCGATGAACTCGCTGAGCGAGCCCTCGGCCCGGCGGCGCTGCTCGGTGACGACCGCGCGGCCCGTCTGCCAGGTGGTCATGACGGTGAACGCGGTCAGCGCGATCAGCAGCGGCAGCCAGGCGCCGTGCAGCAGCTTGGTCAGGTTGGCCGCGACGAACAGCAGGTCGATCGCGAGCAGCACGACGGCGCCGGCGATCAGCAGCCACAGCGACGTCTTCCACCGCCGGTGGGCGATGTAGAAGAACAACAGGGTGGTGATGGTGATCGTGCCGGTCACGGTCATCCCATATGCGTACGCGAGCGCGGCCGAGCTGCGGAAGGCGAAGACCAGCGTGAGCACCGAGACCAGCAGCAGCCAGTTGATCCACGGGACGTAGATCTGGCCGATCTCCTGCTCGCTGGTGTAGACGACGCGCAGCCGCGGCAGGTAACCGAGCTGGGCGGCCTGGGAGGTGACCGAGAACGCGCCGGTGATCACCGCCTGGGCGGCGATGACCGTGGCGGCGGTGGCCAGCACCACCAGCGGCAGCCGCAGCCACCCCGGGGCGAGCAGGAAGAACGGGCCCTCGACGTTGGCCCGATCGTCGATGATCAGCGCGCCCTGGCCGAAGTAGCTCAGCACGAGCGCGGGGAAGACCAGCAGCAGCCAGCCGCGCGAGATGGCCCGCCGGCCGAAGTGGCCCATGTCGGCGTAGAGGGCCTCGGCGCCGGTCACCGAGAGCACGACGGCGGCGAGCGCGAAGAACGCGATGGGGAAATGGCCGAGCAGGAAGGTCAGCGCGTACGCCGGGGAGAGGGCCTCGAGGATCGCCGGGTGCTTCGCGACGCCGGCGATGCCGAGCGCCCCGATCGTCACGAACCAGGCGATCATGATCGGCCCGAACACCCGGCCGACCGCCGAGGTGCCGCGCCGCTGCACCAGGAAGAGCGCCACGATGATCACCGCGGTGATCGGGACGACGGCGCCGCCGAACGACGGCTCGACGTGCCTGAGCCCCTCGACCGCGGAGAGCACCGAGATGGCCGGCGTGATCATGCTGTCGCCGAAGAACAGCGCGGCGCCGAAGATGCCGAGCCCGGCCAGCCACAGCGCCACCCTGCGGCCGCGCTTGGCGGCTGCGCGGCGCAGCAGCGTGATCAGGGCCATCACGCCGCCCTCGCCGTCGTTGTCGGCGCGCATGGCGAGCAGGACGTAAGTGACGGTCACGATGAAGGTGACCGACCAGAAGATCAGCGAGAGCACCCCGTAGACGTTCGCGGCGCTGACCGGCACCGGGTGCGGGTCGTCCGGGTTGAAGACGGTCTGCAGGGTGTAGATCGGGCTGGTGCCGATGTCGCCGAAGACGACACCGAGCGCGCCGACCACCGCGGCGAGGCGCACCGTCTCCCTGGCGCCTGTGCGCACGGCGCACCTCCCTCACGTGGGTGACACCCGGACACTACGGCCCGGATGTCCCCACGTTCGGAAGAACCCGCCGGGCGGGTTCGGCGCGGGTCAGCGCGGCATCGCCGCAGGGGTCAGCGCAGCGCCGCCCCCGCGGACAACGGTGCCGGGGCGGCGGATGTGGTGGCGGCCGGGGTGACCGGGGTCACCGTCCAGTCGGGGTGGCCGGGCATCGGCGGCGTCCTGGTGCCGTAGAGCCAGGCGGTCATGAAGGCCTGCAGGTGCTGGCCGGAGACCTTGGAGGCGAGGTTGATGAAGTCCTGCGAGGAGGCGGACTTGCCGCGGTACTTCGTGACCCAGGCCCGCTCGAGCTTCTCGAAGTTCCGCACGCCGATCTTCTGGCGCAGGGCGAACAGGACGAGCGCTCCCCCGTCGTACACGTTGGGGTTGAAGACGTCCCAGATCACGTCCGCCTTGAGCGGGTGCGCCACCGGGCCGTAGCGGGCGCGGTAGATGTCGCCGCGAGCGTAGACCCGCTTGTAGTACTCCTCGAGGGTGGCGGCGCCGCCGTAGTCGGGCAGGGTGCCCTTGTCGTACGAGTAAAGGACCTCGTACCAGGTGGCGTGCCCCTCGTTCTGCCACACATCGCTCCACTCGTACGGCGCGACGCTGTCGCCGAACCAGTGGTGGGCGAGCTCGTGGTTGAGGATCGGGTCGAGAATGACCTGCGGCAGGCTGAAGAACGAGGTGTCGTAGAGCGACAGCCCCTGCGTCTCGAGGGCGAAGCCGAGGTCGCCGTCGATGACCAGCGAGCCGTACTTGTCGAACGGGTATTTGCCGACGTGGCGCTCCATGTAGGCGATTTCGTTGCGCTCATCGGCGGCCTTGGGCAGGATTTCGGCGGCCAGCCGCGGGGGTACGACGTCGCGCACCGGCACGCCGTTGACCGGTCGCCGCCAGTAGACGCCGAAGTCGCCGACGGCCACCTGGATGAGCTCGCTGGCCAGCTGATGCGACTCGCGATACGTCGTGGTCACGTAGCCGCCGTGCCGCGACTTGCGGACCAGGACGCCGTTGGCGATGCCGTTCCAGCCCACCGGCGCGGTCATGCTGATCGTGTACGTGGCCATGTCGCGCGGGTGGTCGTTGCTCGGGAACAGCTGGTGCGACTGGTCGGGCTGCCCGGCCATCACCGTGCCGTCCGGGGTGACCACGAAGCCGGCCGGCGACGAGGCGTTGGGCGCGATCGGGGTGGCCGTGAAGCCGGAGACGGTCACCGTGAACCGCCGGTGCTTGCCGAGCGGCGATCGGGGCGTGATGACCAGCTCGTCGCCGTCGCGGGTGAACCTGGCCGTGCGGCCGTTCACCGCGACCTTGCCGACGCCGTCGCCGCCGAAGTCCAAATTGAAGCGGGACAGCGACTGGGTGGCGACCGCGGTTATCGTCACGTCGCCGCGGATCTGCTGCGCCGGGTCCTTCTTGGGGTAGGCGAGCCGCAGGTCGTAGTTGAGCACGTCGTATCCGCCGTTGCCGAGCAGCGGATACAGCCGGTCGCCGATGCCCGCGGCGCCGGGCGTGGGGTGGTGCCCGCCGGCGTACGCCGGTCCGACCGCGACGGCGGAGCCCGCCAGCCCGAGCAGCACGGCCGATCCGGCCGCCGCCAGGCGGGGTCTGAGATTACTCAAGTAAGCTCTCATGGCCGCCGAGCGTAACAATTGATCCAGATCGCTGAGTACGTCTTTTCGGAGCCACCACCGTGGTCGATCGGCGACCGCCCGGTGGCTAGGGTCTGTGTCGAAGTCGGGGCCGGAGCGAGGCGAGGTCCAGATGTCGTCTGGCCTCGCGCCGCGGGCGCCCGAATACCGGTGTTGTATTCGGGTGTTCGCGGCGTGCGGTCAGGCGGCGGCTGGGCCACGCCGCAGCCCGTCTCCGACTTCGACACAGGCCCTAACGGCTCAGCGCCTCGCCGCGCATCCACCGGAGCAGGGTGGGGTTGCCGGCGGTGGTGATGACGCTGACGGTGCTGCGGCGGTACCGATCGTCGTCCAGCAGGGCCAGCATGCTCGCGGCCAGATCCACCCGCGCGGTGAACAGGCCGTCGGCGTGGCCCTCGACCACGGTGTAACCGGCGGGCGACGGCAGGTGGTGCAGCGCGCTCGGCCGCACGATCGTCCACTCCCGGTCGCTGGCCCGGACCAGAGCTTCCATCCGCCGCATGTCGTCGTACAGCGTCCGGCCGAGCACCCGGGTCAACAACGGCAGCAGCACCCGGTTGAACAGGAAGCCGCCGTCGGAGTAGGTGTGCGGGTCGACTCCGCTGGAGCTGACCACGACGAGACGACGTACCCGATGGTGTCGCATCGCGGCGAGGATGTTGGCCACGCCGCGCGAGTAGGTGTTGATCGGTTTCCGCCCGGCCGGGACCCCGAGCGTCGACAGCACCGCGTCGCTCCCGGCCACGGCGGCGTCGACGGCCGCCGGGGCGAGGACGTCGGCGCCGAGCACCTCGAGGTGGTCGTGGTGCAGGGGAAACGAGTCCGGATGCCGGGTGACCGCGGCGACCCGATGCCCGGCGGCGAGCGCCTGCCCGGTGAGCACGCGGCCGGTGGGACCGTTGGCGCCGAAGATCGTGATGCGCATGGCTTGTCACCTTCCGAGGTGGGGCCGGTCTCGGACTTGGGACGGCACCGCGCGGCCGCCTGTGACATGCCGCGGTGATTTGTCGCGCACCTGACCACGCGGATCGGCCTTCCTCGATATATGGTGTCCCCGGAAGCAGGCCGTCGATGGAGGTAGCGATGCTGCGCAGGCTCGGCGTTGTGCTCGGCGGAACGGTCCTCGCCGTGGCGGGGCTGGTCGCCGCCGGGGTCGGCGGGGCGACCGCGGCCCCCGCGCCCGCACCCACCCTGACCTGCCCGCCGGCGCTGCCGGTGAGCGGCGTGGTGACGGCGTCGACCACGACGAGCCTGACGATCTCGTACACGATGCTGCTGACTCCGCCGTGCGGCTACGATCCGCCCGTCACCGTCAGCCTCTTCACCGCCCTCGCGGACGCCCAGCAGTGGCTGAATCCGGTGGCCGAGGTGGTGTCCGGGCCGGAGCGCAACGGGACGGTCACCATCGGCGGACTGACCCCGGATACCGCGTACTGGTTCCGCTTCAGCGCCGACGGCCAGCACGATCCGTACATGATCGGGTCGGGGCGGACGGCGCCGCTCGCGGCCTGCGCCGCGACCATGGTGGTCGACAGCGCGTGGGGCGACGGCTTCGTCGCCACGGTGACCGTTCGCAACGTGGGAAGCGAGACGCTCGGCGGGTGGCGGGTCTCCTGGCGCTGGGCCGGCGTCGAGCGGATCCTCTCGCTGTGGAACGCGGTGACGCTGGACAGCACGGACGGCGTCGCGGTCGGCAATGCCTCGTACAACGGGACGCTGCCGGTCGGCGCGTCGACGACCTTCGGCATGATGGTCGCCGGAGCGCCGTCGGGGCAGCTCACCCTGACCTGCGGCCGCTGAATTTCAGGATAGGTAGGCGTCGAGCGCGGCCGCGCCGGCGAGCATGGCGCGGCCGCGGGCCGAGAGCCGGGCGTGCCAGTCCCGCAGCGCGGACTCGAGGGGCGCGATGCCGCCGGCCGAACGGACCTGGTCGATCAGCGGCGCGATCTGCTCCAGCAAGTAGCCGCCGCGCCGAAGCTGGCGCACCAGCAACGCGTCGCGCACGTCGGCCGCGCTGTAGACCCGGTATCCGGTCCGCGGATCGCGGCGCGGGGACACCAGGCCGGCCCGTTCCCACTTGCGCAGGGTGGCCGGCCGGACGCCGAGCCTGCGCGCCAGCGGCCCGACAAAGACGTCACCCCGCTGCCCGGCGTCGCTCCGCTGCCCGACGTCGCCCTGCTGTCCGGGCGCGACCCGCCGCCGGGCCGGGGCGTCGCCCCGCTGCGGTGGGCCGGTTACGAGCTCGCGCAGCGAGGCCTCGACGGCGCGGAGGGTTCGCCGGTCGTCGAGGACCTGGGCGTGGCTCTCGTCGATGAGCCGGAGCGCCTCCTCGGTCGCGCCCCGGTTGACCGCCTGCATGATCAGCGTGGCCGTCCGGTGGCCGTGCCCGGGAACGAGGGCGAGGAACGCGCTCAGCGCTCGCGCGTGCCGCGGCGTGTAGGTGCGGTATCCGTACCGCGTCCGGGTGGCCTCCGGGAGGATCCCGGCCGCCTCGTAGTTCCGGACCGCCTGCGTGGAGAGGCCGTGCGCCCGCGCCAGGTCGACCGGCCTTTGAAAGTTTTCCGGCATGGTCCTCCCCGGAGCCGCGGAAAGTTTCAACCCTCAGTTCAACGATACTGTTCAGGGGTATGACCTTTGCCATCGAAGACGTCATGACGGCCCGGCCGCGGGTGCTCGCGCTCGGCGAGCCCACCCACGGCGAGGACGTCCTGCTCGAGGTGCGCAACGAGCTGTTCCGGCGGCTCGTGGAGCGCGACGGTTTCCGGACCATCGCGATCGAGAGCGACTGCCTGATGGGGCTGGTCGCGGACGACTACGTCACTGCCGGGAAAGTTTCGCTCGACGAGGCGATGGAGCGCGGCTTCAGCCACGAGTTCGGCCGGTCGGCGGCCAACCGGGAGCTGCTGCGCTGGCTGCGCGCGTACAACGACGGCCGGCCCGCGGCCGAGCAGGTGCATTTCGCCGGGTTCGACGGCCCGCTGGAGATCAGCCACGCCGCCAGCCCCCGGCAGGCCCTCACCGAACTGCACGCCTACCTCGCCGCCCGGGTCGACGCCACGCTTCTCCCCTGCACCGCCGAGACCCTCGACCGCCTGCTCGGCGCCGACGACCGCTGGGCCAACCCGGCCACGATGATGGATCCGTCCCAGTCGATCGGGCGGACGCCGGAGGCCCGGGACCTACGTCTGCTCGCCGACGACCTCGCGGCCCTGCTCGATTCGCAGGCGCCCGATCTGCGGGACGACGACCGGGCACGCCTGCACGCCCGCACCGCCACCGGTCTGCTGCGCTACCACTACTGGCTGGCCGACACCTCGCCCGGCCGACTGCCGTGGCTGCTCAGTGTGCGGGCCTCGGTGATGGCCGCCAACCTTCTCGCGCTCGCCGGGACCGGACCGGTGATGGCCTTCGCCCACAACAGCCATCTCCAGCGGGTCCGGAGCTCGATGCGGCTCGGCGACATCCCGCTGCAGTGGTGGAGCGCCGGCGCCATCGTCGAGGCGCAGCTCGGCGCGGGCTATGCCTACCTGGCCATGGCGCTCGGCACGATCCACCACCGCGGCGTCGGCACCCCGCCCCCGGACACCATCGAGGGCCTGCTGTACGCCCGCCCGGACGACCGGTTCCTCGTCGATCCCGGCACGCTGGGCCGGCCGGTGCCGCGGGTGTCGCCCTGGTTCGGCTATGCCCCGCTTGATCCGGCCCACCTGCCGAGCATCGACGGAATCGTCTTCGTCAAGGACTCCGGCGGCGCGTAGCGCTCCTTCGTGCCGCCGGAGGACAGTGGACCTTCTTGTCGGCGGCGGTGGGCCCGTACGACTCGAGCAGCACCGGGGCGCCGAGCAGCTCTCCGATCGCGGCCGGCCAGTCGTCCGGCCGGGTGAGCGCGCCCGGCCGGGCCCGGAAGAGCCACCGGGTCAGCGCGGCCTGATGGTCGAGATCGCGAAAGTTACCCGGGACGATCCGGGTCCAGCCGTTGTCGTAGGAGGTGCAGACGCGCAACTGCGGGCAGCGCGGCGGGGCGTCGAGGTGGGTGACGGCCAGCCCGTCGACGCCGCCGGCCACCTCGACGGCGTAACGGTGTGCCACCGCGTCGAAATGCCCGGCCCGGAAAACGCCCTGCCACTCCCCCGTTCGGTTGTGCGGCTCGGGCAGGCGCAGCGCCGGATCCTCCGTCACGAAGGGGCCCGCGCCGTGCCGGGTGGTGTAGGTGCGCACGACCCCGAGCCGCCGGAGCGACGGGCACAGCGAGAGCGCGTTGTCGAAGGTGGTGGTCGACCATGTCGTGTGCGGATGCCAGCCGCGCCATTCGTCGAGCAGCACCCCCTGGGCGCCCTCGAAGACGCACGGGCCCTCGCGCAGCAACCGGCCGGTGTACGACTCGTCGACGATGCGCACCGTCCGTCCGAAGGCGACGAAAGTTTCCAGGACATCGTCGACAACGAAACCCGGGCCGTAGTGGTCGGCCAGCGCCGAGAGGCGGCGGCGCAGGCGCGCCGGTGACTTGACGTCCGCCACGCGCGGCGCGTCGGCGTGCGTGAGCGCGTACGCCATCGTCTCGCCCACGCCCATGCCGCACGAACCGTGACGTTCCGCGGTCTCCCGGCGCCGGTTGGCCGCGCGATGCCACGGAGTGGCGAGCAGGGCGTCACCCTCCACCGTGAGCAACTCGTAGGGGTCACCGAGCGCGACCGCCTCGGCCGCCAGCGCCAGCGGGTCGACCACCACGAACCGGGTGAGGTGGGTGGGCACGCCCCGCAGCGTGCCCGACCCGAACTGGGCGAACGTGTGGTGCCGGCCCGAGGGCAGGACCACGTTGTGTGCCGCCTGCGCGCCGCCGTTGAAGCGCAGCACCGCCCGCACCGGCGAGGTCGCGCAGAGCGCGTCGACCACCGTCCCCTTGCCGGCGTCGCCGTAGCCGAGGTCGACGACCGCGACGTGCTCGTTCAAAGCCGCTCGTTGCCCGACGCCGCGTCGCTGACCGCGAGCGGCCCGCGCGTCACCGCGCCCCGGCCCGCTTCGTCCCGGGCCGCCACCTCGCGGTGCAGCGGGGCCAGGGCCTTGCCGACCGTGCCGTGGTGCGACGAGCCGGCCTCCACCAGATCCGCCAGCCCTGCGTCCAGGTCGATGGCGTCCTCGCCGATACCCACCGTGAGCGCGATCGTCTCGCACACCGCGTCCAGGTCGTCGAGCTCCAGCACGTTCTGTCCCAGCAGGTCACGCCAGCGCGTGAGGATCTCGTGGTCGCCACCCCAGCCGGCCGCGGCCGGCATCAGGTAGTAGACGTCGAAGACGCGCCGCAGTTCGGCGAGAATCTGCTCGGTCGCGATCGCCTCGGACAGCGAATCGCCGATGAACCGACCGACGGCGGAGGGCGAAACCCTGGGGTACGGCATTTCGTCCCCGATCAGAAACAGATAGCCCCGCCGGCCGCGCTTGAGTACCGAGTCGAGCGACGTGTGCCGCGTCATGAAGTACATGGCCAGCTCGTACGACTCCCTCTTCTGCCCGCCGCCGCCACCCTCCAGCACGATCCGGGCGAGGTCCTCGTCCATCCGGTTGTCCGACTCGAACTGCCCGATCTGCAGCGGCACCCGATCGCAGGTCGCGTCCCCGACGGCGCCGAAGAGAAGGTGCGGATCGGTGGCGTATCCCTTGCGGGTGAGCAACCCGAGCAGCTGCGGCAATTTCGTCTGCAGCACCCGCGGCACCCCGCCCATCGAGCCGGTGACGTCGAAGAGCACCGCGATCGGCGTGCTGAACGGGTGCTCGTCGCTGTCGCGGCTCTCCCGCACGGTCACGCCGCGGGGGTCGAGCGCCGGGTGCACGGTGCGCGCCCCGCTGTCGCTGTAGTCGAAGGCGCTCTTTCCATGCGCCGCGCGATAATTCGCGGCGGCGGTGTAGACGTCGGTCGACCAGAGTCCGCTTCCCATGGTGTCCTCCCCGAGGGCCGAAACTTAAACGGTGAAGGGCCGAAACTTTCTCGGCCCGAGAAGCTCGTCGAGCTCGCCCAGCAGGCGCCAGGCG
The DNA here is from genome assembly GCF_042664765.1 of Paractinoplanes rhizophilus. Classification (NCBI taxonomy): domain Bacteria; kingdom Bacillati; phylum Actinomycetota; class Actinomycetes; order Micromonosporales; family Micromonosporaceae; genus Paractinoplanes; species Paractinoplanes rhizophilus. Next base: position 46,332 of record NZ_JBHTBJ010000006.1, on the reverse strand, counting down.
TCCTGCGGCCGCATCCGCGGCGCGTCGTAGCGACAGCCGTCGGCGAACTTTCGCAGCCGCGACGGCATGCCGTCGCCGATGAGCCGGGCCATCAGCCCGGTGGCCATGTAGATGTCCGTGGCCGGCGAGGCCGTCTTCAGATGCAAGACCTCTTCCGGGTACGCATCGCGGCGCGCCCGCACGATCGCGTGACCTTGCGGCCGGAGTAACACCAGTCCACCAGCGCCACCCCGTGCGCGGCCGGATGGATCAGCACGTGCTCCTCGAGCACCGCGCCGTGCACGACGCCGGCCCGATGCGCCCACCCGAGCCCGACCAGCAGCCGCCGCCACATCCACGCCGCGTCCCGCCAGTCGAGCGGCTTTCGCAGCCGGCTCAGCGGAACGAAGCCGTCAAGTTTCTCGATGACGTTGACTCGGCGGCGTTTCCGGTCGGCGCTCTCGTGGACATAGCTGCGGACCAGCCGCGGCGCGTACGGCCGAAATTTCGGATCGCCCCGGTCCCACAACCTTTCCAGGGCCGCCGCCTCGTTTTCCATCAGGTCGTTGTCGGCCGGGCTGCGCGGCACCTTGAGCAAGCCTTCCGCGGTGACGCTCAGGTCGGCGATGTCCCCCGACGCGAACCCGCGCGCCGCATAGAGCCGGGAAAGCTTCGCGAAAGCTCTCGTCGCGGTCGCGCTTTCCGCCGCGCCGACGGCATCCGGGTGGACCAGCTTCGCCCATTTCCGGTACGCCTCCGCGAGCGCCCGCCCGTCCGCCAGCTCCGCGAAGCTCGACGCCCGGTCGATGCGCGCCGCGGCCTCCGCGAACCTCATCGCATGCCCTCCTTCCGCCTCCTGTGCGACAGCCGGGTCTCCCGCGCGAGCCTCATCGCGGGCCTTTCCCGCGTCGGCCGCAACAACGCCGGCTGCAGCGCCCGGGTGTGGCGCGGCAACCTCATCGCACGCCCTCCTCCCGCGTCGGCCGCAACAGGGCCGGGTGCAGCAGGCGGGCGTCTCCCGCGCGGTAGAGCTTGGCCCGCGGGCCACCCCTCTCCCCGCCGCGCGCCGTCGTCTCGCCGGTGCTCTCCACGAAGCCGGGCACCGACAGCACTTTGCGGTGAAAGTTTCCGGCGTGCAGCTCCTCGCCCCAGACCGCCGCGTAGATCTGGCGCAGCTCGGAGATGGTGAACTCGGTGCCCGCGAACGCCGTCGCCAGCGGCGTGTACTCCAATTTGGCCCGGGCCCGCTCCAGCCCGTCGGCCAGGATCGCGTCGTGGTCGAAGGCCAGGTCGCGCGCCTCGTCGACCGGCACCCAGGAGGCCGCCGCGGCGTCGGAACCGGCCCGCGGATCGGGCAGGCTGGGCGCGAACGCCAGGTAGGCCACCGTGAACACCCGCATGCGCGGGTCACGGTGCGGGTCGCCGTACGATCGCAATTGCTCCAAATGCACCCGCGTGAGCTCGCCCTCGCCGGGCCGGAGGCCCGTCTCCTCACCCAGCTCGCGCATCGCCGCCTGATCGAGCGTCTCCTCCTTGCGCACGAAGCCACCCGGCAGCGCCCGGCGACCGGCGAGAGGCTGCTCGCCGCGCTCGACCAGCAGCACGCAGAGGCGCCCGTCGCGGATGGTCAGGGCCACCACGTCGACCGTGACCGCGACGGCCGGATAGGCCCGCGGGTCATATGCCGCCAGGAACTCGGACTCGCTCTGCATCGCTCGTTGTCCTCAGATTGAGATTGTCTCGATATGAGAACAACGTAGCGCCTTCGATTGCTCGAGGTCAAGCCTTTTCGCGGTTCGCCCGCCTCAGACGTTCGCGACCAGGGTTGTCACCAGGCGATCGACGTCGGCCTGGGTGACGTGCAGGTGCGGCGCTATCCGGATCGCGTCGCCGCGGCGGGCCACGAAACAGTTCGCCTGCTTGAGCGCGGCGGCGACCCGATCGGTCGCGCCGGCCGGGACGCGCACCCCGAGCAGATGCGGGCCACGCGGCTCGGTCGCCGTGACGCCCTCGAGCCGGCCGACAATTTCCGCCGTGACTCGGGCCAGGGTCGCGGCGATGCGCGGCGGCCCCCACTCGAGGATCTGCTCGAGTGCCGCGATCGCCATCGGGGTCAGCTCGAACAGCGTCCGGGCGCCCTGGTCGAACCGGCGCGCGCCCGGCAGATACTCGTCGCGGTAGTCCACCAGCCCCGCGAAATTTTCCGACCCGGCCCGCAAAATCCAGTTCTCCTCCAGCGGCCGGCCCTCGCGGTGCTCCTCGGCCACCCACAGGTAGCCGCGCCCGAACGGCCCGAGCAGCCACTTGTATCCCACCGAAATCACGAAATCGGGCCGCAGCACGCCAACATCCAGCGGCATCGCCCCGAGCGACTGGCTGGCGTCGATCACCAGCCGGGCGCCGGCCGCCCGGGCACGTTCGGCGACCCGGTCGAGCTCGACCAGCCCGCCGTCGGTCCAGTGCACGTTGGGCACCGACACGATCCGGACCCGCTCGTCGATCGCCGCCAGCACCGCCTCGGTCCAGGTCTGCCCCGGCGCCCGCGTCACCGTCCGCACACTCGCGCCCGCCCGCTCGGCCGCGCCGCGCCAGGTGTAGACGCCCGACGGGTACTCCTCGGCCAGCACGAGAACCTGCTCCCCCGCCCGCAGCGGAAGGTTGGCCGCCGCGACCGCGAACCCATAGCTGGTCGCGGGCACCAGCGCCATCCCCTCGGCATCCCCGCCGACCAGGCGCCCGGCCAGCCCGCGCAGCCGCTCCACATCGGCGAACCAGTCGGCCTCGCCGATCTCCCACGGCCGAGCCCGCCGGCGCAGCGCGGACTCACCGGCCGCGCGCACCGACCGCAACACCGGCGAAAGACTGGCCGCGTTGAAGTAGGCGACGTCATCCGGCACGTCGAACAGATCCCGCTGCGAACTCAGCTCATCGACCACACCAGATCTTAACTCCGCGGCGGGCCACCGATCGTGCATATGTGTCGTGCATGCGCACGGACTACCATGGGTATCGCCATTCGCCGAGTTCCAAGATAATGTGCAAATTGCAGCGCGGCGCGTTGATCTTCCAAGGCCTCGCATTGCGCGGGGTGGCAACCTGCTACGTGGCTCTGCGCCAGAACGCTTATTCGCAATTTTTCATTCATCTTTGGTGGTACGCCAGGGGATGCATTCGTGTCGCACACTCTTGTTGAAAACAAGAGAGAGTCGGTACCCGCCCAGCCGACTTGATGACGCGCCTCGTCGGCAACGACCGGGGCGCCGAGCAGAAGGGGCCAGACCATGAGGGTCGACGAGTGCGCATCCGGCCGGTCGTTCACGCCTCATCGGGGCCTGGCTTGGGCGGCAAGCTCGGCCGTCGTTCTCACCGTCGCCGTGGTGGCCGCCGGCGTGGGCATGGTCGCCCTCGTCGGACTGCGGGGCGATGCCGGCACGTGGACGCGATGGAGCGACGTGGGGCAGGCGTTCGGGGTCGTCAACTCCGTCGTCGCCGCGCTCACCGTGGCGGCGCTCGTCATCACCTCGGCGGCGCATTCCCGCAGCCAGCGCGACCAGCAAACGGAGATCTCGGTGCGGCAGCTCCACGTCACCCTGACCCGGATGGCGATCGACAATCCGCATCTGGCCGAGGTCTGGCCCCGGACCACGCCGGAAGATTCCGTGACCCAGTCCCAGCACATGTACGCCAACCTGCTGCTTCAGCACGCCTGGTTGCAGTACACAACTGGCGTCGCGACTAGCGAGGAGCTGGTCAGCAACCTGCGTTTCCTGTTCGCCAGCCCGAAAGTCCGCGCTTTCTGGGGCAAGACCGCGGGCAGCCGCCAAAGCATCTATGTGCCGGGCACCGATGAAGCGGGCCTGGCCGCAATCGCGGACGAGATCTGGCGGGAATACGAAGCGGTGCTCGCCTGCGCCGGCGAGAACGAATCGATTACCTTGGCAGATCCGTCGCGGCCGCGAGGAAAGTCTCTCGGGTGATCACGACGATCTTTTCGTACGGAGCCACGCCCGCGTCCGGCGGAAGATTTCCGGTCAGCTCGGCGGTCCGGTCGGTCCCGACGATCGCGAAATTTCCGTCCTGCAACTCGAAGACATCCGGGCAGGTGCAGTTGGTCGCGCTTCCGCGAGCCGCGGGAGGGAGCCCGACCCTTCTGGCGATCGACGACGCGGGCAGGGCACCACTCGGGTCAGGCCTAGACACGGACGCAAGTTGTACTCCGCTCACGGTTGCCGTTGGGGGATAACACGCCGAGGTCATTCGGACGGGTGTCCCCCGACAGTGCCGACTCGCCGCGTCCCGGTCGGGTCGCACCCCGCGCTCCTGGCTGTTTCTCGACCTGCCCGTGCGTCGCTCGACCGACTGACGGTGCCGGGTTTACGGCCCCTCGCCTCGATGCCCGGCGGCAGGATCCGGGGTCGGGACTCGGAATGGCCGAGGCTCGCCCGGAGGGAGATCTCGTCATCGCCATCGCGCCCCTGCGCCGTAGCCTCGCCGCGGTGCTCGTGTCCGCCTGCGCCTTCGCCGCCGTCGGCGGCACCGCCGCCGAGGCCCTCGCCGCGACACCGGACATGCCGAGCTCGCCGAGCGGTACGGCCCGCCTGACGGCCGCGCAGCGGACCGTGCTGCTGGACGCGACGCGTCGCTTCCGGGATGTCCGCCGGGCGATCAGGGCCGGCTACCTGCCCACCAAGGATTGCGTGCCCGGGATGGGCTTTCACTACGTGAAGCCGGCGCTGGCCGCGGACAACAACATCGACCCGGTCCTGCCCGAGATCCTGGTCTACAACCTCGATGCCCATGGGAAGCTGCGGCTTTCCGCGCTCGAGTACTTCCGCGCCGACGCCGACCAGCGGCTCCGGACCGACCAGGACCGGCCGACGCTGTTCGGCCGGCCCTTCAACGGGCCGATGAACGGGCACCCGGTGCCGCCCGGCCAGCCGCCCATGCCCGTCCATTACGACCTGCACGTGTGGCTCTACCAGCACAACCCGAGCGGCGAGCTCGCCACCACGAACCCCCAGGTCGCCTGCCGCTAGGCAAACGCGCGCGCGGTGGCCTCCAGCTTCTCCCGGTAGGCCGCCCACCACGCCTCGTCGCCCTCGGCCATGTTGTCACCGGGCCGCCGCCAGCCGACCCGGCCGTCGAGCAGCTCGCGGACGATGTCGGCGTGGCCCACGTGCCGGTTCAGCTCGGCCAGCACGTGCACCATGATCAGGTGCAGCGTCACCGGCGTGTCGCCCCACCAGCGCACCGAGCCCGGCGCGTCGATCGCCAGCGCCTCGATCGTCGCGTCCGCGTGCGCCCACGCCCGGTGCCACGTCCCGACGATGTCTTCGCGCGACTCCTCGGCCGTGGCCCACATGTCCGCGTTCGGCTCGTCATCCTCCCGCAGGCCGGCGAGGAACTCGGGAAAGGGCCGATCGAACACCTCGCCGAAATACCCGGCGGCCATCGCGGACATGTGCTTGACCAGCCCGAGCAGATTCGTCCCGGTCGGCACCAGCGGCCGTCGCACGTCGTGCTCCGGGAGCTCGTCAAGCTTGCCGAGCAGCGCCTCGCGCGCCTCCCGCAGGTACTCATGGAGATTGGCCTTGGCGTCCAGCTCACTCATGGCGCCCAGGATCTCACGGCGGCGGCGTACGTCCAGGCAGCACGCAGCCGACGGGCGGCACCGGCGCCACGGTATCTTGAGGGTGGTATCCGATGGCGATTCAGGAGGTGTCATGACCGTCGAGATGGTCACGCCGGCCTGGATGCATGAGCAGGTCACGGCCGACCAGTACGCGACGTGGACCGAAGAGCAGTGTGTCGGCATCGAGATCGTCGATGGGATGGTCGTCGTGAGTCCGAGTGCCTCCAAGCGGCACAATCGCCTGGCGAGGCTTCTGGCGAATGCGTTGGATGCGGCCGCGGGGCCGGAATGGAATGCCGACACCGATTTCGACGTCCGGCTCACTGATGTGCCGCTGAACAACCGTCGGCCCGACGTGACGGTCTACCGGGCGGAGACCATCGACGTCAGCCCGACACGACCCGAGCATGTGCTTCTTGTGGCCGAGGTGGTCTCGCCGGGGTCGGAGACGACCGACCGGATCGTCAAGGCCGACCAGTACGCGAAGGCCGGCATCCCGTTCTATTGGCGTGTCGAGCAGGCCCCGACCGGTGCGCCTCTGGTCTACACGTACCTTCTCGATCCGGCGACGGGACGCTACCGCAATGGCGAGATCTTCACCGGCGTCGTGACGACGACCGCGCCGTTCGTCGTCGAGGTTGACCTCGGCCAGGTCTGATCGGAGCCGGGACCGGCCGGCCTCACCCTCATCCCATGTCCGGCACGGCCCTCATCGGGACGGATGCCTTTCGCGATCCGGCGAGAAGGATCGTAGACAGCATTGCGGCGGCCGTGAGCAGGAACGCGGCCGGGTAGCCGACGGCCGGGATCAGCGCGCCGACGCCGAGCGCCCCGGCCGCCATGCCCAAGTCGTAGGCTGCGTTCCAGACGGCGCTGACGGCGCTGTACGAGGAGCGCGGCACCCGGGCGTACATCATGGTGAGCGTGACGTTCTGCAGGATGCCGAAACCGGCGCCGAAAGTTGCCGCGCCGAGCAGGACCAGCGCGGCGGAGCCGGTGCCGGCGAACGCCGCCATGCCGCCGGCCGACAGCAGGATGCCGGGCAGCAGCAGGGCGGACTGACCGATGCGGTCGCCCACTCGGCCGGCGATCCAGCGGGCCGCGGTGGTGACAGCCGGCTGGACGAACAGGGCGATCGGGGCGATGGTCGCGCCGATGGCCAGCGGAGCGAAGGTGACCAGGACGCCGGCGGCGGCGGTGCCGGCCGCGAAGATCAGCGGGAGCCGCCAGCCGACGGACCCCGCCCGGCCGGTGTCCGAGACGTCGGCGGACGGCAGGTGCCGCAAGCCGGCGAGCGCGAACAGCGGCGCGACGGCGGTGACGACGAAGACCGGGGCGTATCCGTAGCGGTGCGCGGCCCACAGGCCCAGCGGCAGGGCGACCAGGCCGCCGGCGCCGCTGACCACACCGACGAGGGCCACGCCCTCGCCCCGGCGCCGCGCGGGGACGGCCAAGGCGGTCAGCGCGCTTCCGGCGACCGTCGCGATGGCAAAACCGGTTCCGCGTACGGCGTTCGCCGCGACCAGCACCGGCGTGGCGTCGCTGGCCAGGAACAGCAGCGCGGGCAGGCCGAGCAGCAGCAGTCCGGCGGCCAGGCTGCGCCGGTAGCCGAGGCGGGCCACGATGCGCGGGGTGGCCAGCTCGAACAGCACGCCGGCGACCAGGAACGACCCGGTGCTCAGCCCGGCGGCCCGGGCCGAGCCCGCCACCAGCGGAACGACGGCGAGCGGCAGGTAGAAAGCGATCGAGGCGCCGGCAATGGGGGCGAGGGCGGCAGTGGTCTTCATGCCTCGAACGCTAGAAGTCAACCGGCACCCTGATAAGGTCCGATTCCATGGCCATCGAGTGGTCCGGTTGGGGCCCGCAGCTGCTGCTCGAGCTCGATCGGGCGTCGGGTATGCCGCTGAAATCGCAGGTGGAGCAGCATCTGCGGGCCGCGATCCGGGACGGCCGGCTGGCGGCCGGGGAACGGCTCCCCTCGTCCCGCGCCCTCGCCACCCATCTCGGGCTGTCCCGGGGGCTCATCCAGGAGTGCTACGCCCAGTTGCAGGCGGAGGGCTACCTGACCGCGCACACCGGGTCGGCGACGCGGGTCGCTCCGACGGCCGCGGGCGCCACGCCAGAAATTTCCGGCGAACGGGCGGCAAAGCCGGCCGCGCCGCTGATCGCGGACTTTCCGTCGGGGGTGCCCGATCTGCGGCTGGCGCCCCGGCAGGACTGGGCCTGGGCGGTCGCGCAGGTGTGCCGGACGGCGCCGAACAGCGCCTTCGACTACGGCCCGGCCAACGGCAACCCCCGGCTGCGCGAGGTGCTCGCCGCCTACTTGCGACGCGTGCGCGCGGTCGACGCGTACCCGAAACAGGTTTTGATCTGCACGGGGGTCGCGCAAGGGCTGGGCTTGATCTTGCGGGTGCTGGCGCGGCGCGGACATGCGCGGGTGGCGTTCGAGAATCCGGGCGCGGTGCGGACGGCCCGGGACGCCGCGGGCAGTGCCGGGATCGAGGCGGTGCCGGTGGAGGTCGACGAGCACGGCATCGACGTGGCGGAGCTCGCTCGCAGCGGGGCACGGGTCGTGGTGGTGACGCCGGCCCATCAGTGGCCGACCGGGGTGGTGATGGCGCCGGAGCGGCGGCGCGCGCTGCTGTCCTGGGCCCGGGCGAACGATGGCGTGGTCATCGAGGACGACTACGACGCCGAGTTCCGCTATGACCGCGATCCGGTCGGCGCGCTGCAGGGGCTCGCGCCCGACCGCGTGGTGTCGCTCGGGACGGTCAGCAAGTCCCTCGCCCCGGCGCTGCGGCTGGGCTGGGCGGTCGTTCCGCTTTCGCTGGTGGACGACGTGATGGCCGAGAAAATGGTGGCCGACCGCGGGACGTCCGGAATCGATCAGCTCGCCCTGGCCACGCTGATCGAGTCGGGCCGCTACGACCGCCAGCTGCGGCGGATGCGCGCCGTCTACGCCCGCCGCCGGGCCGTGCTGATGAACGCCGCGCCCGGGCCGATCACCGGGCTGGCGGCGGGCTTCCACGCGGTGCTGCACCTGCCGGCTTTCGCGGGCGAGCGCGAAATTGTCGCGGCCGCGCGCGCCCGCGGGGTCGGCGTCTACGGCATGAGCGACTATCGCGCCGACTCGTCGGCCGAGCCGGGCCGCCTGGTCATCGGTTTCGGCAACACCGGCGAGGAGGCGATCGTGACCGGGATGGCCGTGTTGCGCGGCCTGCTGAAGGAGTGACCGTGGACATCCTGCGCTCGTGGCGCCTGGCCGACGGCAGCGTTCTCGTCGAAGTCGCCGACAGTTGGGAGCCAAGTTTCCACCACCTGCGCGACGGCCAGGTGATCCGGTCCTATGTGCGCACGCTCGCCGACGACTGCGAGCTGATGTACGTCTACGGCCACCGGGTCGTCGGCGACCGCCTCGAGCGGGTCACCCACGTCGAGATCGGCGCGACCGGCCGGCGCGAGCTGATCTCCGTCGGCGAGACGCTCCTCGAGGGGCTGATCGCGTCCGGCGAGGCCTGACGCGGTCCGGCTCGTCCCGGGTCAGCGCTTCTTGCGGGCGCGGTAGGCGGCGACCGCCACCCGGTTGGCGCAGGCGGTGCTGCAGAAGCGGCGGGAGCGGTTGCGGGTCAGGTCGAGCACGACCCCCGCGCACGTCTCGTCGGCGCAGGTGGACAGCCGGGACATCTCGTCGCCGCGGACCAGATCCGCCATCGCCATCGCGGTCTCGACCACCACTCGGCGCACCAGCGGCTCGTCGGCCGCGACGGCGTGGATGTGCCAGTCGATGCCGTCGTGGCGCAGCAGCCGCGGCACGGCGTGCGCCCGGGCCAGCATGTCGTTGACCATCTCGGCGGCGGTGTCGCGGTCGGCGGTGAGCAGGCGGCGCAGCACCGGGCGGATCGCCCGCAGCTCGGCGAGCTCGGCGTCGTCGCGGTCGTGGCGGCCGGTGTAGCGGTGCTTCGCGTACCAGGCGTCGACCTGCTCGACGGTGCGCAGCGTGTCGGGGTCCTCGGCGCTGTTGACCAGCTCGACGGCGGCGGCGAGCGCGGCCTCGGTGTCATGGGCTAAAAGCACCTTGACATATTACGCCGACGTCCATAGCGTCATGGGCTATGACGCAGATAGCCAATGACAAGCCCGCACGGGCGGCCGGCTCGGCGCCCGCCGGCTCGGTTGTCGGCGGCGGCCTGCTGCTCGCCGTGATCTCGGCGACCACGTTCGGTCTCTCCGGCCCGCTCGCGTCCGGCCTGCTCACCGCGGGCTGGAGTCCGGGCGCAATCGTGCTGTGCCGCATGACGGTCGCGGCCCTGGCGCTGGCGCCCTTCACGATCGCCACGCTGCGCGGCCGGTGGCATCTGGTGGCCCGGCAGAAGGGCCAGATCCTGGTGTACGGGGTGCTGGCCGTGGCCGGCGCCCAGTTCTGCTACTTCTCGGCCGTCGCCACCATGGACGTCGCCCCCGCCCTGCTCATCGAGTACACCGCGCCCGCCGCCGTGGTCGCCTGGATGTGGCTGCGGCACGGCCAGCGCCCCGCCCGGCTCACCGTCCTCGGCGCCGTCGTGGCCGCCGCCGGCCTGGTGCTCGTGCTCGACCTGACCTCCGGCGCCCACGTGGCCTGGTCCGGCGTCGCCTGGGCCCTGGCCGCGATGATCGGCGCCACCGCCTACTTCCTGATCTCGGCCGACACCGGCACCGGCCTGCCCCCGCTCGCCCTGGCCGGCCTCGGCCTGACGGTCGGCTCGCTCACGCTGGGCGCCCTGGCCGCGACCGGCCTGCTGCCGATGCACGGCGTCACCACGCCGGTGACCTTCGCGGTCGGCAGCCCGCCGTGGTGGGTTCCGCTGCTGCTGCTCGGCCTGGTCACCGCCGCGCTGGCCTACGCGACCGGCATCGCCGCCTCCCGCCGGCTGGGCTCCCGGGTGGCGTCGTTCGTGGCGCTGCTCGAGGTGGTCGCGGCGGTCGTGTTCGCGTGGCTGCTGGTCGATCAGCTGCCGGGCCTGATGCAGCTGGCCGGCGGCCTGCTCATCGTCGGCGGCGTGGTGGCCGTCAAGCTGGGCGACCGCCGGATCGCTTGATCGGGGCACGGCGGGTCATCGAGCGATCGCCGCGGCGCGCTCCTGCCGGCGAACCCGTGCGATCACGGCGGCGATCACGGCCAGGCCGATCACCGCGTCGAGGGCCGGCAGCACGAGGTTGAGGACCGCGTCGATGTGGACCTGGCCGGGGGTCGGGGTGACGCCGATGCCGTTGCGGGCGTCGTAGCGCTGCATGGCCGACCCGGTCAGGTACAGGGTGAGCCAGGCGGCCGCGAGGCCGGCCGCGTCCCACAGCGCGTGCAGCAAGGAGACCAGCAGGTAGGCGCCGGCCACCAGAGCGGACCGCAGCCGGATCCGGCCGCGGCGGGCGGCGACGGCGAAGAGAGCGGCGCCGGTGACCGCGGTCCACAGGCCGTGGCCGAACGGGGTGAGCACGCCGCGCAGCAGCTCGGTCTCCACCACGTTCAGCAGCGACAGGCCGCCCTGCTGGGTGAACAGCGCCTGGAAGGCGTAGCCGGCGCTCTCGAACGCGGCGAACCCGAACCCGACCGTGGCGCCCAGGACGAGGCCGTCGCGCACGGTGTAGCGGCCGAGCCGACGGGCCATCAGCCACAGCACGAGCAGCTTGACGCCCTCCTCGATCAGGCCGACGGCGAGAAAGCCGTGAATCGAGGTGTTGTGCACGAACGCCGCCTCCAGGACCGAGGCGCCGAGGACGCCCATGACGCCGCCGTAGAGAAACGCGGAGAAGATCTTCTGCGGGGTCAGGATGCCGTCGGCGCGCTGGAACGCGTACGAGACGAAGGTGACCGGGACCAGGAAGGCGCCGACCAGGATGATGGTCGGGACCAGGTTGACGTTACCGGTGACGAAGGTGGTGACGACGGCGGCGGCCCACAGCGCGCCCCCGCCCAGGAAGATCCGCGCCCAGGACGGGAGGCGCCGGCGGTGCCGGACATCGGGGGCCGGGACAGTCATGGCAGGCATCAGAGTGGTCATGGCTGCAAGCCTTGTCGTCGACGCTTGTCCGCGCAGCCACGCCACCACCCAAAGTGCGGTACCGGCTAGCCGGAAGACCGCGGCGGCCGGACCCTCAGGGAACGAGGATCACCTTGCCGATGTTGCGGCGCTCGCCGAGGCGGCGGTGCGCGGCCGCGGCCTCCGCGAACGGGTACACCCCGTCGATCGTGGGCCGGACGGCGCCCGTCCCCCACAGGTCGAGCAGGGCCACCAGCTCCTCGCGCAGCAGGTCGGCGCGGCCCCAGAGGTGCCCGAGGTTGACGCCGCTGACCGTACGGTTGACGTTCATCATCCCGAACGGCGTCAGCAGCGGCACCCCGGCGAACTGGCCGGCCAGCCGGGGCAGGCTGCGCCGCTCGCCGCCGCTGAGGTTGGCGAAGCCGTACGCGATCAGGTGCCCCACCGGGCGCAGCAGGCCGAGGCCGCGTTTCCAGTCGCGGCCGCCCAGCGGGTCGAGGACGAGATCGACGCCCTCCCCACCGGTGAGCTCCCGCACCCGGGACACGTAGTCCTCGGCGCGGTAGTCGATCGGATGGGTGCAGCCCTGCTCGCGCAGCACCTCGTGCTTGGCCGCGGACGCCGTGCCGAACGTGACGACCTCCGGCACCGTGCGGCAAAGTTGCAGCACCGCGAGGCCCACGCCACCGGCGGCCATGTGCACCAGCACCCGGGCGCCGGGCCGGAGGTTCGCGACGCGGAACAGCATGTGGTACGCGGTCAGGTAGTTGACCGGCAGCGCGGCCGCCTCCGGGAAGTCCAGCTCGTCGGGGATCGGCAGGACCCGCTCGGCCGGCGCGCACACCTTCTCGGCGTGCCCGCCGAAGCGGACCAGGGCGAGCACCCGCTGCCCCACCGCGAGACCGCCGGCCCCCGCGCCGAGGGCGTCGACCACCCCGGCCACCTCGTAGCCCACCACGCACGGCGGCCTCGGCGCGTCCGGGTACAACCCCTGCCGGGCCATGACCTCGGCGAAGTTCAGCCCGGCGGCGCGGACCGCGATGCGCACCTCGCCGGGACCGGGCCGCGGTTCGGGGCTCTCCCGGACCGCGAGCACGTCGGGCCCGCCCGCTTTGGTGATCCAGACAGCGCGCACCGGCGCTCCCCTCTTCGACACGACGGCGAAAACGATCGATGGCCCATTCTGCGGCTTACCATGAGCGGCATGACCGTCGACCTGTTCGCGGGGATCGCGGTGAGCGATTTCGCGGCCGCGCTCACCTGGTACGAGCAACTGCTCGGCGCGCCGCCGGCGTTCTTCCCGAACGACATCGAGGCGGTCTGGGAGATCGCCGAGCACCGGTATCTGTACGTCGAGCTCCGACCCGAGCGGGCCGGGCACGCCCTGCACACGGTGTTCGTCGACGACTTCGACGAGCGCACCGCGGCGATCGCCGGGCGCGGGCTGACGCCGGCCAAGGAGGAGACGTACGACAACGGGGTCCGCAAGGCGACCTACGCCGACCCGGACGGCAACGAGATCGGGCTCGGCGGCGGCCCCGCCTGAGAATCTCCGTGGTCTACGACTGCGTCCGGCTCCACTGCTGGTTGTTCCCGCCGTGGCAGGAGTACTGCTGGATGTCGGCGCCATCGGCGGTGCCGGCGTTGACCACGTCGAGGCACTTGCCGCTGTGCCGGGCCTTCAGGGTGAAGTAGCTGCCGGTCGCGGCCCACTGCCACTGCTGGTTCGCGCCGCTGCCGCAGGTGTACTGGATGATGTTGGCGCCGTCCGCGGTGGACGCCGCCGCGACGTCCAGGCACTTTCCGCTGTTCTGGTTGACGATGCGGAAATAGCCGCCGCCCGCGTCCTGGAACTCCCACTTCTGGTTGCCGCCGCCGTTCCACCCGTACTGCTTGATCTCGACGTTGTTGGCCGTGGACGCGCCGACCGCGTCCATCACCTTGCCGCTGTTGCGGTTGGTGATGCGGTAGTAGGTGGCGCCGGTTCCGGTCACGGTCCCGGTCGCGGTGTCGATGGTGATGCTGGGATACCACGACAGGCTCATCGTGGTGGCGGTGGGAAAATTCAACGGCAGCCACACGTACGAGGAGTCGTTGACCGGCCCGCCCCACGCGCCGGCCCAGCGGTCGCCCATGTAGAGATAGCTGGTCGTGGAGGTGCCCTGGATCGGCAGCACGTAGGTGGGCTGCGAGCTGTAGGTGGTCGAGTTGCCGACGTTGGCCCAGCCGGTCCACGGCCCCGAGATGCTCGGCGCGGTGGCGTACTGCGCCTGGTTCGGGTTCCAGCCGGTCGCCGCCGAGGTGAGCATGAAATAGGTGCCGCCCCGCTTGAACAGCGCCGGGGCCTCGCGGTGCGCGTCGTTCCAGAAGTTGCCGACCACGCTCGCGATGCCGCGATAGTCCGCGGTGAGGCGGTAGATCATCAGGTCGTAGTTCTCGTCGGCCGCCGAGATCATGTAGGCGGTCCCGTTGTCGTTGAACAGCGTGATGTCGCGCGACATGTAGGTGCCCTGCGGGCGGAAACTTCCCTGATACGTGTACGCCCCGTCCACGGTGGACGAGTAGGCGACGGCCGCCCGCGCCTCGCCGTAGTCCGAGCCGTTCTCCTTGTGCATCCACATCACGTACTGGCCGGTCGACGCGTTGTAGATGACCTTGGGGCGCTCGATGTTGGCGCCGTTCAGCTCGGCGGCCGACGACGACGTGAGCACGTTGTTGCGGAACTCCCACGTCCGCAGATCGGTCGACCGGTAGACCGAGACCGCCTTGAACGTGTTGTTGGCGTTGCGGTTCTCGCCGAACCAGTAGTAGTAGGAGCCCACCTGCAGCACTCCCCCGCCGTGCGCGTGCACCACCGCGCCGGAGGTGTCGGTGAACTGGGTGCCGTTGACCACGGTGACAGCCGCGGCGGCGGCCGGGGTGGCGGCCAGCGCGATGACGGCCAGGACGAGCGCGACGACTCCTACCTTTCGCATAGCCCCGTTGTTAACCGAGTGCCGCTGGCGAAGCCACGATCCGACCCCACTCGTCCACAAACGAAACCATCCGAACATCGTTGACGATCGATATCGTGACGCACTACGTTAACCATCACGAAACATTCACGGCGCTCCCCCCGCCGCTCATTCCGGCGGACGGGAGTGCGTGGTGACCCTCTTCCAGGTGCAGCGGCACGAACGGCTGCTCACCGAGCTGCACGCGCGCGGCGCGGTCCGGGTGCGGGAGCTGGCCCGCGACCTCGGCGTCAGCGAGCTGACCATCCGCCGCGACATCGCCGCCCTGGCCGCCCGCAATCTGGTCAACCGGGTGCACGGCGGCGCCACCCTGCCCAGCCGCTCGCGCCCGGCCGGGCGGCCCCGCGCGGCCGCCACCCTGGGGTTCACGATCGGGATGGTGGTGCCGTCGCTGGACTTCTACTGGCCGCCGGTGATCGCCGGCGCGCGGGCCGCCGCGGCCGCGCTCGGGGTGACGCTGCAGCTGCGTGGCTCGAGCTACGAGCCCGACGAGGACCGGCGCCAGATCAGCCGGCTGGTCGAGGCCGGCGAGGTGCGCGGCCTGCTGCTGGCGCCCAGCCTCGACGACGACGCGATGGTCGAGTGGATCGGCGGGCTGCCGGTGCCGTCGGTGCTGGTCGAGCGGCAGCCCCGGCGCCGACACCGGACCGACTGGGTGCGCAGCGACCACGGGCTGGGCCTCGAGCTCGCCGTGCAGCACCTGCGCGAGCACGGTCACCGGAGGATCGCCCTGCTGGCGTCGCGGGGCAGCCCCACCTCGTCCTACCTGCGCCATCCCGACCTGCCGTCGCCGGTGCTGCTCGACGACCCGCCGCATCGGATGGTCCACGAGGTCCTGGCCGGCTGCCGCGGCGCGGGCGTGACCGCGCTGATCGTGCACAGCGACCCGCACGCGATCGCCGTCGCCCAGGCGTGCGCCGAGCGCGGCTGGCGCGTCCCCGAGGACATGGCCCTCATCTCGTACGACGACGAGGTCGCCCACCTCGGCGAGCCGCCGCTGACCGCGGTGCGGCCGCCGAAGAACCACGTCGGCCGGCTCGCCGTGGAGCTGATCGTCTCGCGGCTGCTGGACGGGTCGCAGCGGCCGGCCCAGGGCGTGCTGGTCGCGCCGTCGCTGGTCGTCCGCCAGTCCTCGCCGTTCCGCGTTCGGGTGTGAATGTTTCTGAGCTTGTGGTTTCGGTTCGTGGCGCGCGCGTTGCCGGGTCCGTTACGCCATCCCCATGAAGAAAGCTCTGCCTCTCCTGGCGCTGATGGGCGCAATGCTGGTCGTCCCGTCGGCTCCGGCGGCCGCCGCCACCAACGACTTCCGCGGCGTGAACTGGGCCGATCAGCGCGACAATTTCGTCGACGACACGCTGGTGCTCGGCGGGCTCAGCACCGGCGACAGCTACGCCACCACGCAGGCCAAGGCGAACGGCATCCTCAGCGGCTTCCAGGCCAACCTGGGCGCGAACACGGTGCGCATGCCGGTCAACTACCCGACGGTTTCCGGGTCGTACTGGAGCTCGTACAGCGGGGCGATCGACGCGGCCACCGCCAAGGGGATGAAGGTGATCCTGAGCTACTGGGAGGCGGCGAGCTCGCGGAACGGGTCGGTGGACAACCTGTCCCAGTTCTGGTCGATGTGGCAGACCATCGTGAACAAGTACGCCGGCACCGCGAACGTCTACTTCGAGCCGATGAACGAGCCGTACGCGTACAGCGACGCCGACTGGAAGAACCTGGCCGCGCAGTGGCTGGCCAACTACTCGTCGGTGCCGCGCGGGCGGGTGATCGTTTCGGGCGCCGGGTACAACCAGCGGCTCACCACGATCGGGTCGGACAGCCGCTTCGACGGCACGCTCATCTCGCGGCACACCTACCAGTTCTTCGACTCCGGCCGGACCACGGAGGACGCCTGGCGCGAATCCTTGCGAACGAGCGTCGGCCCGTACGCGTCACGGGTTTTGATCACGGAGTTCGGCGCGCCCATGACCGATGGGCGCAACTACAACGTCACTTCCACCAGCGACAGTTTCGTGGCCTTCATCCGCGGGACGGCCGCCGAGGCCCGCTCGCTCGGGCTCGGCACCGTGTACTGGCCGGGCGTGCGCATCGCCGACCCCTACCGGCTGCAGGAGATCGGCGGGAGCGGCACCAACCTCACCCTGTCGACCACCAACGCGTCCGGGCGCGACCAGCTGCGCTACTCGTGGGGCCTGGACGGCGGCGGAAACTTTCCGCTCGCCCATTACCGGGTGACCAGCCGCAACAGCGGCAAGGTTTTGGATGCGGTCGGCGCGTCCACGGCCAACAGCGTCGAGATCAAGCAGTACGCGTGGAACGGCGGGCTCAACCAGGGGTGGGCTTTCGAGGACCTCGGCAACGGATACGTGCGAGTCGTCAACCAGAACAGCGGAAAGTGCCTGGACGTCGCGTCGGCCTCCACCGCGGACGGCGCCAACATCATCCAGTACACCTGCGGCAACGGCACGAACCAGCAGTGGCAGTGGGCCGCGACCGGCAGCTACTTCACCCTGAAGGCCCGACACAGCGGCAAATGCCTCGACGTGACCGGCGCGTCCACGGCCGACGGCGGCGACATCGAGCAGTACGGCTGCAACGGCGGCACCAACCAGCAGTGGAGTCGCACCGCATCATGACGTGATCACGCTGCCGCAAGGGTCGCTGTCAGACGGGGATGAGGCGGGCGGCGAAGGCGACCGTGCGGACGTCGCCGCCGCGGAGCTTGGTGGCGGTGGGATGCTCGCCGAGGCTCTCCAGGCGGGAGGCGGTGGTCTCGACAAGCCGTGGCTCGCCCATGATGAGGCGGCGAGCCATGCGGGCCTGGGTAGGGGTCAGCTCGGCGAAGGCACACTCCTTCAGGGCGGCGATCGTGTCGTGGTCGAGGGTGCCGGCCAGGACCCGCTCGGTGACGATCTCCTGCAGCCACGAGGGCCACCAGCTGTAGCGGCCCAGGATCAGGCTCGAGCGGACCGCGGTCGCCGGGGTGTGGCCGGCGTTGAGCAGGCGCCCGGCCAGCTCGGCGCCGAACGGTTCGAGGTGCAGCGCGGCGATGAACGCCCGGACCAGCGGCCTCGAGCCGACCAGCGGCTCCGCGTCGGCGGCGGCCTGCGACCAGTCGCCCTCGAGCAGCCGGCAGAGGGCGTACGCGGCCTCGGTGCCCTGGCTCCCGGAGCGCTCGTCGATCCGCTCGACCGTGCCCCGCAGCCTCTCGGCCGCCGTGGCGGCCATCTCGGCCGGCCCGGGGCTGCTCGGCCGATTCAGGTGACGCAGCACCTTGTCCGTGGCGATCTCGCCCTCGCGGCGTAGGAGCAGCGACGGAATGCCGGGGAGAATGGCCTCGCCGAGCGCCTCGGTCACGGACGCGGCGTCGAACCTCTCACAGTTCTGCTCGAACTCGGCCCACCACGATGCGGAATGGATCTCGGCGGTCGTGCTCACGTGTCTCTCCCTGGCTGCGACGGCTTCTCACCCTTCGCATCGGCCGCCGGGAGAAACGGACTTAGTGCAACTTTTCCGGACCCATGCGGCAACCTACCCGCAATGCTCGAACGGGCTGTTGTAGCCGGAGTCCCCGATCGAGCCGCCCCATTTGACGCAGGTCTTGCCGGCCGCGGCGCGCACCGGGCCGGCGTAGAACTCGAAGCTGCCGCTGTCGGTCACCCGGTCGGCGCCCTTCACCTCGAGGTAGGCGGTTGCGGGCGAGGCCGTGCCCACGTTGGTGGCCTTGAGAGTGACCGTGCAGTTCTTGCCGGTGGACTCGTTGTAGAGCAGGTAGACGCGGCCGAGGGCGGCGCCGTCGCCGGACTTCAGGGCGGCCTGGTCGATCACCGAGAAGGCGCTGCCGCAGACGGCCTTGGGGGTGTACGGGTTGGTGGCGCCCGCGCTCGGCTCGGACGGCGTGGGATCGGCCGGCTCGGTGGGTTCGTCGGCCGCGGGTGCGGTGGTGGCGGCGGGTCGCGAGCGGGGCGGCTTCTTGACGGCGCCGGGCTTGCTGGGTTTCGCCGTGGGGTCGGCCCTCGGGCGGGTGCCGGGGTCGGCCAGGCCGAGGTCGGGGCCCTGGTTGGCCGAGGTGGTGGCCTCGCCGGCGCCGGGGCCCAGGGCGATCGCGGTGCCGATGCCGATCGCGGCCACCAGGACGCCGGCCGCCACCACGGCGAACGTGGCGTTGCGGCGACGCTTGCCGTCGCCGGGGTTCGTGCCACCGGTCCCGCCACTGCCGAAGCCTCCGCCGAAACCGCCATTGCTGCCGCCATACCCGCCGCTACCGTTGCCGCCATAACCGCTGCCGCCGCCGGGGTCCGCCGTGGCTCTAGCGCCGGCGGGATGGGGCACGGCGGCCGCGGGATCGGCCGCCACGGAGCCGGCGGGGCCGACCGAGGCGGAACCCGGCGCGAAGCCGCCCGGCGGAACCGAGGCGGAACCCGGCGCGAAGCCGCCCGGCGAAACCGAAGCGGAACCCGGCGCGAAGCCACCTGGTGGGACTGCGGCGGCGCCTGTGTTGAAGCCGGCTGTCGGTGACGTGCGGCGGGGGGCCGACCCATGATGGGGAGCTGCCGGCCCGCGCTGGGGAGCTGCCGGCCCGCGCTGGGGAGCGGTCGGCCTCGTCGCGCCGAAGCCGGCGGCGGCGCCGGGAGGCGGGGACTGCGTGACGTGCGGGACGGCCCGGGCGGCGGTCGCGAAGGCGGCGGCGGACGGGAAGCGGTGGGCCGGGTCCTTGGCGAGCGCCCGCATCACCACGGCCGCCGCCTGCGGCGGGACCTCCACCGGCAGGGTGGGTGGCTCGGCGGTGACGAGCTGGGCCAGCACCTGCAGCGGATGGTCCCCGACGTACGGCGGCCGGCCCGCCAGGCAGCAGTAGGCGACCGCCCCGAGCGCGTACACGTCGGTGGCGCCGTCGAGGGGCTTGCCCTCGGCCTGCTCGGGCGCCATGTAGTGCGCCGAGCCGAGGACCACGTTGGTGCTGGTGAGTCCCTCCACGCCCGCGGACCGGGCGACGCCGAAGTCGACGAGCACGATGGCCCCGCCCGGGCGTACGAGCAGGTTGCTCGGTTTGACGTCGCGGTGCACGATGCCCGCGTCGTGCGCCACCTGGAGCGCGTCGGCGACCTGGCCCACGATCGTCATCGTCTCGGCGACCGGCAGCCGTCCCGCCGCCTCGATCCGCTTCGACAGCGGCGTGCCGTCGATGTACTCCATGACCAGGTAGTCGAGCCGCCGCCCGTCGACGCTGGCGTTCTCGCCGTAGTCGTAGACCTGCACGATCCCCGGGTGCCGCAGCGCGGCCATGACCCGGGCCTCCCGCCGGAACCGGGCGATGAACTCCCCGTCGGCCATCAGCGTCGGCAGCAGCACCTTGACCGCCACCCCGCGGTGCAGCAACAGGTCGACGCCGCGCCACACCTCCCCCATGCCGCCCGCCGCGATCCGTTGGGTCAGCCTGTAACGGTCGCTGAGCACGACCCCGGGGGTTAGCACCGGATCATGCTACCGGCCCGGGTCGACGCCCCTCCGGGCCAGAAGCCCACGTTCAATAGGTGGCCCTCCCTCCGCTGATGTCGTAGACGGCGCCGGTCGAGAACGTCACCCGGTCGGAGCAGAGCCAGGCGATCAGCTCGGCCACCTCGGCGGCCCGGCCGACGCGGCGCATCGGGATGAGGCTGGTGATGTGGGCCAGGGCCGCGGGGCCGGTGTCGGCGTTCATCGGCGTCTCGATCACGGCCGGGGCGATGGCGTTGGCGAGCACGCCGGTCGTGGCCAGCTCCTTGCCGAGTGACTTGGTCAGCGCGATGACCGCAGCCTTCGACGCCGAGTAGGGCGACATGTTCGGGTTGCCGTCCTTGCCGGCCATGCTGGCGATGTTGACGATCCGGCCCCAGCCGCGGGCGATCATGCCGGGGACGAACGCCTGGCAGGTGTTGAACGTGCCCCGCACGTTGATCGCGAAGGTCCGCTCCCACCCGTCGAGCGGGACCTCCCACAGCGGCGCGTTCGGGCCCACGATGCCGGCCGAGTTGACCAGGATGTCCACCTCACCCGCCGTGGACGCCGCCTCGCGCACGGCGCCGGCATCGGTGACATCCGCGACGAGGTCGGCGCCGGGCGAGATGTCGAGGGTGAGGACCTCGACGCCGTCCTGCCGCAGCCGCGTTGCCGTCGCCGCCCCGATCCCGCTCATGCCGCCGGTGACGACCACCCTCCGCGCCATCAGTGCGACTCGCGGGAGACCTGCCAGCCGCTCCCGCCCACGAGGAAGTCGAGGTCGGCGCCGGTGTTGGCCTGGCCGACGGTGTCGACATACAGCTTTTCCCAGCCTCGGGTGGGCGCCGCGTAAGCGCTCACCGCGGCCGGGGCCGGCTCGCGGGCGGCCAGCTCGTCGTCGGGGATGTCGACGTCGAGCCGGCGCTTGGCGACGTCGAGCACGATGATGTCGCCGGTGCGGACCTTTGCCAGGGGGCCACCCGCGGCGGCCTCGGGGGCGACGTGCAGGACCACCGTGCCGTACGCCGTGCCGCTCATCCGGCCGTCGCAGACCCGCACCATGTCGCGGACGCCCAGGGCCAGGAGCTTGGCGGGCAGCGGCATGTTGGAAACCTCGGGCATGCCGGGATAGCCCCGGGGACCGCAGCCGCGCAGCACGAGCACCGAGTCGGCCGTGACCTCGAGGTCGGGGTCGTCGAGCCGGGCGTGCAGATCCTCGATCGAGTCGAAGACGACCGCCGGGCCGCGGTGTGAAAGCAGCGCGGGCGTGGCGGCAGCCGGTTTGATCACCGCGCCGTCGGGGGCGAGGTTGCCGTAGAGCACCGCAATCCCCGCCTCGGGCTGCAACGGCTCCTCCCGCGCGCGGATCACCTCGCGGTCGTAGACCTGGGCCTCGTCCAGATACGACACCAGGGACTGCCCGGTCACGGTCGTGGCGGACGGGTCGAGCAGGTCGCGCACCTCGCGCAGCACCGCGTGCAGGCCGCCGGCCCGATACAGGTCATCCATCAGGAAGCGGCCCGCGGGTTGCAGGTCGACCAGCAGCGGGACGCCGGAGCCGACCCGGTCGAAGTCGTCCTGCGTCAGCTCGACGCCGAGCCGCCCGGCGATGGCGAGCAGATGCACCACGGCGTTGGTCGATCCGCCGAGGGCCGCGAGCGCGACGATCGCGTTGAGGAAGGACGCCCGGGTCAGGACGGCGCTGGGCCGCCGCTCCTGCTCCACCATGGAGACGGCCAGGACGCCGGTGGCGTGCGCGGCCTCGAGCAGGCGGCTGTCGGGGGCGGGGGTGCCGGCGATGCCGGGCAGCGTCATGCCGAGCACCTCGGCGAGCAGGCCCATGGTCGAGGCGGTGCCCATGGTGTTGCAGTGGCCCCGGCTGCGGATCATCGACGACTCGGAGCGGACGAACTCGGCCGCGCTCATCGTGCCGGCGCGCACCTCCTCGGAGAGCTGCCAGACGCCGGTGCCGCAGCCGAGCGGGACGCCGCGGAACGTGCCGCTGAGCATCGGGCCGCCCGGCACCACGACGGCCGGGATATCGACCGAGGCGGCCGCCATCAGCAGCGCCGGAATCGTCTTGTCGCAGCCGCCGAGCAGCACCACGCCGTCGATCGGGTTGGCCCGCAGCATCTCCTCGATGGCCATCGCCGCCATGTTGCGCCAGAGCATCGCGGTCGGCTTGACCTGCGTCTCGCCCAGCGACACCACGGGCAGGTTGAGCGCGATGCCGCCGGCCTGGTGGATGCCGTCGGCGACGCTGCGGGACACCTCGTTGAGGTGGGCGTTGCACGGGGTCAGATCGGAGGCGGTGTTGGCCATCGCGATGTGCGGACGGCCGTCGAACGCATCGGCGGGCAGGCCCCGGCGCATCCAGGCGCGATGGATGTAGCTGTTGCGGTCGTCGCCGCCGTACCACTCCGCCGTGCGTCGCATATGACCATCTCCTCGATTCCGGTTATCGGAACCGCTGTCGGTTAGTCGAAATGATGCCGACACTTTAGACCTCGCGGTGCCCGGTTGGGAAGCCTCTTTCACTTTGCCGGAACTTGGGTCTAACATCTGGAACATGACCGACCTGTCCGAGGAGGAGACGCGCCTGGTGGGCGCCGACCGGGTGCTCGCCGTGCTGGCCGAGCTCGCCCGGCACCCCGAGGGCATCGGCCTCGAGGACATGGCGCGAGCCATGGCGAGCCCCAAGCCGACCGTGCACCGCGCGCTCGCCTCGCTGCGCCGGGCCGGCTTCGCCGCCCAGGACGGCTGGGGGCGATATGTGCTGGGTGACGAGTTCCTCCGGCTCGCGTTCGCGCATCACGAGGCCCGCCCCGATCATCTCCGGATCGAGCCGGTCCTGCGGCGTCTCTGCGAAAGGTATGGCGAGACCGTGCATTACGCGGTGCTCGACGGCCGCTCGGTGATCTACCGTTCCAAGATCGACCCGCCGGAGGGAGCGTTCCGGCTCAGCTCGGTGGTCGGCGGGCGCAACCCGGCACACACGACGGCGGTCGGCAAGCTGCTGCTGGCCCACCGGCTGTACACGTTGGAAGAGGTCCGCGACTGGATCGGCGACGAGCCCCTCGCGGCCCCGACGAGCAACTCGATCACCACCGCCGAGGAGCTGCACGCCGAGCTCGAGCGCACCCGCGACCGCGGCTACGGCCTCGACGACCAGGAGAACGAGCAGCTGGTCAGCTGCCTCGCGGTGCCTGCCTACCTGGCCGCGCCCAGCATGCCGAGCGGGGCGATCAGCATCAGCGCGTTCTCCTATCGCACGCCGTTGCAGGTCCTGATCGACGACCTGCAGGCGATCCTGGTGATCACCGCGGCCGGGGGGGCGCCCCGATGACCGCGACCTATACCGCCACTCCGGTGAGCCCCGAGGCCTACGCGCTCGGCGAGGGACCGGTCTGGGATCCCGTACGCGAAAGGCTCTTGTTCGTCGACATCGTGGGCGGAAAGGTGCTCGCTGCCCGGCTCGAGCCCTTCGAGGTGATCGAGACCTGGTCGTTCGAGAGCATGGTCGGCGCGGTCGCCGTCTCCGCCGAGGGCGAGCTCATCGTGGCCGAGCGCGAGACCCTCACCCGCGTCGACCGGTCCGGGGCGCGAATTCCGCTCGCGCGCGTGCTGGCGGAGGGCTGCGGGAGCCGGCTCAACGACGGCGCGGTCGATCCCTTCGGCCGCTTCCTGGTCGGCAGCCTCTCGCTGACCGACGAGACCGGGTCGCGCAACGAGTTGCTCGTGCGCTTCGAGAACGGCGTGACCACCGTGCTCGACGGCGACCTGACGCTGTCCAACGGCCTGGCCTGGAGCCCGGACGGGCGCGTGCTGTACAGCATCGACTCGGTGCCGGGCGTCGTGCATGCCCGCGACTATCCGATCGGCAAGCGCCGCGACCTGTTCCGGGTCGAGGACGGGCTGCCCGACGGGATGAGCGTGGACCGTGACGGCAACCTGTGGATCGCCATCCACGGCCGGGGCCGGGTCGAGCAGCGCACCCCGGCCGGCGAGCTGCTCGCGGTGGTCGAGACCGGGGCCACCAACACCACCAGCGTCGCGTTCGCCGGCGACCTGCTCGTCATCACCTCGGCGACCCAGGGCCTCGACACCGTCGAGGCCCATGACGGCCGCGTCCTCACCGCACGCGTCGGCACGACCGGCCCGCCCACGCCGTATTGGAATCCCGCCCTGTGAGCCCCGCCCTGTGAGCCCCGCCGAATGACATCGGAGACCTCGTGCAACTCATGCGTGTCGGCGCCCCCGGCGCCGAAAAGCCCGTAGTCCGGGTCGACGACACCCGCTACGTGGACGTGTCCGACCTCGTCCGCGACTTCGACGAGGCGTTCTTCGGCGGGGACGGCCTGCGGCGACTGGCCGAGCCGGTCGCGCAGCGGATCGCCGCCGGCGAGACCGAGCCGTTCGGCTCGCAGCGGATCGGCTCGCCCATCGCGCGGCCGCACCAGATCCTCTGCATCGGCCTGAACTACCGCGACCACGCCGCCGAGACCGGCCAGGCCGTCCCCGCCGAGCCGATCCTGTTCACGAAGTCGCCGAACACGCTGATCGGGCCGAACGACGAGATCCGCATCCCGCGCGGCGCGGCGAAGACCGACTGGGAGGTCGAGCTCGGCATCGTGATCGGCAGCCGCACGTCGTACCTCGACGATGTCGCCGACGCCGCCGCGGCCATCGCCGGTTACGTGCTGGTCAACGATGTGAGCGAGCGGGCCTTCCAGATGGAGCGCGGCGGCCAGTGGAGCAAGGGCAAGAGCGCCGAGACCTTCAACCCGGCCGGGCCGTGGCTGGCCACGCCGGACGAGATCCCCGACGTGCTCGATCTGAACATGTGGCTCGACGTCAACGGCGTGCGGCGGCAGACCGGCAACACCAAGACGATGATCTTCGATCCGTACTTCATCGTGCACCACCTGAGCCAGTTCATGGTGCTGGAGCCGGGCGACCTGATCAACACCGGCACCCCGCCCGGCGTGGGCATGGGCTTCAAGCCACCGGTGTGGCTGCGGGCCGGCGACGTCGTCGAGCTCGGCATCGATCGGCTCGGCAGCGGCCGGCAGCAGGTCGTCGGGCCGCGCTGATGCGGGCGCTCGTCTTCACCGGACCGGGCAAGGCCGAGGTGCTCGCGGTCGCCGCGCCCGTGGCCGCGCCCGGGCAGGCGGTCGTGGACGTCGAGCGGGTCGGGGTGTGCGGCACCGACATGGAGCTGTTCAGCGGCGAGATGAGCTACTTCGGCACCGGCGAATCGACCTATCCGCTGCGGCCCGGCCACGAGTGGTGCGGGGTCGTCTCCGCGGTCGGCGACGGGGTGGACCAGTGCTGGATCGGCCGGCGGGTCACCGGCGACACCATGATCGGGTGCGGGCGCTGCCGGCGCTGCACGTCGGGGCGGCACTGGGTCTGCACCTCGCGACACGAGCTGGGCATCACCGACGGGCTGCCCGGAGCGCTCGCCGAGCAGGTCGCGGTGCCCGCCACCTACCTGCACCCGCTGCCCGGCGCGGTGGACGCCACGCTCGGCGCGATGGTCGAGCCCGGCGGCAACGCCCTGCGCTGCGTCGAGGCCGCCGGCCTGACCCCCGGCGAGCGGCTGCTGGTGCTCGGCACCGGGACGATCGGCCTGCTGGTCGCCCTGTTCGCCCGGGCCCGCGGCACCGAGGTGCACCTGATCGGCAAGAACCCGCGCGACCTGGAGTTGCCGCGGTCGATGGGCTTCGCCGACGCGTGGACCCGCGACACGCTGCCACGGCTGACGTGGGACGGAATCGTCGACGCCTCGACCGGGCACGAGATGCCGGCGCTCGCGCTCGACCTGATCGAGCCCGGCCGCCGACTCGTCTACATCGGGTTGTCGGTGCCCCCGAGCCTGGTCGACACCCGCGCGCTGGTCCTCAAGGACGTGACCGCGGTGGGCATTCTGGGTGCTTCGGCCGGGCTTGCGGGGGCCATTGACGCGTACGCCGGCGGCTCGGTCGACCCGCGGCCGCTCGTGGCCGGCACCGTGAGCCTCGACGAGATGGCCGGGGTGCTCGCCGGCCATCATCGCCCGCCGGGCGCGGGGCCCAAGATCCATGTCGACCCGCGGCTGTGAAGCCACACTCCTCGAAGGGCTGAGCCCATGTCCGAATTCGCCGGCCTGACCGCGATCGTCACCGGGGGC
This sequence comes from Paractinoplanes rhizophilus, assembly GCF_042664765.1. Taxonomy (NCBI): domain Bacteria; kingdom Bacillati; phylum Actinomycetota; class Actinomycetes; order Micromonosporales; family Micromonosporaceae; genus Paractinoplanes; species Paractinoplanes rhizophilus. Next base: position 20,037 of record NZ_JBHTBJ010000006.1, on the reverse strand, counting down.
GCCTCCGGGATCGGCCTCGCCACCGCCACGCTGCTGGCCGGCCGTGGCGCGCGGGTGGCGTGCCTCGACCTCGACCCTTCGGTCGAGGCGCCGCTGCTCGGCTTCAAGGCGGACGTCACCGACGACTCGTCGATCCGGTCGGCGGTCGATGACGCCGCTTCCGCGCTGGGCGGCATCGACATCGTCGTCAACAACGCCGGCATCGGCGCCCAGGGCACGGTCGAGGACAACGACGACGCCGAGTGGGCTCGCGTCTTCGACGTGAACGTGCAGGGCATGGTCCGCACCAGCCGGGCGGCCCTGCCCTACCTGCGCCGCTCCTCGCATGCCGCGATCGTCAACGTCTCCTCCGTGGCCGCCACCGCCGGCCTCCCCCAGCGGGCGCTGTATTCGGCCACCAAGGGCGCCGTGCTCTCGCTGACCCTGGCCATGGCCGCCGACCACCTGCCCGAGGGCATCCGGGTCAACTGCGTCAGCCCGGGCACCGCCGACACCCCGTGGATCGACCGCCTGCTGGCCCGGGCCGCCGACCCGGCGGCCGAGCGGGCCGCCCTGGAGGCGCGCCAGCCCGCCGGCCGCCTGGTGACGGCGGCCGAGGTGGCGGCGGCGATCGCCTACCTGGCCGGCCCGCTCGCGTCGGCCACGACCGGCACGTCGCTGGGCGTCGACGGGGGGATGCAGGGCCTGCGCCTCCGTCCGCGGAAATGACGGCCGCGATCCCCGTCGTCCACTTCGGAGCGCGCGGGTTGTCGCCGGTTCCCTGACCGGCCGGATGACTGCGCGCATGCGCCGCTCCACCGTAGAGTGATCGACGCGGAGGGGGACTGCGATGACTCTGGTGACGTCCGGACGGGTCTCGGAGGTCGACCGGCATTGGCTCGAGCGGGCCGTGTCGCTGGCCTGGGAGGCGCGGGAGCGCGGCGACCACCCGTTCGGCGCGCTGCTGGTGACCGGCGGCGGGAGCGTGCTGGAGGCGCGCAACAGCGTGGTCACCGGGACCGACCCGACCGGGCACGCCGAGACCAACCTGGTCCGGGTGGCCGGCAAGCTCGACCGCTCGATCCTGTCCGGCAGCGCGCTGTACACGAGCACCGAGCCCTGCGCGATGTGCGCCGGCGCGATCTACTGGTCGGGCATCGGCCGGGTGGTGTTCGCCCTCTCCGAGGAGGGCCTGGCCGGCATGGTCGAACAGGAAGAGGGCGTGCCGCCGCTGCGGCTGCCCAGCCGCGAGGTCTTCGCCCACGGCGGTCGCTCGATCGTGGTCGACGGCCCGGTCGGCCTGATCAGTGCGACCACGGTGCACGAGGGCTTCTGGGGTTAGCCACCGGGGTAGAGCGCGTCCTTCTGCGATTCGCTGACCGCCGCGTCGGGGCGGCCCGCCCGGCTGTCGGACTCGACGAGCTCGACATACTCGTCGGGCCGGACCCGGGGCGGCAACTCGCCGAACTCCACGTGTCGCAGGAACGCGGACTCCGCCTCGGTGAGCGGCTGCTCGGCCATGCCGTGATTCTACGAAAGCGGCGGGGCCGAGAGGAGGCTACAAATCAAGCCGGGGCCGAGAGAAGGCAACGGCCGAGGCAGACTACGACTCCGGCAACGGCCGGCGGCCGGCGAACCCGAGGTCGGCGCGGTGGTACCAGGTGAGGCCGGGCTCGCCCTCGAGCCAGCACAACAGCACGGGTACGCCGTCGAGGTCGGCCGGGAAGTCGACGAGCAGCGGCGCGACCCCCTTGAGCTCGGCGCCGGTCTGCTGGACCTCGGTCATCAGCTCGTTCAGCCGCGCCTCGGCGGCCTTGCGCTCGGGCAGACCGCCCAGCGCGGTCGGCTCGCCGCCCGGCGTCAGCGCGGCCGACAGCTCCACCAGGTCGGCGCGGATCGTGATCAGCTCGTCGAGGACCGGCCGCAGCCGGGCCAGCTCCACGCGCGCCTCGCCCACCGTGAACAACCCCATGACCCCGATCTTGCCCCGGCCGGTCGAGGCGATGGGCAGGGGGTGCCGGCCACGGCCTGACCAGCGCCCCGCACGCGGCGTCGACACCACCGGGAGATCAGGGCCGGCGGATCCCCGGGAGGGGCAAGGCGCGAGTTATCCGGAGCTTTCGTATTTAACGAGCGTTCCGGACAGGTTCGGCTTTACGGAGGGCGCAGCTCATCCGTTCAGTGGGATAGAATTCACAACTTCACGACGTAGTCTCCTGTCCTGAACGGTCCTTAACACGATCGGGAGGCGCCGGATGGCCAGCAGGGACACCCGGCAGGAGTTCGAGGACATTGTCGAACGCCTGACCACCGACTATCCGTCCTTGGCGCGCACGGGCATGCCCCCGTTCGCGCGCCCGGTTCTCGTGACATTGCTGATCGTCGGCGGCCTGGCCTGGGCCCTCCTCTCGGTGGCGATGGTCGCCTGGGGATGGCGCGGCGTGGTGCTGACCTGCGCGGCCGTGCTGGGCACCGTCGTCGCGCTGACCGTGCGCACCTACCGGTGGCGCGCCGGCCGCTGACACCGGCCTGCCGTAGGGATGACCCGGCGAGCTCCCGGGCCATCCCGGCCGCTCAGGCCCAGACCGGGCGCGTCGGCGCCGGCAGCCCCGTCTCCTCCTCGCAGCGCTCGAGGATGACCTCCAGGGACGGGCCCATGTCGAAGACGGGCAACTCGCCGGGCCGGCCCGAGCGCAGCTCGGCGCGCAGGGCCTCGGTCGTCGCCTCGTCGAGGCCGCCGTCGTCGTCCACGACCACGCCGTAGCGCCGAGCGCCGGCCGGCGTGACCAGGCCGCGCCGCACCTCCTTGGCCACCAGCGCCGCGTCCCGCGCCAGCGGATCACCCCACCCGCCGCCGCCCCACGTGACGAAGTGCAGCACGTCGCCGGGGTGGACCGGCACGTCGTGGCACTTGCTGGGCAGCATCTCGCGCTCGCCGGAGGCGCGGTCGATCCACTTGCGTCCGCGGGCGCCGGGCTCGCCGCCGTTGACGCCCCACGGGTACGTCAGCCAGCGGTCATCGTGAATCGCGATCGTTCCCGGCTCGAGGAAGTGGTAGGCCACGTCCACGCCGTTGCCGCCGCGATGCAGCCCCGCGCCGCCGGTGTCGGCGACGGTCTCCCATTTCTCGATGCGCAGCGGATAGTACGACTCGAGGAACTCGCACGGGATGTTCACGTGTTCACGAAGCTCGGCCACAGCGAATGCCCGTCCGGCCCGTCGCCCAGCGGCCGGCCCGGAATGCCGCCGAAGCCGATCGAATACAGCTGGAACCATTCGCCCTTGCGGTCGCCGCCGGAATAGTTCCCGGAATACATGAAGTGCGGCGACGACGAGAACCCGGCCGCGTTGAGCAGGGCGGGGTTGGTCTGCCCGAGCAGGCCGCCGAAGAGGTCGAAGACGCGGCCGATGCCGTGGTTGCGGGCGTTCAGCGCGGCCGGATGCTTCGGTTTCCAGTACGAGCCGTCCGGAATGGTGACGTCGACCAGCGGATAGAAGCCGTCGTTCCAGAGGATCTGCGGATCGGCCACGGTGATCATGTAAATGCCGAAGAACATCCGGGCGAGGTTCTCGTTGAGGTAATAGTTCACCGGCCCGATCGCCTGCGGGGAGGAACCGCTGAAGTCCAGGTGCACCTTGTCGCCGGTGCGGGTCAAGGACAACTTCAGCTCGTACGGGCCGTAGCCCACCCCGTCGTCGCAGATGTAGTCGGTGAACGAGAGGGTCCGGCCCTCCTCGAAGACGACGTGCAGCAGCGTCTTCATCGCGTCGTAATTGCGCTGCAGCAGGGCGTCCAGCGCCGACAGGTACGTGTCGACGCCGAACCGGGCGCACATCTCGGTGACCCGGCGGGCGGCGGTGCGGCAGGCGGCCACCAGCCCGTTGAGGTCGGCGCGGTTCCAGTCCGGCACGCGTACCTGGTTGAGGATGATGCGCAGCGCGTCCTCGTTGAGCTCGCCCGCGGCGTACAGCTTGAAGGGCGGGATGACCACGCCCTCCTCGTAGATCGTCTTGGCGTCGGTCGGCATCGACGAGGGGGTCTTGCCGCCGACGTCGGACATGTGGCCGAACATCGACGCCCAGCCGACGACCCGGCCGTCGAAGAAGACCGGCATGACGACCAGCCAGTCGTTGGCGTGGCTGATGGCGGCGCCGCACGCGTACGGGTCGGAGGTGAGCAGCACGTCGCCCTCGCCGATGTCCCCGGCGAAGCCGGCCAGGAAGTCCGGGATGGAGAGCCCGAACTGGCCGACCACCATCTTGCCGCTCGGGTCGGCGATCAGCGGGAACTCGTCGTGCTGCTCGCGGATGCCGGGCGAGAGCGCCGTACGGAAAAGGACCTCGTCCATCTCGTAGCGGGCGTTGCGCAGGCCGTTCTCGACCAGGTCGAGGGTGACCGGGTCGACGTCGACCCGCTCGACCGGGGTGGTGTTGGGCTCCACGATGCGGGCCATGGCTCAGGCCTCCACTTCGGTCGGGCGGATCAGCAGGCTGCCGGAGGGGTCGGTGGTGGCGGTGTGGCCGGGAAGCACGAGCGTCGTGGAGTCCATCTCGGTGACGATGGCCGGCCCGTGGATGACGTCACCGGCCCGGAGTTTGAGGCGGTCGTAGAGCGCGGCGTCCACGAAGCCGCCGTCGACGTAGATCGGCGTCGTGCCGGCGCGGACCGGATCGCCGTCGCCCTTCTCCAGGTGGAGGGGCGTGACGGTCGGCTTGGCGCCGGTCACGGTGGCGCGGGCGTTCACCAGCTCATGATCGACCGGCAGGGTGAACGAGAAGAGCCGCTCGTGCTCGGCGTCGAAGCGCGCGGCCAGGCCGCCCGGGCCCTCGCTCAGGTCGAACGTCACGGGCAGCTCGTTGCCCTGCCCGACGAATCGGATGTCGGCGGAATAGGTGATCTGTTCGGCCGCCACGCCCTGCGCGGCGAGCCGGGCGCGAGCCGACTCGGACAGGTCGCGGAAGATCGCCGCGAACTCGTCGGCCGACAGGTCGCCGAGCTTGCGCAGGACGGTCCGCGCCGACTCGTCGCGCGCCGAGGTGGTGGCGTCGCCCAGGGCGCACAACACACCCGGCGACGGCGGGACGATCACCGGCCAGGCCCCGGTGAGCCGCCCGAGCGCGTTGGCGTGCAGCGGCCCGGCGCCGCCGAACGCCACCAGCGCGAACTCGCGCGGGTCGAACCCCTGCTGCACGCTGACCAGCCGCAGGCCGCCCAGCATGTTCTCGTTGACGATGTCGATGATGCCGGCCGCCGCCTGCTCCACGCCGGCCAGGCCCATCGCGTCGGCGATCGTCTGGACCGCCGCGCGGGCCGCTTCCCGGTCGAGGGTGATCTCGCCGCCGGCCAGGGCCGTCGGCAGATAGCCGAGCACGACGTTGGCGTCGGTCACCGTGGGCTGGTCGCCGCCTTTCCCGTACGCGGCGGGGCCCGGCTCGGCGCCGGCGGACTGTGGCCCGACCCGCAGCGCCCTGGTGAGCGGCGGAACGTGGGCTATCGAACCGCCGCCCGCGCCCACCGTCCGTACGTCCACGGCCGACGCACGGACCGTGAGGTCACCCACCTTGGTCTCGCGCCCGATGCGCGCTTGCGCGCCCTGCACCAGCGCCACGTCGGTGGAGGTGCCGCCCATGTCGAAGGTCAGCAGCTCGGTGTGGCCGGACTGCTCGGCCACCCAGACCGCGCCGGTCACACCGCCGGCCGGCCCGGACAGCAGCATGGTCACCGGCGCCGCGATGGCCGCCTCGGCCGCCGACAGCCCGCCGTCGCTGCGCAGGATGGACAGCTCGGCCCGGACGCCCTCGCTCGCCAGCTTGGTCCGCAGATTGCCGGCGTAGCGCGCGACCTGGGGCTGGACATAGCCGTTGGCGACCGTCGTCAGGGCGCGCTCGTATTCGCGCATCTCGGGAAGGACGACGCTGGACAAACTGATCTCCACGCCGGGCAGCTCCTCGCGGGCCAGCTCGCGGAGGCGCCGCTCGTGCACGTCGTTGGCGAACGCGTTGATCAGCGAGATGGCCAGGGCCTCCACGCCGTTGTCGCGGAGCTTGCGCAGTTGCGCGCGGGCCGCCTCCTCGTCGAGGGCGGCGATCACGGTGCCGTCGCTGCCGATCCGCTCGTGGACCTCGACCGTGTTGTCCAGGGCCGCGAGGGGCTCGGGCTTGGGCCAGATGATCCAGCCGGCCAGCCCGCCCGGGACGAACGAGCGGGCGATCTGCAGCACCTGCCGGAAGCCCTGGGTGGTGACCAGGCCGACGGTGGCGCCCTTGCCCTCGAGGATCGCGTTGGTGGCGACCGTGGTGCCGTGCAGCACGTGGGCGACCGCGGACCGGTCGACGCCGGCCTCCGCGCACACCTTGTCGATGCCGTGCAGCACGCCCACCGATTGATCGCTCGGCGTCGAGGCGGTCTTGGCCCGCCACGTCGAACCGGTTTCCTCGTCGACCAGCAGCACGTCGGTAAACGTGCCGCCCACATCCACGCCGAGTCGATAGGACATGTCTCTCCTTAAATGATCTTGTTTTGGCGCAGGCGCGCGCGCTCCGTTTCGTCGAGGCCGATCAGGCCGCCGTAGATCTCGTCGTTGTGATCGCCCAGGGCCGGGCCCACGCTGCGCACCTTGCCAGGGGTGTGTGACAGTTTCGGCGTCGCGTTCTGCATGGGGATCGCGCCGAAGTCGGGATGCGGCACGGTGACGATCGCCTCGCGGGCGGCGAAGTGCGGGTCGTCGAACATGTCCTTGGCCCGGAAGATCCGCCCGGCCGGCACGCCCCCGTCGTGCAGCCGCGCCAGCAGGTCGTCCGCCCGCCCGGTGACGGTCCACTCGGCGATCAGGACGTCGAGCTCGGCCATCGCCGCGCCGCGGGCCGAGTGGGTGGCATAGCGGGGATCGGTGGCGAGCTCGGGGCGGCCCATCACGGCGGCCAGACGCCCGAACACGCTGTCCTGATTGGCGGCGATCAGGATCAGATCGCCGTCCGCGGTCGGATACACGTTGCTCGGTGACACGTTCGGCAGCACGACGCCGGTCCGCTCCCGCTGATAGCCGGCGACCGCCCACTCCGGCAGCAGCGACTCCATCATCGCCAGCACGGCCTCATAGATCGCCGAGTCGACGACCTGGCCGCGGCCGGTCCGCTCTCGGTGGTGCACGGCGACGAGGGTGCCGAGGCACGCGTACGTCGCGGCGAGCGAATCGCCGAGCGAGATCCCCGCGCGCACCGGCGGCCGGCCGGGATCGCCCATGACGTACCGGATGCCGCCCATCGCCTCCCCGATCGAACCGAAACCGGCCCGGCCGGCGTAAGGCCCGCTCTGCCCGTAGCCCGTGACCCGGGTGACGATCAGGCCGGGGTTGGTCTCCCACAGCGCCTCGGGAGCCATCCCCCAGCGCTCGAGCGTGCCCGGCCGGAAGTTCTCCACCACGATGTCGGCGGTGTCGATCAGCCGGCGGATCAGCGCCTGGCCCTCGGGCTTACGCAGGTCGCACGTCACCGACTTCTTGTTGCGCGCGACGACCGGCCACCACAGCGACTTGCCGTGCGGCTTCTCCCGGCCCCACTCGCGCATCGGGTCGCCGCGGCCCGGATCCTCCACCTTGATCACCTCGGCGCCGAAGTCGCCGAGCAGCTGACCGCAGAACGGCCCGGCCAGGAGCTGGCCGAACTCCACCACGCGCAGGTCGTCGAGGGGCAAGGTCACGACCGTTCCCCGATCATCGTGGCGCGGGCGTCGTAGAGGTGGGCGCGCATGATCGCCTCGGCCAGTCGCTGTCGCCGGCCCGCGCCGCCGCCACCATCTCGACGTGCGCCGCCTGCTCCGCCGCTGGTCGCACCGGACCCCCTCGTCATCGATTGCATGCAATCCTGGCCCGCGGCCCTCCCCGAAGCAAGATGCTTCCGGGGATTGCATGCATCGGCTTTTGTCGTACGCCGGCGCTACGTTGCGGGCCGACGCGGCGATGAGTTTCGCGTCCGGCCGGGGTCTACCGTCACGAAGCCAGGCCCACGACGCGGAGGAGCGGTTCCATGCGCAAGATCATTTACTGGGTGCACACCTCGATCGACGGGTTCGTCGACGGGCCCAACGGCGAGTTCGACTGGCCGGTGATGGGGCCGGAGCTGTCCGCCTATTCCGAGAGCCTCGACGAGCGGGTCGACACGCTGCTGTTCGGCCGCCCGGTGTGGGAGATGATGGTCGGCTTCTGGCCGAACGCCGAGTCGATCAGCCAGGACCCGCACATCCTGGCCTTCGCGCCGTTCTGGCGGGCCACCCCCAAGATCGTGTTCTCGCACGACTACCCCGGCGACGAGTGGACCACCCGGGTCATCGGCACCGACCTCGCGGCCGAGGTGACCGCGCTCAAGGCCGAGCCGGGCAAGGATCTGCTGCTCACCGGGGGCGCGAGCATCGCCGCCGCGCTGACCGCGCACGGGCTCGTCGACGAGTACCACATCGCCGTGCACCCGGTCGTCCTCGGCGGCGGGCGCAAGCTGTTCGGCGAGCCGAAGGAGCGGCTCAACCTCCGGGCCACCGAGTCCCGCCTGCTCGACGGCCAGGTCGTGGTCACCAGCTACCACCGCGCGAGCTAGGCATCGGGCGGCCCGGGGCCGGCCGGTTGGACTCGCGGGCACGGCACCGCGCACGATCGGGACATGACTGACGTGATCGTGCTCGGCGGCGGGGTGATCGGGCTGACCGCGGCCGTCCGGCTTCAGGAGCGCGGGGCCGACGTGACGGTATGGGCGGCCGACGAGCCGGCGGCGACGGTGTCCAGCATGGCGGCGGCGGTCTGGTACCCGACCCGCACCGCCGCGGACCCGCGGGTGCTGCGGTGGGCCGCCGACACGTACGCGGAGTTCCGGCGGCAGATCGACGACGGCGTTCCGGGCATGCTGCTGCGCCGGACACGGATGCTGCTGCGCCGTCCGGCCGCCGAGCTGCCGTGGTGGGCACCGGCCGCCGGGCACGTCGACCTGCGGGGTGCTCCGGACCCGTACGCGAATGCCTTGATCTTTGATGCCCCGCTGGCCGAGATGCCGGTCTATCTGGGGTGGCTGCGCGGGAAAATCAGGACCGTCGAACGGCGGCGGGTGGCGCACCTCGGCGAGGCGACGGCGCGGGCGCCGATCGTGGTCAATGCGACCGGCCTGGCGGCGGCGCGGCTGTGCGGCGACGCGCGGGTCCATCCGGTACGCGGGCACGTGGTGCTCGCGGCGAACCCGGGGCTGGACGAATCGGTGCGCGACGAGGACCACCCGGCCGGCGCCACCTACGTGCATCCGCGCAGCCGGGACGTGGTGCTGGGCGGGTCCTTCGACGACGACCGCACGGACACCGGGCCGGATCCGGCCGAGGCGGCGGGGATCGTCGAGCGGGCGACAGCGCTGGTGCCCCGGCTGCGGGGCGCGGAGATCCTCGGCGACCGGATCGGGCTGCGGCCGGCGCGCGACGGCGGCGCCCGTGTGGAGCGGGAGGGCAACATCGTGCACGCGTACGGCCACGGCGGCGCCGGGATGACGCTCTCGTGGGGCTGCGCCGACGAGGTGGCCCGCCTGGCGCTGAGCTGAGCGGTCTCCGACGTCACACCCGAGATGGTGGACGTGTCAATCGTGGTGACGCACTATTGACGCGTCAATCACTTGGGGTGACGCATGAACGACACTCTCGCGGCCGCCGGGCGCCGCCGGATGACGTCCCGTGAGCTGGTCGTCTGGCGCGCGCTGATCGACACCACCGCCGAGCTGCACCGCCGCCTCGCGGCCCAGCTCGCCGCCGACTCCGGCCTCTCCCCCGGCGACTACTCGGTGCTGCTCGCGCTCTCCGAGGCCCCCGGCCGCCGGCTGCGCTCCTCCGAGCTGGCCGCCACCATCGACTGGGAGCGCAGCCGCCTCTCGCACCACCTGGGCCGGATGGAGAAGCGCGGCCTGATCGAGCGGGCCGAGTGCGTCACCGACAGCCGCGGCGCCGAGGTCGTGCTGAGCGAGGACGGCGCCCGCACCTTCCGGGCCGCCACCGCCCCGCACGCCCGCGCCATCAAGCAGCACTTCGGCGACGCGCTCAGCCCCGCCCAGTTCGAGGCCCTCGACGACATCCTGCAGACCCTCGACCGGCACCTGGAGGCGACCCGATGAGCCGCATCGCCGTGCTGGGCTCGGGACACACCGGCCCGATCGTGGCCCGGATGGCGGTCGAGGCCGGCCACCAGGTCTCCATCTCGGCCTCCGGCGACCCCAAGCGGATCGCGCTGATCGCCACCGTGCTCGCCCCGGGCGCCGAGGCCCGCTGGGCGGCCGACGCCGTCCGGGACGCCGGCATCGTCGTCCTCGCGATCCCGATGCACGCCTTCCCCGGGCTGGATCCGGCCCTCTTCGACGGCAAGCTGGTCATCGACATCATGAACTACTGGCCGCCCAACGACGGCGTGCTCGAGCCGTTCGAGCACAGCGGCCGCGGCAGCAGCGAGGTGGTCGCCGAGCGGCTCGCCGGCGCCACCGTGGTCAAGACGCTCAACCACATCGGCTACCACGACATGGACGAGCGCCGGCTGCCCGCCGGCGCCCCCGGCCGGCTGGCGCTGGGCGTGGCCGGCGACGACCCGGCCGCGGTCGACACCGTTGCGGCGCTGGTGGACTCGTTCGGCTTCGACCCGGTGCCGTTCTCCGCGCTGAGCGCCGGCCGGGGTTTCGAGCCGGGCCACCCGGTCTTCGGCGCGCTGCTGACCCGGGCCGAGTTCCTGGCCGCATTGGACCTGCAACCCGAGGATTAGGGTCCGTCCGGCGAATCACGCGGGGTACCGCTCCGGTGGCGGGCAGGCTGACCGTCACGGTCAGGCCGCCGCCGGGCCGGGCGCCCGCGGTCGCGGTGCCGCCGTGGGCGCCGGCGATCGACGCGACGATCGCCGGCCCGAGACCGAATCCGCCGGAGGCGTTGCGGGCCGCCTCGGTGATCCGGTGCACCGGTCGCAGCACCCGGCCGGCCGCGACCCAGCCCACCGCCGTGGCCAGCACGGCGACCCGGTCACCATCCCGCCTCAGGCGCCGCTGTCCGGGCTGGCGGCCGCCCTGGTGGTCGGCGCCCTGGCCGGCTGGTACCCGGCACTCCGGGCCGCCCGGATGTCCCCCGTGGAGGCGCTGCGCACGCTCTGAGACCCAGGGCCGCCTCCGCCCCACCAAGGAATGGTGATCCGCCGGCTACCTGGCCAGGAGGTGCCAGCCCAGCCACAGCCAGGCGGCGAAGATGATGACGCGCCCGGCGCGCGAGCTCAGCGCCGCGGTCAAGGTGACGGGCAGCGGCCGTACGCGTGCTCCTGACCGCCGGGCTCCCGGTCGCCGGACTCCCGGTCGCCGGGCGAGCAGGTCGGTTGCGACTGCCAGGACCAGGATCGCGGCGAAGCCGGCGATGATGGCGGCGCGTGGTGTCATCGGCTCACCAACCACAGACCCGCGCCGATCCAGATCAGATAGCCGATCACCCGTCCCGGGTAGGTGCTCAGCAGAGGGTCAGCGAGCGTGCTCAGGGTGGGGTGCGCGGTGTCGTCGGGCCCGAGCCAGACGCCGAGTTCGAATGCCCCGGCCAGCGCGCCCACGCCGAGCCACACCGCGGCGGAGCGGCGACCGGCCGGCTGGACGCGGCTCGGCCGGCGCCACACGCCGACGGAGAACAGCGGCGCCCCCACGACGAGGACAGCGATGAGGGCGGGACCGGTCAGGGGCTGGCACAGCGCTGCCACCAGCGCATAGGCGACGACGGCGGCGATGACCGCGGCGCGTCGGCCACCGTGGTGGGCGGTCCGGCCTTCGGGATCCACCCTCGCATTGTCACCGCCGTCGCTCTACGTTCGGCGCTTCGAGGTGTCGGCGGGAAGTGTGGATCCACGACGGCCGGAACTCCGGCAGCACCGGATCCGCAAAAAACCACCCCCCGGCATTGACTTGTCCAATTGCTCTGCCCCGCCGGCATCGGAAACACGTAGACCTTTCAACGGCCCACCCACCGGCGAGGGGAGAACACCGGGATGCTGGCGTCGTGGCGGCCTCTGGCCGGGTTGCTGGTCGCGCAGACCGGCGCGGTCACCGCCAACCGGATCCTGCTGGTTGCTCTGCCCTGGCTGGTGCTGACCGCGACCGGCAGCCCCGCGCAGACCGGGCTGGTCGCGTTCTGCCAGGTCCTGCCGTTCGTCGTGATCCAGGCCCTGACCGGCCCGATCCTCGACCGGGTCAGCCCGCGCCGGGTCAGCACCGCCGGCGACCTGACCTCCGCCGCCGCGATCGTGATCCTCACGCTGCCCGGCGACCGGCCGTTGTGGCTGCTCATGGCGGTGGCCGCGCTGATCGGCGCCGCCGACGGCCCGGCCACCGCGGCCAAGGGCATGCTGCTGCCCAGCGCCACCACCACCGCCGGGCAGCCGCTCGAGCGCGGCGCCGGCCTGGCGACCGCCGCCGAGCGCACCGCCACCGCGGCCGGGCCGGCCCTGGCCGGGCTCCTGATCGCCGGGTACGGCGTGCACGCCGCCCTGTGGTCGGCGATCGCGACCCTGCTCGTGGCGGCCATCGTGCTGCCCGCGATGACCGAGGCCACCACCTATCCGCCGTCGACCGGCGACGCGTACGTGGCCCGCCTGCGGCACGGCGCCGCCTTCCTGCGCGACGACACCTCGCTGCGCGCGATCGTCACGATGATCGTCATCACGAACTTCGCCGACCAGGCGTTCCTCACCGTTCTGCTGCCGGTCTGGGCCCGCAGCACCGGCCACGGCGCGGCCCTGGTCGGCCTGGCGATCAGCGGCTTCGCCACCGCATCGATCGGCACCGCGCTGCTGGCCGCCTGGATCGGCCACCGGCTCCCGCGCCGCCTCACCTACCTGGTCGGCTTCGTCACCAGCGGCGTCACCCGCATCGTCGCCCTGGCGGCGGGCCTGCCCCCGGACGCGGTCCTGATCGTCTTCGCCGTCGCCGGCCTCGGCTCGGGCCTGGTCAACCCGATCATCAGCACGCTCACCTACGAGCGCATCCCGCCCGAGCTGCTCGGCCGCGTGCAGACCCTGATCACCGCATGCGCCTGGTCCGGCATCCCGTTCGGCGGCCTGGCCGGCGCCGCCATCCTCGCCGCCACCGGCCTCACCACCTCGCTGTGGGCGTGCAGCGTCGCGTACCTCGTCGCGGTGATCCGCCCCGGCTGGCGGGTCCAATGGCACACGCCCGCGGCGCCACCCACCGCCTTACCCGCCCCGCACCGCCACGAGCCCTGCACCAAGGCCGCCTGATGGCTGATCGCTTTCGGGCGTGGGCCGCCCCGCTCAGGGCCTGGCTCCCGGCCCTGCTTCCGGCCCTGCTCCGGGCCCCCGCTTCCGGTTCACAGCCCGTCGGTCACCTGGCGGACAGTGATGTCCCGCGCGACGGTTTCCGGCCGGCCGGCGGCGAGAGGCTGCTCCGCGACGTCGGCCCAGACGGCGGCGAACGCCTCGAACAGCAGCGGGGTGAGCCCGGCCGCGGCCTGGGACGCGGCGATCTCCCGCATCTCGGCGACGTAGCGGTGCGCCTTGGTGGCGGCCATGGCCACCTCGTACGGGCTCCCGAAACGGTCGCCGAGGTCGGCCACGACCGGCTCGAGGACGCCGTGCGCCGACGCGGCGCGGAGCGCCTGGGTCAGCAGGCCCATCAGTCCCTTGTAGACGGACGCGGTGGACATCTTCACCGCGCTGGCGGCGCCGATGCGGTCGCCGACCGGAACCGGGGTGGCGTGGGTCCACCGCAGGGCGGCGACCTCGGCGGCCCGGGGGCCGGAAAGAAAGATCCGGGCGCCGGGCCGCACGGTGGGTGGCGGGCCCGAGATCGAGCCGTCCACGAAGTCGAGGCCGGCGGCGGCGAGCACCTGCGCGACCTGCCCCGCCGTGGTCGGCGAGGTGGCGTTCAGGTCGGCGACCAACGGGCGGGCACCGACGCCGGCGGCCAGCGCGGCGATCTCGGTGGCGGCCTCGACGGCGGCGCCCGGCGGCGTCACCACGAGGACCACGTCGGCCTCGGCGAGCACGTCGGCCGGGCGGTCGGCGATCCGCAGGCGCGCCTGGCGCGCCAGTTGCGCCGTCCGAGCCGATCGGCCCGCCAGCGACGTGACGACGTCGTGCCCGCCCTCGCGCAGTGCCCAGCCCAGCCCGGAACCCATGTGCCCGGCGCCAACCAGGCCGATCGTCGTCATGGTGGCAATTTAGCGTGTGGTTTAGAGTCGTGGCGATGAGTGAGGACGTGGCGCCCCCGCGACGGGACCGCATCTTTGTGCAGGTCACCGTGGACCTCGCGATTCTCACCGTCCGCGACGGGAGCCTGCAGATCCTGCTGATCCGGCGCGGCAACGAGCCGTACCAGGATCACCTCGCGCTGCCGGGCGGCTTCATCCGCGAGGGCGAGGGTTTGCGCGACGCCGCCCACCGCGAACTGCACGAGGAGACGGGCCTCGACGGCACCCTGCTGCACCTGACCCAGCTCGGCGCCTACGGCGATCCGGAGCGGGATCCGCGCGGCCGGATCATCAGCGTGGCGTTCCTGGCCATCGCGCCCCACCTGCCGTCGCCGGTGCCCGGGTCGGACGCGGTCGGGGCACGGTGGATGCCCGTCGAGTCGGCGCTGGCGGATCGGACCTTCCTCGCCTTCGACCACTACGAGATCGCCACCGACGCGGTCGAGCGGGCCCGCACCATGCTGGAGCAGACGATGCTCGCGCCGGTCTTCTGCGCCCCGGAGTTCACCATGGGCGAGCTGCGCGAGGTCTACGAGGTGGTGTGGGGCATCCCGCTGGATCCCCGCAACTTCGCCCGCAAGGTGAAGAACACGCCGGACTTCGTGAAGGAGACGGGCCACAAGCGCAGCCCCGCGATCGGCCGCCCGGCGATCCTCTACACGGCCGCCTCACCCAGCGACGCCACGCTGTACCCGGCGATGCTCCGCCACGCCATGCGCGAGGCCGCGGAGTAGGAGCGCGGTTCATCGTCACATGCCGGACGACGGGGCGCCCGTCTACGTTGGTGGCATGACTGTGCTGGACATCCGGAAGGTGGGCGACCCGGTGCTGCGCAAGCCGGCCGCCGAGGTCACCGACTTCGACGCCGAGCTGCATCGCCTGGTCAAGGACCTGACCGAGACCCTGGCGGACTCCGGCGGCGCCGGCCTGGCCGCTCCGCAGATCGGCGTGAGCCTGCGGGTCTTCGCGATCGCTCCCGAGCTGCCGGGCAACGACCTGAAGCTCGACCACCTGGTCAACCCGGTGCTGGACTTCCCGGACGAGGAGACCCAGGACGGCTTCGAGGGCTGCCTGTCGATCCCGGGGATCTACCTGGACACCCGCCGCCGGAGGAACGTGCTGGCCAAGGGTTACACCAAGCACGGCGACCCGGTGCAGGTGGTCGGCGACGGCATCCTGGCGCGCTGCATGCAGCACGAGACCGACCACCTCGACGGCATCCTGTTCGTCGACCGGCAGGACGCGGCCGGCCGGCAGCGGATCCTCGACGCCGTACGGGAGGCGTCGTGGTTCGAGGGGCTGCCCGCCCCGGCCGTGCGGACCAGCCCGCATTAGGCCCAGCCCGCATTAGGCATCGTCCGGCTCGCGTATCGTCGGGCGATGCCCGAGTTGGTGCCGCTCCATGCCAGTCATGCCCCGGCGGTTCTGGCCTTCGAGCTGGCGAACCGCGCCTACTTCGCGGCCACGATCTTCGATCGCGGCGACGAATACTTCGAGCACTTCGCCGAGCGGTACGACGCGCTGCTGGCCGAGCAGGAGGCCGGCGTGTGCGCCTTCTACGTGCTCGTCGCGGACGACGGCGCGGTGCTCGGCCGGTTCAACCTGGTCGACATCGAGGACCACGCCGCGGAACTCGGATACCGGGTCGCGCAGGAGGTCACCGGCCAGGGCGTGGCGACCGCGACCGTCCGGGAGCTGTGCCGGCTGTCGGCGGACCGGCACGGCCTGCGCCGGCTGCGGGCGGCCGTCGCCGACCGGAACCTGGCGTCCCGGCGGGTGCTGATCAAGGCCGGGTTCACGCCGGCCGGCCCGGCCGACCCGGCCCACGTCGGGGGCGAGAAGGGCACCTGGTACGAGCGCGCCCTGACACCCTAGCTGTCATCGATCTAGCTGTCATCGATGCCGCGCTACCGCGGCCGAGCGGTCGCGAGCAGATCCTGGACGGCGCGGGCCGACAACGCGATCTTCGAGACGAAGCCGATCGCCGGGCTGGCCTCGATCAGGTCCGCGTAGTCGTCGCCCGCGTGGGTCGAAATCATGATCACCGGGATCGGGTGGAGGCGCGCGGCCAGGTCGAAGCCGCTCTCCTCGCCCAGGTTGATGTCGACCAGCGCGACGTCCGGCCGCAACTCGGCGGCGAGCGCCAGCGCCTGCTCGATCCGGCCGGCGACGCCGGCGACCGCCAGCCCCTCCCGTTCGAGCAGGTCACGGGCGGCGGCGAGGAAGTGCTCGTTGTCGTCCACGAGCAGGCAGCGCAATGTCACCGCACCAGAGTGGCAGCGGTCCCCGGCGTACGCATTCCTGCTAACGCTACTTGTGACCAACCGGCACGCGGCAGGTGATCGTCGTGCCGCCGCCGGCCGGGCTGCGCACGTCGATCGTGCCGCCCAGCGCCTCGATCCGGTCCTTGAGCCCGACCAGGCCGGAACCGCGCGCCGGGTCCGCCCCGCCGCGGCCGTCGTCGCTGACCACCAGCACCAGCCGGTCCCGCGCCACCGACGCGTGCACCGTGACGACCGTGGCCGCGGCGTGCTTGACCGCGTTGGTGAGCACCTCCGAGACGACGTAGTAGGCGCCGATCTCGACCGGCTGCGGGAGCCGGCCGTCCAGGCGTACGTCGATCTCCACCGGAAGCGGCGAACGGCGCCCCAGCGCCCGCAGCGCCGGCCGCAGGCCGGAATCGGACAGCACGGCCGGGTGGATGCCCCGGGACAGCTCCCGCAGCTCGTCGATGACGACCAGCAGATCGGCCGAGAGATCCGGCAGGTCGTCGGCCGTCGCCGCGCGCAGCCGCAGGGCCAGCGCGACCAGCCGCTGCTGGGCGCCGTCGTGCAGGTCCCGCTCGATCTGCCGGCGCGCCTCGTCGGCGGCGGCCACGATGCGGGCCCGGGAACTGATCAGCTCGGCGCGGCTCTGCGCGTTCGCCACCGCGACCGCCACCAGGTCGGTGAACTCGGCCAGCCGGGCCTCGAGGTCGTCCGGCAGCCGCCCCTCGCCCGAGCCGACCGCGATCATCCCCCAGAGCCGGCCGTTCGCGTGGATCGGCATGCCCACGGCCCAGATCAGCCCCTCGTCGGCGTACTTCCGGCCGCCCGGCAGCTCCCGGAAGTCGTGCACCCGGGCCGTCTGCCCGGTGCGGTGGATCGTGGCGGTGATGCCCTCGGGCGGGTAGCCCTCCCACACGTGGCCGACCCGCACGTGCGGCCCGGACGTCCCCTCGTTGGCCAGCAGCGTCGCCGAGCCGTCCAGCTCGTAGCGGATCAGCCGGGCGGTTCCACTGCCGAACTGCCGCAGCACCTCCTTGGTCACCGCCGAGAAAACCAGCTCCGGCGCGGTGTCCTGGGCGATCAGCACGGCGAGCCGGCGCAGCGACGCCTGCTCCTCGGCCAGCGCGCGCAGCTGTTGCACGGCCTGCGCATTGGCGATGGCCAGCGCCGCCAGATCGATGAAGTCGCCGACCCGCTCCTCGGTGCCCTCGGGGAAGGCCGGGCGGGCCGTGCCGGCCACCACCACGCCCCAAAGCCGGCCGCCGGCCACGATCGGCGCGGCGAACACCACCCGGATGCCGAGCTTGGCGACCAGAAC
The DNA here is from genome assembly GCF_042664765.1 of Paractinoplanes rhizophilus. Lineage (NCBI taxonomy): Bacteria > Bacillati > Actinomycetota > Actinomycetes > Micromonosporales > Micromonosporaceae > Paractinoplanes > Paractinoplanes rhizophilus. The sequence goes on along the minus strand of NZ_JBHTBJ010000006.1, from coordinate 2,240 downwards.
GCCGAACGGCCCGGCCCGCAGCTCCGGCCCGGTCAGCTGGCCGGCCTCGCCGGTGGTCACCACCCGGTGCAGCAGCATGGCGTCGGTCAGCACGATCCGGTGCCCGACCGGCAGGTCCGCGGTCAGCCCGCCGAAGGAGCCCACGACGGTCACCGACTCGGGCGTTTCCGATGGCCCGCCCTCCTCGCCGGACCGCCACACGGTTCCGGCGGGGCTCGGCTCGTTGGGCCGGGCTCCGGCGGGGCTCGGCTCGTTGGGCCGGGCTCCGGCGGGGCTCGGCTCGTTGGGCCGGGCTCCGGCGGAGCTTGGCTCGTTGAGCCGGGCTCCGGCGGAGCTTGGCTCGTTGAGCCGGGTGACGAACGTCGAGTCGGCGCCGATCAGCCCGGCCAGCTCGTCGGCGATCGCGCCGAACACGTCCTCCGGCGCGGCGCCGCCGGCCACCAGGGTGGCGACCCGGCGCAGCGCGACCTGCTCGTCCAGCAGCTCACCATGTGCCCGCTCGGACTGCACCGCGCGGCGGGTGGCCGCCGTCGCCACCGAGCCGACGATCACCGCCATCACGATGAACAGGCCGAGCAGGATGATCGCGGAGTCGTCGAAGTCGCGCAGCGGCGGCAGGAAGAACCAGTCGAACGCCTCGATCGCCGCCACCCCGACCGGCAGCGCGTAGAGGATCCCGAACGCCCGAGCCGTCGCCAGCACGCCGGCCAGCAGCGCGACGCCGAGCACCACCGCCGGCACCTGCGGCACATGGTGGCGCAGGAACGTGGCGACGAGGGCGGTGAGCACGAATGCCGCCAGCCCCGCGACGAGCGCGAGCGCGGACTCGGCGTAGAGGGGCAGGCGGCGCACCCTATGAGGCTGCCACAGGGGCTTCCGGGCTGTCCCGATGGGCAGGATCACACCGCATCGCGCTCGCCGCTCACCGTCACCTCACCGGCCTGACCGGCTCGGTCGACCTTCGATGCGCTGGCGCCCTGCCCCGGCGACCTCTCCTTCGCCGGACGGCTGCTGTCCACCCTCGGCCTGGACCATCGCTCCGGCGACCGCCGGCCCACCTCTCCCAGGGGAGCGCGGCCCTACCCCGATCAGCCGCCTGCTGCCGTCACCCACGACCTACGCGCTTCTGCTCCGTGACGGCGGGTCGTGGCCTCCGGCCCCGGCCCGGGAGACGATGACGACGGCGAGCGTTTCCTCGGCCTTCGATCACCCCATTCGCGTACGCCTGGAGGAGGGCCGATGGTCGGCCCGCCCCGCCCGGCTGCCGCTCAGCACGTGAGCCTTCGCCATCGGGTCCGAGTCCGGTGCGTCCACTCCGCCCTGTGGTCTCTCCATTCCGCCGCCCTGAGGTCGGTATTCAAATGGTGAATGTGGATCTTTGGGGTGGCTCGGCCCGCCCGAGAAGTGTCGTACAGGTGTTCGAGAATGGGTCCCGTGATGACGGACCTGCAGCAACTGGGCGAGGACGCGGCGAAACTCGCCGCCGCCCCGGTGTGGCCGCTGTCCGACGACGAACTCACCGAGGCCCTGCGCCGCGCCCACCGCCTGCACCAAGCCACCCTCACCCTGCAAGCCCGCCTCGTCCAGCAGGCCACCACCCGCGGCGTGCCCACCACCCAGGGCTACCGCTCCACCAGCCACTGGCTACGCGCGCTGCTGCTCCTCGACCCCCAACCCGCCCGCGACCTCGCCGACGCCGCCACCGCCCTGCACCACCCCGCCATCGAACAAGCCCTGATCCACGGCCACCTCGACCTGCGCCAAGCCACCGCGATCGCCGCCACCATCGACACCATCCCCACCGACCTCGCCGACATCACCGACCCCGGCCTCACCCCTCAGACCGTCACCGAGATCATCGACCAGGCCGAGCACACGATGATCGAGATGGCCGGGCGGCTGCCCGCCTACCAACTCCGCCGCGTCGGCGACCGCATCCTCACCCACATCGCCCCCCACCTGGCCGACCAAGCCGACGAAGCCGCCCTCACCCGCCAAGAAACCCGCGCCCATCGCCGACGCAGTCTGACCCTGTCGCTACCCCTCGACGGCCTCGTCCGCATCACCGGCGTACTCAGCGCCGAAGACGCCGCCACCATCCACGCCGCCCTGCACCCCCTCACCCGCCCCACCCCCACCGACGACCGCACCCCCGCCCAACGCCGCGCCGACGCCCTCATCGACATCTGCCGACTCGCCCTACGCACCCGACAACTACCCGACGACGGCGGCGAACCACC